>CAZPJD010000246.1:0-19648 GCA_964586775.1 uncultured bacterium | reverse complement strand
AGGAGGTCGTCGCGCCCGTCGCCGTTCAGGTCGCGCGCGAGCACCGACTTGCCGAGGTACGAAAACGGCGCGCTGCCGTGAACCGTGATGGCGTTGTCCACCGGATACGCGCGCTCGGTTTCTGCCACGTCCGCGGCGCGCGGTCGCGGGTCCAGATCGAGACGATCGGCGCCGACGAGGCGCACCGAGTACCCGCGCAGCCGACGCTCGACGCGCAGTTCCAGGTTGTTTTCGGACAGAAAATCGCGGCCCATCTGCGCGTACTGGTGCAGGAACGCATGGCTCATGGGTCCGTCGTCGTGGGCGATCGGCGGCATCGCGGCCATCGCGATCGGCACGCCGTTTTCGATCCAGTCGATCACGGACTCCCAATGCCACGCGCTCCAGATTCCCATGTCGTCGAGGCCGCCCTTGAAATAGTCCTGGTACTGCTCGACGAGAAACGTGGAATCCATCGCGTACGCGCGGAAAAGGAGCCAAGCGAAGTACTTGACCGCCTTGCTGGCGAGGTAGAGCACCGACATGTTGCCGACGAGGTCGGCCTCGGTGACGGATTCGTATCCGAGCTCGTGATAGATCGCCGCCAGGTCCTGCGACGGCAGATACCACTCGCCGTGAACCCAATCGAGCGTCTGGCTATGCGAGGTCACCATCTCGCCGCCGGTGTCGGCCAGCGAGTGCGCGTCGCCCCACGCACCGCCAAATTCCATGTCGGACATCACGTCGATCAGCCCCGGATCGACCCCCGCCAGGCCGTGCCACGAAATGTCCGACACGGAATGCACGGTGACCCCGAGCAGGAAGACGACGAGCTTTTGCGTCGCCTCGTCCCACGGGCGCGGATAGTTCGCGCGGATGTATTCGGAGACGTACTGCAAGAAGGGATCCCAGTGCGCGTACTCCGATTCGTCGGGAAAACCGAAGGCGTAGCCCCAATCGGGGAAACACGATCCCGGTTGCATCGCGTCCTGATGCGCGTCAATCATCTCGGCGTAGTCGGGGAATTCATCCGCGTCGAACGCCCAGCGCGCGCGCTGGCTGACGTCGCCGTGCGTGTCCATCCCTGCGGCACCAGCGAATGTCGCAGTGACCAATATCGCCACGCACGCGGCGGAAACTGCGCGCATGCTCACCTCCCGAAACAAAGGTCAAATGTGTAGTGGATTCGCCCCGAAAGGGCAACGACGCGTGCCAGGGTTTGGTCACGGAATCAGCACGCCTGCGCCGTCGATGCGGCTCGCCTTCAGATCGGCGAGCGCGCGGTTCGCGTCGGCAAGCGCGTATTCCACGACGTGCGTCGTCACCCCGACCCGCGCGGCCTCGGCCAGAAGCTCGCGGGCGTCATCCCGCGTCGAATTGGCGACGGTGCGGATGACGCGCTCGCCCCACCAGTCGGCGTAGTCGATCGGCCCGATGGGCGACATATGGATGCCGCCCAGTGCGATCGTCGCACCTTTTTCCATGTGCCGCAGTGTCTTCGCGACCAACTCTCCCGCCGGTGCGAAGATGATCGCCGCGTCCCACCGCGCGGGCGGATCGTCACGGGCATCGCCACACCACGACGCGCCCAGATCCTCGGCGAGGCGCCGGTGAGACGGCGAGCGCGTGGCGACGTGTACCTCGACCCCACGCGCGACGGCGATCTGGATCGCAATGTGCGCGGCCGCGCCGAATCCCACGAGGCCGAGCCGCGAGCCCGGCGTCGCTCCCGACAGGCGCAGCGACCGATAGCCGATGATTCCCGCGCACAACAGGGGTGCGGTATGCGCGTCGTCGATTTCGCCCGGCAGGTCGTAAATGAATTCCGCCGGGGCGACGCACCACTCGGCGAATCCGCCGTTCACGTCCCATCCGGTGAAGAGCGCCCCGTCGCACAGATTCTCGCGTCCGCTCCGGCAGAATTTGCACGCGCCGCACGTTCGGTACGGCCACGGCAACCCGACGCGGGAACCGATGCGGGTCGAATCGACGCCACCGCCCACCGCATCGATCGTGCCGACGACCTGATGACCGGGGACGATCGGCAGCCGATGAGGTGCGAGGTCGCCTTCGACGATGTGCAGATCGGTGTGACAGATTCCGCACGCGCGAACGCGCAGGCGCACCTCGCCCGGCCCCGGTGACGGAACTTCGATCTCCCTCGCAATGAGTGGTGCAGCGGTGATCGGGGTCTGTCTTTGGAGCAGCATCGCGCGCATGCGTAGAGTCTAACAACGCCACGAATCCCCGTCACGATCAAAGTGTGGAGAAGACGATTGTGACGATTGTGCGACAAGTCGCGTTTGACACGTCGCATCGCGGACCGTGTAATGATTCGGGGTTGGGAGCAGGCATGTCCGCGAACGAAGAACGAACCGACCGACTCGGGCTCGCACGTTGGATGCGTGCGGTCGTATCCGAGCGCGAGAAGGTCGCCGCGAGCTTCGATGCCGACGCGGTGCATGATCTTCGCGTCGCGATCCGACGTTGCCGCTCGATCGCGCAGGGATTGCGCGACATCGACCCCTATCCAGCCTGGCGCGCGATGAACCGCGACGGTCGACGTCTTTTCGATGCCCTCGGCGCTATGCGCGACACGCATGTGCTGATGGATTGGGTCGCGCGGCTTGGCGATGGCGACGACCCCATCACCGCTCTGGCGATCGGCCGTCTCGAAGGGCACGAGGCCGAGCTGCGCATCGAGCTCGAAAAGCCGCTTCGCCGATTCGATGTCGATACATGGGAACGCCACGAAACCGACCTCGTCCCGCGCACCGAGATGCTCGACCTCGGCGGGCCCGTCTATCGCAACCTCGCGCTGCGCCGGTTCGATGAAGCCCACGCCCTACACCGCCTCGCGCTGAAAAACCGGGGCAATGTCGCGTGGCACCGGCTGCGCATTGGCATCAAACGACTGCGTTACACGGTCGAGAATTTTCTGCCCGATCTGCACCGCGATTGGGGAGCAGACCTGAAGATGCTGCAGGATCTGCTGGGTGAGGTTCACGACCTCGATGTGCTGTGGGAACTGCTCGGCACGCTGGGGCCGGATTTTCGCACCGAGGCGCGCGCGCGATGGCGCGTTGCGATCGTGAACGAGCGACGCGCGCGCATCGACGCCTATCGCTCGCTCATGGTCGGTCGCGACTCGCGATGGCGGACGTGGCGGAACCGACTGCCGATGGGCGAAGACCTTGCGGCGAGCGCTGTTGCCACACTCGATGCGTGGGCCGCGTTTCGCGACGAACGCCATGCCCGTGCGCGGCATGCGTCGCGGCTCGCGATCGAGCTTTTCGACACGCTGGCCGCGGCGACGAGCGATCCGCGCTTCGCCGACCCTTCGACCCGAAGCACGTTACTGGCCGCGTCGCGCGTCTATCGCGCTGGGGGGAAGGGCGATCGCGTGGGGCGAAAGGAAACGTCGCGCGGCGCCCAGCTCATCAGAAAGCTGACCCCGCCGGTGGGGCTGTCTTTGGACGACATGGAACGCATTGCGCGCGTCGTCGAATGCCTCGACGCGCCGTATGTGCCGATTCCCGGCGAGGACACAAACCTCGTTCCGGTCGCCACGGCGACGCTGCGTCTCGCCCGCGCGCTTGCGGCCCATCGGGACGGCGGAGTTCGAGTGCGCGCGATCGAAATTCAGAACGGCTGTGTTGTGATCGACGCAGCAGGCCTGCCGGATGACGAGTCGGTGGGCGAAGAGATCGCCAAGTCGCGCTACGGGCTAGAACGCCTGCTCGGCCGCCCGGTCTTCGTCCCCCAAACAATCGCGCCTTCTTCGTCGAAGAGCCGCCGCATCAGACGTGACAGTGCGACAACCCGCGCTTCTCGAGGTAGCGCTGGTGATACTCCTCGGCGCGGAAAAACGCCTCGGCCGGCACGACCTCGGTGACGATTGCTCGCGCGAATCGGCCGGACGCCTCGAGTTCGCGAATCATGGCGAGCGTCGCGGCGCGCTGCGCATCGTCCTGAAAAAACACCGCCGAGCGATACTGCGTGCCCACGTCGGGGCCCTGCCGGTTGAGCGTCGTCGGATCGTGATTCGCGAAGAAGATCCGCAGCAGTTCCTCGAAGGCGACGAGGGCCGGATCGAACTCGACACGCACGGCCTCCGCATGCCCCGTGGTTTCGGTGCACACGTCCTCATAGGTGGGCTCGTCGAGAACGCCGCCGGTGTAGCCGACCGCCGTCGCCGTCACCCCCGGCGTCCGCGCGAACACCTCTTCGACTCCCCAAAAACACCCCGCCGCGAACACCGCCGTCTGCGTCGCCATGTATCCCTCCTCGTGATGCGACTTAACCGCGCCGACGATCGGTTGTCCATGAGCCGTCGCATCGTTTATTTCTCGAATTTCGTTGACCCGGTTCAAGGCCGCGTGCTAGATAGCGGGCGGGTTCCCGCGATTTCCATTTATCCGTATCCGCGAACGCCGGCGCTTGCGCCGCGCAGGGAGGTCTTCGCCGTGAAACACGAAGTGCGTCACGGACCGTCCTTCGCGAGCCTCTTTTTGACGCTCGATTCGGGGGAGCAGGTCCGTACCGAGGCCGGGGCCATGGTGGGGATGTCGCCGAATTTCGACATTTCCACGAAGGCCTACGGCGGGTTCTTCAAGGCGCTCATCCGCCGGCTACTGGGAGGGGAGAGCGTATTCCAGAACACCTACACCGCGAAGGATGCGGCCAGCGAACTGATCCTCTCGCCCACGGTGCCCGGCGAGATCCTGCACCGCAAGATCGAGAAGGGCAAATCGTTCGTGATGCAGGGCTCGGCGTTTCTCGCCAGCTCGCCGTCGGTGGAGCTGAAGACCAAGTACGGCGGCGTGTCGTCGATGATGTCGGGCGAGGGGCTCTTCCTGCTCGAAATCAAGGGCGAGGGCGACCTGTGGTACAACAGCTACGGCAAGATCATCGAGATCGACGTGCAGGGCGGCTACGTGGTGGACACGGGCCACATCGTCGCCTTTGAGGACACGCTGAAGTTCAAGGTCAAGCGCGTGGGCGGGCTCAAGTCCACGCTGCTGTCGGGTGAGGGCTTCGTCGCCGAGTTCTCGGGCAACGGCAAGCTTTACATCCAGAGTCGAACCGTCTCCTCGCTCATCGGCTGGCTCACGCCGATGCTGCCGATGCGATAAGGGAGGGCGATCATGAATATCGAAATCCTGTCCCGCCCCTCTTACGCCATGGCGAAGGTCGAACTCGCCGAGGGCGAGGCCGTGCGCAGCGAGGGCGGCGCGATGGTGTCGATGAGCACGGGCCTGACGGTCACCACCGACACGTTCTCCAAAGGCGGCGCGGGCGGCCTGCTTCAGGCAGCCAAGCGTTTGCTCGCGGGCGAGAGCGTGTTCATCAACAAATTCACCGCGAATCAGGCCGGTCACGTGTGCTTCGCGCCCACGCTGGTCGGCGACATCGAGCATTTGAAACTCGACGGCACGAAGACCATGATCGTGCAGTCGTCGAGCTTCCTCGCGTGCTCGGACGGCATGACCATGGACACGCAGTTCGGCGGCATGAAAGGCTTCTTCTCCGGCGAATCGGTGTTCTGGATCAAGTTCGGCGGCGCGGGGAGCCTGCTCATCAACAGTTTCGGCGGCATCTTTCACAAGGACATCGACGGCACGTTCATCTGCGACACGGGCCACATCGCCGCCTATGAGGACACGTTGCAATACAAGGTGCGCAAGGTCGGCGGCTGGAAGGCCACGCTGCTGTCGGGAGAGGGTCTGGTCTGCGAGTTCACCGGCAAGGGCCGGCTCTACATGCAGACGCACAACGCGCCGGCATTCGGGCAGTTCATCGGGCCCAAACTGCCGCCGCGAAAGCAGTGAGGTGAGACCATGAAATACGAAATTGTCGGCAAGCCCGATTTCTCCCTCGTTCGCCTCACGCTCGACGCGAACGAAAAGGTCACCGCCGAGACCGGCGCGATGGTCGCGATGAGCCCGAACATGAAGATCGAGACCAAGTCGAAGGGCGGTCTGCTGGGCGGCCTGAAGCGCATGGTCGGCGGAGAGAGCTTCTTTACGAACGACTACCACCCCGAGGGCCAGGCGGGATCGATCGAGTTCGCGCCGTCGGCTCCGGGCGACGTGGACGTGCTGGAGCTGAAGGGAAACGCGTACTTCGTGCAGAGGGGCGCTTACCTGTGCCACACGGGCGACATCACGACCGAGACGAAGTTCGGCGGCGTGCAGAGCTTCTTTTCGGGCGAGGGCCTGTTCATGCTGCGTGTGTCGGGCACGGGCCACGTGTTCTTCAACAGCTATGGCGGGCTGCAAAAGGTGTCGGTGAACGGCGAGTATATCGTCGACACCACGCACATCGTCGCCTTCCCCGAGGGCATGACCTTCAACGTCGAGGCGGTGGGCGGGCTCAAGGCCACGTTCCTGTCGGGCGAGGGCCTCGTCTGCCGCTATCGGGGCACGGGCGACGTGTTTATCCAGACGCGCTCCGCGCCGCCGTTTGCGTCCTGGCTCAACCCGTTCCGCCGCGTGGAGTCGAAAAAGTAGCCCGGTCGAACATCCCGATACGCGAAAAGCCCGGCCGCGAGGTCGGGCTTTTTCCTGATTACGGCACGGGTGCCGACGAAGGCGTCAATCAGAATTCTGAGGCGGATCGTGGAAATTCGTGGCGGAAAACCCGTGGCGATTCTCCGGGGTTGCGCTCGGGCGTCGGAAAATTCACCACTTAGAGCGCGCGCAGTCCTTGGCACAGGGATTGCTCATCTACGACCACGCAAGTTGCCCCGAAACCAACCCGTTTCGCGGCAGGGCAAATCTCCTCTCGCGGTACCGGCTTTGCCCCTCCGGTATCGCTTTTTTTTGTGCAAAATGTCGTACCGACTGGACGGTTGATGCCTTCACTCACCTGACGGCGGATTTGGCCTTTTCGGCGAGCGCTTCGGCGTGGCGGCGGATGTGACGGGTCACCACCGCCGCCCAGGTGAACTCCGTCGCGAGCACCGCGAACCCGCCGGCGAGCGTGATCAAGCCCGGTCCGGGCAGGACGAGCATCGCGAGACCCAGGAGAATCAGCGTCCCGCCCGAGAGCGCGATCCAGATCTTGCGCAGGGTTTTTTCGCTCAGCCGGTCGCCCAGCGGAATCCGCGCGCCCTCCTCGGTGCGTTTGGGGGCCTCGTCCAGATACGAGGCGATCACCGAGACGACGATGCCGATGGTGAGCGCCGCGCCGATGACGGCCATCGAGATCGCGGTCGAGATATGAAGATGATGCGAAAGGAGCATCTTCACGCCGATGAACCCGAGCACGAAGACGAGGCTCGCCTTGAGGAAGCGGAACTTGTTCATCACCGCCGCGAGGGCGAAATACAGCGAACGCAGTCCCAGAATCGCGAAGACGTTGGACGTGAAAACGAGGAAGGGGTCGTGCGTGACGGCGATGACCGCGGGGATGGAATCGACGGCGAAGACGACATCGGTGCTTTCGACGACCACCAGCGCCAGCAACAGCGGCGTGGCGGCGAGCCGGCCGTTCTCGCGTACGAAGAATTTGTGGCCTTCGAATCGCGTCACCACCGGGAACCAACGGCGTACGAGGCGCAACAGCGGGTTCTTCTCGGGCTCCACTTCCTCGTCGCCCGAGGTCGCCATCTTGATCGCCGTGACGACCAGGATGCCGCCGAAGACGTAAATCATCCACGAGAATTTCTGGATGAGCACGACGCCCGCGCCGATCATCACGCCGCGCAGCACGAGCGCGCCGACGATGCCCCAGAACAGCACCCGATGCTGGTACTTCAACGGGATGGCGAAGTACGAAAAGATCAGCGCCATGACGAAGATGTTGTCGAGCGAGAGCGATTTTTCGACGACGTAGGCCGTGAAGAAGAGCATCGCGGCCTGCGGGCCGTCGGACGGATAACGCGGATCGAGCCCGAGCCCCATCCAGTGGTGCTTGTAGAAAAAATAAAGGACGGCGTTGAAGACGAGGGCGAGGCTGATCCAGAAGATCGTCCAGCCGAACGCCTCGCGGATGCCGATCTCGTGGTCCTTGCGATTGAACACGCCGAGATCGAGGGCGAGCAGCAAGAAGACCAGGGCGAAAAATCCGACCCACAACGCGAGCATCGACGACGTCACCTCAACGCGAGAATTTGGCGGCGCTTTCCATCCCCCGAAGCCGAACAACGGCCATCGGGTCGGCGCATCTTGCACGGGCGCCTTGGAAAATCAACGCTCCGGAGGGAAGCTCGCGCCATTCCATCTTTGCGTTTGACATGCGAAGGTCGCAGGGCATACTTTGACCGTGAGATTCCCCGCGCCCGGAGCGTCGCCATGGCATCTCCCGACGACACCCGCAACGACCGAATCCGCGCCCTGTTTTCCGACCGTATCAATCCCGCGCTGGCGGATCACGGCGGTTGGGCGGAATTCGTGGACCTGCGAGGCGACCAGCTCGTCATCCGCCTCGGCGGCGGGTGTCAGGGCTGCGGCATGTCCACGGTCACGGTGAAACAGGGCATTCTGGAACTCGTCCGCAAGCACTTCCCGGAGGTCGTCCAGATCGTGGACGACACCGACCACGCCGCGGGCCGCGCGCCCTACTACTGAGCCGCCCGGTTTTTCGTCACCACGTTTCGCCGAAGATCGTCGCGCCCTTGCGCACGTAAAGCGGGATTCGATCGAGCGGCGCGTCGGCCTCGATGGTCGTCGGTCCTTCGATCTCGTCGCGCGTCCAGTAGTCGACGAATTCGCCCGAAGGGATATAGACATCGCGCCCGCGCGAACCCGATTCCCACACCGGCGCGACGAGCAGGTCGGGACCGAGCATATATTCATCCCACATCCGCTTCACGTTCGGGTCGCCGGGGTGATCGAAGACCAGCGGCCGCGCGATCGGACGCCCCGTCTCGCCCGCGATCTCGGCCTGAGCGTGCAGATAGTCGACCAGGTCGTGGTGGAGCTGCGTGTAGGTGCGGTAGATGTCGATGAGTTCCTCGTCGTAGGCCGGGTCCGTGGGCATATTCCACGGCGCGTGATCGCCCTGACCGCCGATCTCCATGAGCGGTGTGAACGCCGAGAACTGGAGCCACCGCGCAAACACCTCGCGGTCGCGGAACTCCTGATAGCCGCCCGTATCCGAACCCCAAACCGGGAAGCCCATGAATGACGCATGCAGCATCGACAGGATCGCGCTGCGCAGCCCCAGATCGGTAGGGCGTTCGTTGACGTTGCCGCGCGTGTCGCCGCCCCAAAGGATCACGTACTGTTGGCTGCCGGCCCACCCCGCGCGGGCTTTGTTCACGAAGTCGCCGCCCCATGCTTCGTTCATCGCATCGAAGTAGCAGCGCTGGTAGAGCACCGGGTAGTGATTGCGTACCTCCTCGCCGCCGCGTCCGTCGAAATAGATTTCACCCGGCAGGCTGGGCTGCGTCTCGTCGCCGCGGTCGAGTTTCCAGCCGTGGATGGAGTTGTCCGTCACCCACGTCACGAGCTTTTCGCGCCACCAGTCGCATGCCGCCGGGTTGGTAAAGTCGATGTGGTCGGGACTGCCCGGCGCCAGATAGCCCAGCGCCTGCGCCTCGGCGCCGTTCTGGCCGGGCTCATCGCCGATGGCCCACGGCGCGCCCCAGATGATGAGGCGTATGTCCCGATCCTCGAACGACTGGATCATGTCGTCCGCATTCGGGAATCGATCGACATCCCACGAAAACTCCGCGAAGCCCTGCTCGCCGGGGGTGTAGGGGCGATCGATCATGTAGTTGCCGAAGGGAATTTCGAGCGCTTCGTACTGGTTGATGTCCTCGGCCACTTCGCCGTTGATCGTGTTTCCGTCGAGGTCGCCCGTGACCTTCGCGTGCTCGTCGCGCCATCGCCAATGCCGAAACGCCCAGTCGGGCGGCACGAAAGGGCGACCGGTGAGCGCCGTGTAGGCGTCGAGGATGTCGTCGTGCTTTGGACCATAGAAAACGCGAAACGCCTGCACGGGCGACCGATCACCGCGCGCGCGGAAGTGAAAACGCAGGCGATCGGGCCGCGTCGCGCCGAAGTCGAACTCGCCGTAGAATGTCGTATCGACGTAGAGCCCGTAGCCGGCGCTGCTGTGGAAGAACGGCGTATACACGCCGATGGTGCCCTGAACGATCATCGAGTGCCATTGGCCGCGCCGGTCGAGGGACCCCAGATCGGTGGGATTGCGTTCGCTGGTCCACGGGTCCCACGAGATGCGCTCGACCGCGCCGTAGATCGCCTCGTCGTCGACGAGCTGCACATCTTGACCGATCGAGAGATTGCCGGGTCGCTGGTCGAGCGTCGTCTCGACCTTCAGTTCGCGTCCGGCCTCGAACGAAAAACGGATCGTCGCCTCGACGCCCTCGCTGGTCCGGTAGACCACGCTCGCCGCGTCCGTTTGCGTCGTCGCGCCGATGAACGAGTGCAGGTCGTGCCGCGTCTCGCCGCGAAAATAGAAGAAAGACTCGCCCACGCCGTAATCGAGGGTCTGCGCGACGAGCGCCTTGTCGTCGGCGGACTCGAGCCGCCAACCAAAGGGGCGTGGGTGAATCGTCAGACGCAGCGCCTCGTTTTCCAGCACGATGTCGTCGTAGAAGGGCGTGTCGTCGTCCCCGTCGTCATCGTCATGGAAATCGTCGTCGTCGGAATCGTCATCGTCCACGACATCGTCATCTTCCACGGAGCCCGTGTCGTCGTCGTCCGACCCGCCGTCGCAGGCGGGCAGAATCGCCAAGGCCATCGACGCGGCGAACAGTGCAATCCAAAAGTGGCAGTTCATGTCATCCCCCGTGATTGGCCCGATTCTATCTCCGAATGGAATCGTGTCCATCGCTTTACCGTCCCGGCGTCGCCGCTTATAAAGGTCGTGCTCGTGCCCAAGGTCGGGGAATCCGAATGAATAGATTTGTCCCGGGAATCGCCGCGATGACGGTGATCGCCGTCGCGATCGGGTGTTCCGCGAAATACGTGCGCACCGCCGCGCCGGGCGATTCGCTCGACGAGTGGCTCGATACGCCCCGGCGCGTGATGTGGGTGGCGGCGCATCCCGATGATGAGGGATTCGCGGGGCCGATCCTCGCCAAGGTCGCGCGCAAGAGCGGTGGCGCGCTGCACTTCGTCGTGCTCACCGACGCGGCGGGCGGCGAATGCTGCATCCCCGGCGGCTGTCTGCCGGATCTCGCCACGGTCCGCGCGACCGAGATCGCGGCATCGGCGAGGCTTTACGGCGCGTCGCTCAAACATGCCCCCTACTGGAACGCGCCGCTCCCCGGCAGCTCGTTTCCGCCTCGCCACGAGATCGCCGCGCGATGGATGCGTCAGGGCGATCCCACCGTGCTCATCGCGAAGGAGATCCGCGATTTCAAGCCGGACGCGATTCTGACGCTCTCACCGGGGCGCGGCGGCACCGGCCACCCGGAGCACCAGCTTTCGGCGCGATTCGCGCTCGCTGCCGCGCGGCTCGCCGCGACGGACACGAAGGAATTGCCCGGCGCGCCGCACCACGTGGAGCGCGTGTATTGGGTGCTCTCAAAGCTGTGGCTCGCGCAGGCGCTGGGCTCCGCGGATCCCGAAGAGCCGACCGAGGTCTTCGACATCCATCAGCCGTGTCTTCAGGGTCGGTCGTGCGTGGAAGCCGCAATGCAATTCACGCGCGCGCACCAGTCGCAGGCGAACGACATGAAGGGCATGCGTCTGCTGTTCAAGCAGCTCGACGGACTGCCGCTGCGGCGCGTGAATCCCGAAGCGGAGTTGCTCGATCCGCTCGAGCCGGTCGGTCAGGGCGGGATGCACACGAATCGGTGAATGCGTCGACGCTCATTCGCTTGGAAATTCAAGAAAAATCTCGAAAAACGCTTGTATGTCATGGAATTCACGGGTAATATTGTGTTCGCCTCATGGAGAAGCGGATGGAGCCCAAGGAGTGGACACGCGAAAGAACCGTCCTTTGCGTGATGGTTGGGCTGTTCATTCTGAGCCTCGGGTATCTCGTCTTCGCCGACTCTGGTCTCATCAAGGTTTGGCATCTCGGCAGCCAAGTGAGTGCGCTGAACGACGAGATCGCCACGCTGCACGGTGAAAACAACAAACTCGCCCGCGAGATCGAGCAGCTTCGCGGAGACGACGCGCGCATTACGCGGGAGATTCGCGAGCGGCTCGGCATGGTCGAACCCGGGGAGACGGTGTTCGTGTTCGACGCGCACGTGAACACGGCGCAGCGCTGAAGCGGACCGGATCGCCACGGTGAGACGGCTCGCCGACCATCACGGATACCTGATCGCCTTTTCCGCCCTCGTCCTCATCGTCTTTCGCCAATTCGATGCCTCGCGTTTCACCGGCGACGAACCGTGGTGGAACTGGCGCCTGTGGGCGCTCGTGGCGTTCCTCGCGTATCTGCTGGTACGGCTCACGCTCGCGGCGGGCCCGCGGTCGTCCGGTGCGCGCGGCGCTGGGCGGCATGACTTCGATCTCGCGCTCCTGATTCTGGCGGCGACGAACCTCGTGATCCAGATTCCCGGCGACACTTATCGCCCGCTGTTCTATCCGCTCAACTATCTGATCCTGTGCCTGTTCGTGATCGCGTGGGGCCCCGCGCTCTCCGCCGCATACGCCGGTCTGCTGGGCGTGCTGGAATTCGTTCAGATGATGGCGAGGCATCGGGGGGCGATGTTCACGCCGGGCGATCCGACCTCGGCGGACGCCATCGACATCTGGCTCACCATCGCGAGCCATCTCGCCATGTCGCTCACCTTCGTCGGCGTCGTCGGCGTGTTCCTGCTCGGCGAGCGCCGCCAGCGCGAACGTGCGGTCGCGAAGCTCGACCGGTTGACGACCGACGTGGACGATCTCGCGCCGCACGGAGATGGCGAACTGCCCGCCGTGCTGACCGACGAGGTCGAACGCGGCGGCGCACAGTACACCCGCGAGTTCGACTCGGAACTCACCGACCTGATGGAGATCGGCCGTGTCGGACTGCGCGCCGACGCCTGCGTGACGATTTTTCTGAACCGCGACGAGGCGTTCGCCCGCGTGCGCGCGATGTCGGGCGATCCCGCCGAGATGGACCTGGAGGCGCTCGTTCCCGCGGACAGCGCGCTGCTCTCGCTCGTTTTGCGCAAGGCCGAGCCGATCCTCGTGGGGCGGTTCGATCCGCGCCGCGTGCCGCTCGAGTATCGCCGCAAGCGCGCGGGGGTGCGTTCGCTCATCGCCGTCCCGCTCATGTTCGACGGCAAGGCGCTCGGCGTCGTGGTCGCCGACAGCGCGCGCGTGCAGGCGTTCGACGCCGCGGACCTCGAGATGCTCGGCCATGTGGCATCGCGCGTGGTCGACGCGTTCCGCGCCGCGCGTTCCATGGCCGGCATCTCCCGCGAACGCAGCGAGTACGCGACCTTCTACGCGCTCGCGAAAAAGTTCACCGAAACGCTGACGGTGGACGACGTGCTCGCGACGACGCTCGAAGCGGGGCGGGCGATTCTGCCGTTCGACGCGGCGCTCGTGATCTTGCCGGTCGCGTCATCGTCGACGTGGCGCGTGACCGCGGTCGATCAGCTCCCCTCGAAATGGATCGGGACCCAAATCAGCGAATCGGACGCCCAGGCGATCCGCATGGCGCGCGACCGCAAGATCCTCGCCGTGCGAAACGTCGCTCAGCTCTCGACGCAGCTCTTTCCATCCGAACTGCGCATTTCGCGCTATCAGAGTGCGCTCGCGCTTCCGCTCGAGTACCGCGGCCGCGTCGAGGGCAGCGTCGCTTTTTTTTGGGAGCGGCCCGACGCGTTCAACGATTACACGCTGCGCCTGTTCGAATCGCTGATGATCCTGACGGGGGTGGCGGTCAACGACGCGCGGCTTTACGAACAGATGGAGCAGCTCGCCACCACCGACAGCCTGACGGAGCTGATGAACCGCCGCGCCTTCAACGCCGCGCTCGCGGGCGAGATCGCACGATTCGCGAGGACGAAGTCCGGTCTATCGCTCATCCTGCTCGACATCGACCACTTCAAACGCGTCAACGACACCTACGGCCACCCCGCGGGCGACGAGGTGCTGCGCGCCGTCGCAAGAGCGATCCACGGCGAGATCCGCAACGTCGACACGGCGGCCCGATGGGGCGGCGAGGAGTTCGCGATCGTGCTGCCCAGCACCACGCCGCCGGGCGCGCGCAAATTCGCCGAACGATTGCGAAAAAAGGTCGCGGCGCTCGAAGTGCCGGTCGAGGGCGGTCGGCGAATCCGCGTGACGATCAGCCTCGGCATCGCGGGTGTCCCGCAGGACGCCGAGGATCTGTCCGCGCTCGTCGCGGCCGCGGACGGCGCGCTCTATCACTCGAAGGAAGCCGGGCGCGATCGCGTCACGTGGGCGTCGGAACTCGAGTGACTTACCAGATCTTGCCGGGGTTGAGCAGGTTTTCGGGATCGAGCGCGAGCTTGATCGCCCGGTGAACGTCGAGGCTTTCGGGTGAGAGCTCGCGCGCGATGAAGGGGCGCTTGGCGATGCCCACGCCGTGCTCGCCCGACATGGTTCCGCCGAGGTGAAGTGTGAGATCGAAGAGATCCGACCGGAACGCGGCGACACGCTCATCGGCACCTGGTTCGGCGGGATCATACAGAATGTTGACGTGCAAATTGCCGTCGCCCGCGTGACCGTAGCTGACATGGCGAAGACCGCGCGGCGCGGCGAGGTCGCGCACACCGTCGAGCACGTCCACGAGCCGCGACAGCGGTACAGTGATGTCCTCCGACATCTTCTTCGGCGCGGCGTCGCGCAGCGCATCGCTCATGGCTCTTCGCGCGTCCCACAATGCCCTCGATTCCGATTCGTCCCGAGCGAGCGTCACGCGCGCGCCGTGCGTGCGGACGATCGCCGCCACCTCGTCGATCTCGCGTGCGACGACCTCGGCGCGGCCGTCCACCTCGATGAGCAGATAGGGACCGTCGAAATGCGACGCATGCCCCGCCGCCCGCGCCGCGGCGACGCACTCCGCGTCCACCATCTCGATCGCGCTCGGCAGCACGGGGCTTTCCAGGACGTCTTGCACGCCACACGCGCACGCGGGCAGATCGACGAACGACGCGATCAGGGTGCGTCGCGCCTCGGGCCGCCGCGCAAGGCGAACGGTGATTTCGGTGATGATGCCGAGCGTGCCCTCGGAGCCGACGAATAGATGCGCCAAATCGTAGCCGACGACGCCCTTGCGCGTGCGGTGGCCCGTGCGCACCACGCGCCCGTCGGCGAGCACGGCCGTGAGCGCGAGCACCCAGTCGCCAGTCACGCCGTATTTCACCGCGCGCAGGCCGCCGGCGTTAGTCGCCACGTTGCCGCCGATCGTGCACCGATCGGCCGATGCGGGGTCGGGCGGATAAAAGAGTCCTACGCGCTCCACCTCGGCCTGAAAGACTTCCGTCACGATCCCGGGCTCGACTCGCGCGACCATGTCGCCCGGATCGATTTCGAGGATGCGCGTCATGCGCGTCAAATCGACGGCGACGCACCGCGACTCGGGCACCGCCCCGCCGACCGTGCCGGTTCCCGCGCCGCGCGGCACGATGGGCACGCGGTGCTCGCGGCACAATTGCACGAGGCGGACGACCTCGTCCTCGCCCGTCGGGCACACGACGGCGATGGGCGGCACGCCCGAGATTTTATTGTCGCGCGCGTAGGGATCGAGGCCATCGACGCCGGCGATGATTCGATTCGGCTCGAAGGCCGCTTCCAATGCCTGAAGAAAAGGATCAGGGGGCATCGAGAAATTCGGCGAGGCGCGCGGCGAGCTCGGCGGTGCGTTCGACCATCAGCATGTGGCCCGCGCCCTCGAAACGGTGGTGGATCGCGCCGGGCACCGCGAGGGCGAGCGCGAGATTGCGTCGCTCGTCGGTGAGCAGATCCGCGGAGCCGAAATAGACCGCGAGCGGCGGCACGAGCGAGGCGATGCGGTCCTTGACGCTGTATTCCGCGCACGCGCGAAAGTCGCCGAGGGCGACCTCGGGATCGCACGACATGAGCCCCGCCATCATCGCTTCCATCTCGGCGGGATCGGAAACCGATGCGAAACCGATCTCGCGCACGAAGGACATGGCGAGCGAGAAGTCGGCCTCGAAGGCTTCGATCATCTGCCGGTTGAACGCGAGCCGATATCCGCTGCCGACCGTGGCCACGCGGCGCACCATCCGCGGTGCGTCGAGCGCGAGCGTCAGCACGATCGCGCCACCCATCGAGTGCCCGACGAGATCGGCGGAACGTCCGCAGACACCTTCGAGAAATTTCCGAAAGTCCTCGGCGTAGTCTTTGACGAGACCGCGCCCCGGGCCCGGTGCGTCGCCGTGCCCCGGCAGGTCGATGATGTACAGCGGCCGGTCGGGCCAGCGCTTGGCGAGGTCGCGCGTGAGGCTGAGCCAAGTGAGCTTGTTGCCGCCCGCACCGTGCACGAACACGACCGGTGTGCCGGTGCCGTGTTCGTTGCGCGCGCGATATGCGACGCGGCTCGGCTCGTGAATCGTCGTCATGCGCCCGGCCCCGGGAAGACGTAGACGCGTCGGCCGTAGCCGTCGATCGAATCGACGATCACCTCGTCCTCGGCGGCGAGCCCGCGATTCTCGAAGCGGACCTCGACGCGCGTCCCCGCCTTCAGTCCCTTCACCCACATGCGCGCGTTGTGCACCGCGTCGGGCGAGGTGTTGACGACGATGAGCGCCATCTGCCCATCGGCGCGGCGACGCAGTGTGGTGTGCAGTTCGGGCTTCCACACGCGCGATTCGCCGCTCTCGCCCATGATGTCCACGATGCGCGCGGGTGGCACGAGAAAACTTTCGATGCCGGTCTTCGCGTTCGTGATTTCGGATGCGAATTGGGTCATCCCTTTCCACGGACCGGGCATGTCGGTCGCGTCGAGGAAGCGCCCCTCGTTGTCCATGAAAAAGATGACGCCCTGCGCGCCGTGCGCGAGCGCGAGCCAGCCCTGCACCGATGTCTGCTCGGCGTTGAGCTGTTTGCCCGATTGCCGCACGTGTTCACCGTCGTGCGCCTCCACGACGGCCCACAGCGCCTTCGAATCGCCGAGTTGGCGGCGCATGTCGTCCACGCGGTCGGCGATCTCGGTGACGGAGCGCGGCGGCGATGCCCCGAGCGGATAGACGTCAAACGCGGCCACGTCCATGGCGTCGCGGTAGATTTCGTACACGCGCGGTTTCCAACCCTGAAAGAGCAGCAGCACGGGCGTGTCGGGATCGTTTCTGCGGATCGTGTCGGTCATCTGCAGGACGAACTCGGGCGGCGCGCCCCACGTGGGGTCGTCGTGATCGGCCTCGTCCTTGGGATACCACACGAGGTTGGCGCTCGCGCCCTTGTGGAATTTCACCACCTCGCCGAGCGCGCGCAGCATGTTCTCCTCGCCGCCGTATTGCGACTCGATCCAATAGGAGCGCGAGTCGGTGAAGAACTGCGCCGAGCACGTCACGCCCGCGTCGGCGCAGGCGTCGTTCCAGTCGCCGAATCCAAAGCGGACGCGGTCGGTAAAGCGCTCGTCGGCATACACCTCCCACTTGCGCCGCCAGTTGAATTCCCACGATTGCAGGTTCACATGGTTCGCGCCCGCGTCCTTGAACTCCTTCCACGTCGTCTTGCGCGCACCCTTGATCATGCCGCCCACGGCGTACATCGGCTTCGCGCCCGCGCGATAGCTCTGCGTGCGACCGAGATTCGCGAACTTCGACGCGGGCGGCGTCGGCCAGAATCCCGCGACGTCGGCCTCGGGCGCGGACGGCGCATCCGACACGCGCACGCGGTCCACGGGCAGATCGCCCATGAGATCGCCGTAGTCCTGATTCGAGATGCGAAACTCGTAGTAGTCGCCGACGGTGGACACATCCTGTGCGCGCGCTTCGCCCGTCCAGGTTTTCCATTGGTGGTCGTTTGTTCCGCCGAGCTTGCCCATCGCGACCCAATCGGACTTTCCACGCGCCCAGATCGTCACGGGCGCCAGCAGGTTGTCCTTGAAACGGATCGCGAGATGAATCGACTTCGCGCCTTCGAGCGTTTTTGAACGGATAAATCCAAAGTGCCGGTGCTTGAGCACGCGCGACGAGATCGCGATGTCGGAATCCTTGCCGCGCGGCTTGGTGACCCACCAGTGCTTCTCGGCGGTTTCGTAACGGATGAACGTCTTGGGGTCGTGGTTCCCCCACCACCACCAGTTCACCGGCTGCGGCGGAATCCAAACGGGATTCTCGGCCTTGAAGTCGTCGGGCGTGCCGAAGTCGAAGGCGAGCTCCGCGGCGTGGACGGTCGAGCCGAGCAGTGAAACGGCCAGGAGAAACGCGGCGATCGTCAGAGTCTTGTGCATGCGCGCATGATACGCGTTTGCCCGTGCCGGGCAATGCGCAACGCAATCTTGCACGCCGGTGGGGCATCGCGTATACGTTTCGCGGGCGGACGAAAGGAGCCATCGTGCATCGCGTGCTGTTCGAACTGCGCGACAACATCGCCGCGCTCATCGCGGGGATTGTGCTGTCGGCGTTCTGGATTCTCTATCTGCGTCGGCGCACCTTCGAAAACCGCCGCGAGCTCGCGATCTCGTGCGTGGGCCTCGCTATTTCGTCCGTGCTCGTGGGCTGGGCGATCTACATGTTCGCCCATTACAAGAAGGTCTTCGTTCAGGATCCGGCGTTTCATTTCAATCTGGATCACGCGCTGACGTTCTTTCGCGGCGGGTACAGCTCCTATCCCATCCGCAGCTACAGCGTCGCCATGGCGTCGGCCTTCGCCGTCAACATCGCGCTCATCCATCGACGTTCCGGGCTCGAAAACATCAACCCCCAGACCTCCATGAACGCCGCGATGGCGACGATCATCGGTACGCTCGCCGGTGGGCGAATCCTTTTCGTCGTCACGCAATGGGCCGATTACGCCGACCAGCCGTGGCGTTTGCTCGCGTTCTGGGAGGGCGGCCTCGTTTTTTACGGCGGATTCATCGGCAGCTTCGTGTGCGTGATATTTTACATGTGGGTCATGCGCCGCGAAAAGTTTCTGCCGCTCGGCGACCTTTTCTCGCCGTATGCGGGGCTCGGGCTGGCCATTCACCGCTCGATGGGCTGTTTCATGAACGGCTGCTGCTACGGGCACCCCACCACCGTGCCGTGGGGCGTGCGTTTCCCCATCGATCACCCGGGGACGAAATTCTTCGGCGCCGAGGCGTATTTGCATCCGACGCAACTCTACGAAACGGCGAACGGTCTCATGATCCTCGCGGTGCTGATGTGGTTTCGCCCCCGCCGCAAATACTACGGCCAGAGCACGGCGCTGTTGCTCATGATCTACGCGGTCAACCGTTACATCATCGAGCTGTTCCGGGGCGATCTGCTGCGCGGCACCGTGGGCACCTATTCCACCAGCCAGTTCATCAGCTTCTGGACTTTTACGGCGGGCGCGGCGCTGATGGCCTACGCCTATATCGCCAAGCGGCCTGTGTGGCGTCCCGGCGCGTCCCGGACGCACGATTCCGAAGGCTCGGCGGCGGTTACGGCCTGAGAGACGCGCGACAGTCCGCCACCGGTCGCCACTGTGCGGCGGTGTCGATCGTCAGGACGGGACCCTTATCGTTTTCAACGCGGCCGAACACCGCGACCGATTGACCGACGAAGTCGTCCGAAGGCTTCACACTCGAGCCGGAATTGATGCGCAGCATGAGTTCCGACTTCGCGCCG
>CAZPJD010000245.1:0-2605 GCA_964586775.1 uncultured bacterium | reverse complement strand
TGTTGTCGCCGACCACCGAGAGCGCCGCGCCAAGGCCCAGTTTTCCCTCGATGATCTCGTAGCCGCCGCCCGCGTCGACCACCAGCACGTGGTTGTCGTTGGTGAACATCACGTACTGCGCCTGACGGCGGGGAAGCATCTGAAAACGGATCACGTGGTCGTCGGGCAAAAAGACGTTGGCCCCGAAGGCGAATCGCCGTCCGGCGAGGCGCTGCGTGAGCAGCAGACCGAACTGCACGCCCGAGTTTTCGTCGGCGTCGATGTCGCGATCCGCCACACGCAATCGCGGCGTGGCGTGGTGATACGCGAGTTCGACGTCGAGCCCGCTCGTCTGAATCAGCGCGCCGGGGTTGTAGTACAGCCCCGCGATGTCGTCGGAGACGGCGGTGTACGCGCCGCCCATGCCGATCGCCCGCGTGCCCGCGCCGAAGGTGTCGAAGGGGTTGGCGCGCGCGCTCGTTCCCGCGCCGAGCGCGGCGAGAAGAATCGCGAGGCCGATCGCGCGGGGAAGCTTCATGGCGCGACGCCCTCGATGTCGAACGACGACGTGAAGGAGATCCCCGCGGCCCAGAGCGCGCCGCCGATACCGATCTTGGGGTAGCCGGGGTTGCCCGCATCGACGCCCGACTGTTTGTAAAACGTGCGCGGCACGACCGCGTGATACTGGCCGCCCAGATCGACGCGCGACGCGCGGCCGTCGGCGTCGCGCCAACCGAACGCGACGCCCGCCGCCCCCACGTGCCGGTCGCCATCGAGGTTGTTCGTCTCGCCTGTCTGCGCGGGCACGGGCGAGGGCTCCCACGCGTAGCCCGCGCGCACCCGCGCGTCCCAGCGGTCGCGTTGGACGAAAGCCCACTCGCCCCCCGCGCGAACGTTGGTGGTGTCGTGGAAATCCGGGTCGATCGATCGCGAATCCTGAAACGAGATCGGCAGGATCGGAATGGTGAACTCGGCCTCGATGTCGAGGTTCGGATCGGGGTACTTCGACCACTCGAAACGGATCGCGTCGATCTCCGCGCTCCAGCGCGTCGCGACGTGCGCGAGGGCGAGCACGTAATGGCGCGGCGTGTAGAGGCTTGTCGCGCGGATGCCGACCTCGAGCGGGATGTCGCCGATGTACGAGTTGACGGGAATCTCGTAGGTGGTGGCGAATTTGTCGCGGAACACGAACGCGAGACGCAGGTCGGGTATGCGATCGAACCACGCGGCGGGCGAGAGGATCAGCCCCGCGATCGGCGAGAACGTGGTGGTGAGTTCCTCGCCCACGGTGGCGTCCACGCGCCCCGCGGCATCGACCGTCGCGTCGATCTGGCCCGAGGTGTTGTCGTAAAACTGCGTCCCGCCGCCGATCGCCACGCCGCGCACCGGCCGAAACGACATCGCCGACACCGCGGCCAGACTGCGCCCGGCGTTTTGCTGCAACACATATTGCGGTTCGGTGGGGTAAGGCACGAGCAGGTCGAGCACGACGCCGTTGGGGAAAAAGAACCCGACGCCGAACGCGATGCGGTTGCGGAGCCACCCGCGAAAAGGCAGCGGAATCGTCGCGCCGAGCGCGAGCCCCTGCGTGGCGTCGTGCTGCGGATCGGGGGCATGCGTGGCGCGCAGGTTCGCGTCGGCGTACAGATACCCCGCACCGGCGAGCGGGCGGGTCTCGAAGGTCATCGCCGCGGGATTGAGGTAGCATGCGTCGAACCCGCGCCCCCACGCGACGGCGGCGTTGGCGACGGAGATGGACGACGGTGCGAGTCCGTAGGTGAACAGGGCGTCGGCATTCGCCGCGCGCGGGGCGACGCCCCACGCCAGCGACGCCGCGAGCGCGCAACAAACCCCCATGATGGCGCGCACGCGTGCGCGCTTCGCCGTCGGCACCGGCTCTCCTTCGATCAGGCGATTCGCATCGGTAAGATTTGGGAACGCCGGATTATTCGCAAGTTATCATGCGATGTAAACGGGGGCGAAAGGTCGTGGGACCTGCCCGGTTTGACGGCGTTTGGGGTCCTCGCGGCAAAATGTGGAAATAATTCTCGTGCGAGCGCGCGATTTGTGGCACTGTGTGTTTGCGTCCAATTTGGGGTGGGTGTGCTGACCGCGCTGTGGATCGTTTCGATCGCGCTGCTGCTCGCGCTCAACGCGTTCTTCGTGCTCGCCGAGTTCGCCATCGTCAAGGTCCGCGCATCGCGCGTGGAAGAGCTCGCGGCCACGGGCGATCCGCGCGCGCGCACGCTGAGTGTCGTCCGCGCGCATCTCGACGAGCATCTGGGCGTCTGTCAGGTCGGCATCACGCTCGCGAGCATCGCGCTCGGCATGGTGGGCAACGAACTGGCCGAGGCCATCATCGGCCCGCTTCCCCACGCGGCCGCGCGCAATGTCGTGGGCATCGCCGTGTCGTACGTATTCGTGTCGGGCTCGCACATCGTGCTCGGCGAACTGGTGCCCAAGTCGATCGCCATCCGCGTGGCCGATGCCGCCGCGCTGTGGACCGCGCGCCCGCTGCGTTTCTTCCGGGCTTTGTTTTTTCCCGCGCTGTGGCTGCTGAGCACGCTCTCCGTCGCCATCGTCGGACTGATGCGCCTGCCGCGCGCGGACGAGGAGCGGCACAGCG
>CAZPJD010000244.1:0-10428 GCA_964586775.1 uncultured bacterium | reverse complement strand
CCTCGCCCTGGTTGCGGGCGTCGATCAGCTCGCGCTTCTTCTTGTCCTCCTCGGCGTGCAGCTCGGCGTCCTTCACCATCTTCTGGATGTCGGCCTCGCTGAGGCCGCCGGACGCCTGGATGCGGATCTGCTGCTCCTTGGCCGTAGCCTTATCCTTGGCGGTGACGTGGACGATGCCGTTGGCGTCGATGTCGAAGGTGACCTCGATCTGCGGTACGCCGCGGGGCGCCGGCGGGATGCCGACGAGCTCGAAGCGCCCGAGGCTGCGGTTGTCCGTCGCCATTTCGCGTTCGCCCTGCAGGACGTGCACGGTGACCGCGGGTTGGTTGTCGGCCGCCGTCGAGAAGACCTGGCTCTTCTTGGTCGGGATCGTCGTGTTCTTTTCGATGATGCGCGTGAAGACGCCTCCCAGGGTTTCGATGCCGAGGGAGAGCGGGGTGACGTCGAGGAGCAGAACGTCCTTGACCTCGCCGCGCAGCACCGCGCCCTGGATCGCCGCGCCAACCGCGACCACCTCGTCGGGGTTGATGCCGATATAGGGTTCCTTGTTGAAGATCTGGCGCACCTTGCGCTGCACCGCGGGCATGCGCGTCATGCCGCCGACGAGAATGACGCGGTCGATCTGATCGGACGGCACGCCGCCGTCGCGAATCGCCGTCTTGCACGGGTTTTCGATCCGGTCGATCAGGTCGGAGACGAGATCCTCGAGCTGATCGCGGGTGAGGCGGATGTTGAGATGCTTCGGGCCCGTCTGGTCGGCGGTGATGAACGGAAGGTTGACGTCCGTCTGCATGACCGAGGACAGCTCGTGCTTGGCCTTTTCGGACGCTTCTTTCAGACGCTGGAGCGCCATCTTGTCGGATGTGAGGTCGATGTTGCTGTCGGCTTTGAACTGGCGCACGAGGTACTGGATGATCCGCTGGTCGAAGTCCTCGCCGCCCAGAAACGTGTCGCCGTTGGTGCTCTTGACCTCGAAGACGCCATCGTTGATTTCGAGGACCGAGATATCGAAGGTGCCGCCGCCGAGGTCGAAGACCGCGATTTTCTCTTCGCCTTTCTTGTCCAGACCATAGGCGAGCGACGCCGCTGTGGGCTCGTTGATGATGCGCAGGACGTTGAGACCGGCGATGGCGCCCGCATCCTTGGTGGCCTGGCGCTGCGCGTCGTCGAAATACGCGGGGACCGTAATGACGGCGTCGGTCACTTCCTCGCCCAGATAGTCCTCGGCGGTCTGCTTCATCTTTTCCAGAATCATCGCCGAGATCTGCGCCGGGCTGTACGCGCGGCCCTGCACCTGGACCCACGCGTCGCCGTTGTCGGCCGCGACGATCTTGTAAGGCACCATCTTGCGCGCCTTCTGGATTTCGGGGCTCGCGAATTTCCGGCCGATGAGTCGCTTAACCGCGAATACCGTGTTTTCCGGGTTGGTGATCGCCTGACGCTTCGCCACTTGGCCGACCGGGCGCTCACCGTTTTCGGTGAACGCGACCATCGACGGGGTGGTGCGCGATCCCTCGGAGTTGGCGATGACGATGGGCTCGCCCGCTTCCATCAACGCCACGCACGAATTCGTGGTTCCCAGGTCAATCCCGATGGCCTTGCTCATGGAACCCCTCTCCTCCGCTGATCTCCAGACTCAGTTCCAAATCCGGTCCGGTGCGACCGGCGTTTCATGACCCCGCACTCTCGGACGGCCGTTCGTCGTTCGCGGCGCGGCGGGTCGTGGGTTTCACCGCCACCACCACGCGCGCCGGACGCAGCAGCCGCCCGTGCAGCAAATACCCGCGCTCGTACTGGCTGAGTACGCGCCCGGGCTCCAAATCATCCGTCTCGAACGTCGCCATGGCGTCGTGATACGCCGGGTCGAAGACCTCGTTTTCGGCTTCGAGCCGCCGCAGCCCCTTGGCCGCGAGCGTATCGAAAAGCTGTCGCAAGATCAGATCGAGCCCGTCGATCACCGCCTCGGTGTCCTGCGTCGCCCTTGCGTGAGCCATCGCCCGCTCGACGTTGTCGATGATCGGCAGCAACGCGAGCAGAAGATTCTCGTTGGAGAATCGGACGATCTCGGCTTTATCACGTTCGATGCGTTTCTTGAAGTTATTGAATTCCGCCTGAATCCGCAAGAGACGTTCGTGCAGCTCGTTGATTTGGGTCTGTTTTTCCTCGACCGCCTTGGGATCCGCCGCCTCGCCCTTTTGCGCCTTGTCCATCAGGACCGTGCGAAGGAATTCCGCCTCTTTCTCCAGATCCTGTTCTTGGCGCAGCAGCTCAGCGAGCGCGTCGAGATCGTCCGCGGTCTTGGAAACCGGACCGGCGGGGATTTCCGGGTGTTCACCGCCGCGTCTGGCGGATTTCATGCCGGACTTGACCGACTCTCCGCCCTCGCCTCCCAAGTAACGCAGAAGGTCGTCGAGTTCGCCTGCGCCCTTTGTATCGATCTCGACTTCCGCTTCGATTTCCCGCTTGACCTTGGGTTTCGCCTTTTTTTCCCGGCTGGTCTGCTGGATCGACTCGACCGCCCGCAACGCCTCCTCGAAGGCGGAAAGCGGCACGCCCGAGACCAATCCCTCGTCGTCCTTTTTCTTCGTCTCGTCGCTCACCCGGGCAACCCGTCCGGATCCGCCGTCGCGTGTATCTTCGCACGGGAGAATGTTCTCACGCGAAAGACCTTGCGCGACGACTTCATCCGCAAGAGGATTTTCGACCCACCCTGCGTTTGTCCTTAACGGCCTCGTGCGAGGCCGTCAAGTTAACCCGCCAGAACTCTTGAGTTTTTATGTCACAACGCGCCGGCGATTCCAAGCGTCGTTTGAGAGCCCGTTCAATTTTTGACACATTCCGCGGAGCGAAACCACCGGTTCGCTTCAGGCACACATTCCACCGGCGTCGTCATCGTCGTCGCCCGACGATCCGCCCCCGGTCGAGTTTCCGCCGCCGCCGGGCCAGTTGGGTCCTTCGTTGTCATCGTCGTCGTCGTCGCCGCCGTCGTCGTCCGGGAACCAGCCACCATCGTCGTCGTCCGGAAACCAGGTGTCGTCGTCATCGGAATCGTCATCATCCGAATCGTCGTCCAGGTCGTCGTCGGCGTCGTCGTCGACATCGTCATCCAAATCGTCATCGACATCGTCGTCGGTGTCGTCATCGGCGTCGTCGTCGGTGTCGTCGTCCGAGGGGATCGTCGTCGTGGTGGTCGGTGTGGTGGTGGTCGTCGTGGTGGTCGTCGTCGAAACGTCGTCCGTGATCATCAACGCCCACTTGACGAGCGTACCCGTGTCGACACTCGCATCGTCGCAAAGGGTCATCGTCCAGGTCCCGAGCGCCGAGTCTCCGATATAGTTGTCGAGCCCGATGGAGGAAGGGTTCTGGTTGTCATACGTCTGAAACCGACGGTTGGAGTAAGACGCCGTCGAGTCGGCGAAACCGTTGTCGGGGAAGCCGGTCGCGTCCTCGTCGAACGTGCCGTAGATGTTGTTCGCCCCGTCACCCGGAGTTCCGCCCAGAACATGGTCGATGAACAGCGTGATCGTCTCGCTCGCCGGCGACGTGAGCGCAATCCACAGGTCGCCGCGATACGAGTGCGTCAGAACGATGCCGAGCTCGAGCTCCGTCATCGTGTGGTCGTCCGGGACGTTGATCTGGCTCGTGACAGACGACGTGCCACAGGTGTCGTCGGGAATCGACAGATTGGGCGTCGCCTCGTACTGATAGAATCCGGCCGAGGCGGGAACCGCCGTGCCGAGAAAAGCCGACATCGCCAACACCGCAATCCACATCTCGTATCGCCGCGACATCATCATCCACCTCATCGCAACTCCCGAGCGACTTCGTCGTACGCACCGGTTCGGCAAATCCGAATGACAGGCTATGGATTTTAGCCTCTCTCGCGCCGCTCGCGCAATCCGCCCCGCCCTTGTTCGCTCCGCCGATTTCACGCTACATTCGCAACATACGGAGCCCGAATTGGAAATCGCCGCGCTGACGGACGTTCTCGCCGGAGTCGAAGGAGCACCGCCCGAGGGTGTTGCCCTGACCCGACTCGCGGGCGACGGATCCGACCGCCGCTACTGGCGCGCCAACTATTTCGTTGGCACCGCTCCCCGCCGCGCGGTCGTGATGGACCTCGTCGGCGTCAAGAACATCGTGAAAAGCGAAGAGGTCACCCTCTATCACCCCGAGGGCGGCGAGCTTCCGTTTCTGAACATCCACCGATTCCTCGCGTCGATCGGCGTGCCCGTTCCGCGCGTGCTCGCCGAGGATGTGGGCGCGGGGTACGTGATTCTCGAGGACCTGGGCGACGAGCTGCTGCTCGCCGCCGCCGATCCCGCGCGGCGCGACGCGCTCTACGAACGCGCGATCGATATCCTCGTCACGCTCCATGTCGAGGGGACGCGCCGACTCACGGACGAGTGCTTCGCCTCGCGGCAGGCGTTCGAGCTGCCCCTGCTCATGTGGGAGATGCGTCACTTCACCGAATACGGCCTCGAAAAGACGCGCGCGGGCGAGATCCGCTTGCCCGCCGAAGACCTCATCGTCCTCGAATCGGTCTACCGCCGCGTCTGCGAGCACCTGGCCGCCCTGCCCCGCGTGTTCACGCATCGCGACTACCACTCGCGCAACCTGCTCGTCGTCGGCGACGACTTGCGCGTCATCGACTTTCAGGACGCGCTGCTCGGACCCGCGGCGTATGACCTCGCGAGCCTTCTGCGCGACAGCTACCACGACCTGCCCGAAGATTTGATCGACCGACTCGTCGCGCGATACATCGACGGACGCGAGTCGGCGGGCGACGGTCCCTTCGACCGCGCGGCGTTTCGGCGCGACTTCGACTGGCAGGCGCTTCAGCGCAACCTCAAGGCGATCGGGCGGTTCGGGTTCTTCGATCTGGTCAAGGGACGCCCGCAGTTTCTCGCCGACATCCCGCGCACCTTCGGCTATGTTCGGCGGACCATCGGCGCGTATCCCGAGCTTGCGCCGCTGCGCGACGTGCTCGCCCGCTACCGGCCCGACGCGCTGGAGTGACGCCCATGCGAGCCATGGTGCTGGCCGCGGGCCTCGGCACGCGGCTCCGGCCGATCACCGAGCGGATTCCCAAGCCTCTGGTGCCGGTGATCGCGAAACCGCTCATCGAGCAGGCGTTCGCGAATCTCGCCGAGGCCGGCATCACCGAGGTCGTCGTCAACACGCACCACCTGTCGGGCGACATGCGCCGATGGCTGCGCGACGGCCCGATCTTCGGCCACCGCGTGACGGTGTCGGAAGAAAAGGATGCGCTCCTCGGGACCGGCGGCGGCATCAAAAAAGCGAAGTGGTTTCTCGCCAAGAGCGATCCGTTCGTTGTGCTCAACGGCGACACGCTTTCGCGTCCCGACCTGCGCGCGGCCATCGAGACACACCGCGCGTCGGGGGCGCTCGCGACGCTGGTGCTGCGCGAGGACCCGCGCGCGGCGCGCTACGGGGTGGTCAGCGCCGACGAGAGCGGGCGCGTCGTGGACATCGCGGGGCGCGTCGGAGCGCCGGGCCCGCGCGGCGGGGTCTTCATTGGCGCGCACGTCATCGCGCCCGAAATTTTCGAGCACATGCCGGCATCGGATGCCTTCTGCATTGTCAACGACGTCTACGTGCCGCGTCTTCGCGCCGGCGACGAGCGCATCCGCGCGATCTTTACCACGAGGCCGTTTTTCGATCTCGGCACCGTGGAAGACTTCGCCGAGGCGCAGTTCGATCTGATGCGTGAGGGGCTGAAGGATTTTCCGCATCTCTTCGCCGGGCTCGTGCAAAAGCGGCGGCACGTGTACTACGCCGCGTCGGCGAGCGTCGCGTCCGACTCAGCGATCGTCGGTCCGGCGGCGATCTGCGCCCACGCGAAGGTCGGCGAGCGAACGCAAATCGGCCCGAACGCCGTGATCGGCGATGGCGCGACCATCGGCGACGGCGCGCGCGTGACGCGCTCCATCGTGTGGCCCGGCGCGCGCGTCGAGCCGGGCGAGACGCTGACGAACGTCGTGCGCACGCCGACGCTCGATGCCACCATCCCGCGCACGCGCGAACCGCTCTTCGACGGATAACCCCGTGACGCACCCGCGAAATTCGTGGTTCGCTCAGTGGACGCTCGATCCCGGCGTGATCCATCTGAACCACGGCTCCTTCGGCGCGGCACCGCGTGTCGTGCTGGAGCGTCAGGCCGAGCTGCGCGTGCGGCTCGAACGCGATCCCATGCGATTCTATCTGCGCGAATACGAGCCGCTCATCGACGAAGCGCGAGCCGTTCTCGCGCGCTTCGTCAACGCCGACGTGGACGGTCTCGTCTTCGTCGAGAACGCGACGACCGCCGTGAACGCCGTGTTGAGATCGCTCGTCTTCGCGCCGGGCGACGAAATTCTGATCACGAACCACGGTTACAACGCGTGCGGCAACGCCGCGCGGTACGTCGCCGAGCGCGTCGGTGGGCGCGTGGTCGTCGCTCACATACCGTTCCCCATCGCGACGCCGGATGACGCGGTCAATGCGATCCTAACCGCCGTCACGCCGAGAACGCGACTCGCCCTCGTCGATCACGTCACGAGCCCCACGGCGCTGGTATTTTCGATCGAACGCATCGTCCGCGAACTCGACCGACGGGGCATCGACACGCTCGTCGACGGCGCGCACGCGCTGGGCATGCTGCCGCTGGATCTCGATCGCCTCCGCGCGGCGTATTACACCGCCAACGCCCACAAGTGGCTGTGCGCGCCCAAGGGCGCCGCGTTTCTTCACGTGCGCGCCGACCGCCGCGACCGGGTGCGCCCCACGGTCATCAGCCACGGGGCGAACGCGCCCGATCGCGGCCGCACGCGAATCACCGTGGAGTTCGACTGGACCGGCACGCGCGATCCGAGTGCATGGCTTGCGATTCCGGAGTGCGTCGCGTTCCTTCAATCGCTGATACCCGGCGGCACCACCGCGCTGATGGAACGCAATCGCGCGGCGGCACTGGCCGCGCGTGATCGGCTGGCGGACGCGCTCGGCGTTTCCGCACCGTGCCCGGATTCCATGATCGGATCGATGGCCGCACTGCCGCTGCCGGTCGGCATCACGCCCGAAGCCGACCCCGACGCCGTCATGGACCCCTTGCAGGATCTGCTGGAGCGCGAACACCGCATCACCGTGCCGATCATCCCGTGGCCGGGGATCGGCCGACTCGTTCGCGTGTCGATGCACGCCTACAACGACGAAGCAGACATCGACGCTCTCGCCGGGGCGCTCGCGTCGCGGCTCGATCGCTGAATCGTTTCACCGACAACTTTCGCCGACTTTGCTTGCGCGACGAACCGATGTGGGAAAGACTGTTTGTGCCGTGCGTCGCGGCGACCTGGACATTCTCGACGCGAGGGAGATCCGCCGTGCGTTCGATCATCGTCGCTGCTTTGATATTGATTTCGATGGCCATCCCCGCCCATTCGTTCGCGCAGGAGTGCGCCG
This sequence comes from uncultured bacterium, assembly GCA_964586775.1. Classification (GTDB taxonomy): domain Bacteria; phylum Lernaellota; class Lernaellaia; order JACKCT01; family JACKCT01; genus JADLEX01. The sequence goes on along the minus strand of CAZPJD010000244.1, from coordinate 2,970 downwards.
TCCCCGATGCGCCCGCTTGGCGAAACGACATCTCTGCGGACGTGGCGATTCCCCTCGCCGAGATCGAAGCCGCCGTCGCGCGGGCCGCCCGTGCGCAAAAAGCGGGCGATGTGAAGTCGATCATCACGTCGGTTCACGTGGACGTTCCCGATTTCGACGCGCGCTCGTGGCGGCGCGTCGTCGGGATCGAAGGCCGCGACGCGTGGCAGGTCGTGATCCAGAGCGCGGACGCGACGTTTCTGCGCGCGCACTTTCCCGAATACGACCTCGCGGATGGCGACGTGGTCGTCTACGCGCCGGAAGACGCGGTCTCCACACGGTTAGTCGATCGCCGTCGCGGGCCGGGCGGCGACGGCCTGTGGGGGCCGATGGTCGAGGGCGACACGATGGTGATCGAGGTGCGCGCGAGTGCGTTTGACGAACCAAACCTTCGCGTGGATCGACTCAGCCACGGACTTCCGGGCGCGTTCGCACGCACCAAGGAGCAGCGCTGCCACGTGGACGTGAACTGCGATCCGGCGTGGGCCGAGATGAAATCCGGCGTCGGCTTGATGCAGTTCGAGGTGTTCGGATTCGGTTCGGGATGCACGGGCAGCTTGATCGCCGACATGCCCGAAACCGGACGCCCGTGGTTCCTGTCCGCGAATCACTGCCTTTCCGATCAACAGACCGCCAACACGCTCGTCGTGTTCTGGAACTACGAGACGGACGGCTGCAACGGCAACGTGCCGTCGCTCGCGGGCCTGCCGCAAAGCGCGGGGGCCGAGTACGTAGCGGGCAACTCGTTCAGCGATTTCACCCTGCTCTCCCTCGCGCAGGAGCCGCCGGCCGGAACGTACCACCTGCCGCTCTCGCTCGATCCGCTGGCGGGCGGCGAGGCGATCACCGTGGTTCACCATCCGGATCTCACGCACAAGCGCATCACCTACGGCAATCAGGTCGGCGACGCGGGCACGCATTGGACGGTGAAATACTTCGAGGGCTCCACCGAGGGCGGTTCGTCGGGCTCGCCGCTCTTCAATGCGCAGAACGAGATCGTCGGCCAACTCACGGGCGGCGGCGCGGCGTGCTCGCGCATGTTTCTGACCGACCGCTTCGGCAAGGTGTCGATGTCGTGGGATCGCGGTCTGTCGGACTACCTCTCGACGATCCCGACGGGATACACCACCACGACCACCACGGTGCCGCCGGGCGACGATGATGACGACGACTGGTATCCCGATGACGACACCGGGGATGACGACGCGGCGGATGATGACACCGCCGAGCCGGCGGATGACGGCGAGGCGGATTCGGACGACGACGACGGGTGCGGCTGCTGAACCGCCCCGTCTCTTATTCGCAGCCGAAAAAGTAGAGAATCGGCGACGATCCTTCGGACGCGTGGAAGTACCCTCCCGTCGCGGGATCGTAGGCAATCGACTCGCCCTGCAACTCGATCGCCGCGGGCACCGCGGTGCGCGTTTCGGTCAGGATATCCTCGAAGACCCCGCCATCCGGCACCCGCCACTCCAGCGCCGATACGTAGCTGCGCAACAGCAGACGATTCCCGTTGCGGTGGATGTCCGCGCCAGTAACGAGCGCAAGGGCTGTGCCCGTGTCGAGATCGCCCAGGTAATCCGGCTGCACGGGGTCCACGTCGTCCCACGTTGGAAAGGCGTAAACTTCAGACGTTCCGCCGAGTTTCGAGAATAAGTAGATCGTCTCGTCGGGATGCACGGCGATGGCTTCGGCGTCGCGCGGGCCATCCGCATAGGTGAAAGCCATGCGATCCCAGTCGCCGAGGTCGAGGTCGGCGAAGGGCGTCGACGCATCGACATCGGGTTCGACCACGCGGTAGAGGCCCGCGTCGGTGCGGCTCGCGCCGTTGTCGCCGATATCGGCCAGATACAGGCACTCGTCGTCGCCGCACGGCCCGACCGCCATGTCCTCCCAGTCCGACGCCGAAGCGCCCGTCAACTCGACGCGCCCGAGGGTCTCGCCGGTGAGCGTCATCGCGTAAGCATAAGGCCCGTCGCCGGAGTCGTTGTGCGCCCACAGAACGCCCGGATTCTTCGCGCTGATGCCGAGACCCGAGGTCTCCGAGATGTCGGGGTGCTCGAGGTTGCCGACGTTTTGCGGGGCGGCGTAATCGGCGCAAGACGGCCAGTCATCGTCGCCCGTGTCATCGTCTCCGGTGTCGTCGTCCGACGTGTCGTCGTCGGTCGCGTCGTCATCGTCCGTGGTGTCGTCGTCGGTCGCATCGTCGTCGTCGGAGTCGTCGTCCGCGACATCGTCGTCGGCCTGGTCGTCATCGGCGACCGCGTCGTCGTCGCCCCCTCCTCCAAAGGTTCCGGCTACATCGTCGTCGTCATCGTCGCCGCAACCGGAGTGGGCGATCAGCAAAACGATCAACGCCATGATCTTCCAAATCCGGTTCGCCGACATGCAATCTCCTTCGTGGGCTTCGGTCGATTATCGGCGGAAATCCGGTCCAACTGAATATCTCCCCTCCCGATTCGTCCAAGCTGTTTTCGCGGACCGAGGCCGGGATCTTGCGATTCGGGCGACAAATCGCGAGACTCCCCGGCACCCGCGAGGAGACGACGTGAGTACGCCCGACGATGAACACCGTGAAACCTCCGCCGAAGAGGTGGCAAACGCGCTCACTCACGGGCTGGGCGCGTTGCTGGCCGCGGCGGCGCTGTCGGTGCTGGTGACGCTCGCGGCGATCCGCGGCGACGCTTGGCGGGTCGTGAGCTTCGCCATCTACGGAGCTTCGCTCGTCATCCTCTACCTCGCCTCGACGCTGCTTCATACGGTGCGTCACCCGAACTGGGAAAAGATCCTTCACCACCTCGACTACTCGGCCATCTTCCTGCTCATCGCGGGCACGTATACCCCCTACATGCTCGTGAACCTGCGCGGGCCGTGGGGCTGGTCGCTTTTCGGCGTCACGTGGGGGATCGCCGCGGTGGGCATCACACTGCG
>CAZPJD010000243.1:0-8775 GCA_964586775.1 uncultured bacterium | reverse complement strand
AGCCCGATGACGGTCTGGAACAGGCCGTCGAAAACTTCCTGCGAACGAGCTTCAAAGGTGCCGAAATTGCCGGACGGCTGCTGTATCTGAACCTCTCCGACCCGAACGTGAAGGTCGAATGGCAGCGCCTCGCCGACGAGGCCAAGGACGGCAGCTATCACGTGCTGCGCATGGACAATCGCGACGAGATCGTCGCCGCCCACGGCGTTCCGCCACGCATCCTGGGCATCATGAGCGCGGGCTCGCTGGGCGGCGGCGGCGAGGTCGTCGGGCAGATCCTGCTCTTCGATCAGGTCACATTGCAGCCCCTTCGCGAGCAGATCGCCCGGGCGTGGAATAACGGCCCGGGGCGCGAGCTCGGCCTGCCGCCGCTGGCGTTTGAGCGCATCGACGTGACGACCGGCAAGGAAGACGCCGACGCGCTCGCGCTGCTCGCCCAGGCGGGCATCATCACGCCCGGCGAGGCCCGTGGCGAGCTCGGCTATGGCGATCCCCCTGCGGGGGACAGCGGCGACATCGCGAAGGCGCTGGAGCGGCTCGAGGCGACGCTCGTGCGGTGAGCGGCCCTCACCCCCGGCCCCTCTCCCGCCGGGCGGGAGAGGGGTGCCCCGAGCTTGTCGAGGGGCGGGGTGAGGGGACCAACAACCAAAAACCAAAAACCTGCGATGCCCGCGATGAACCCTAAACTCAAATCCCGTGCCCGACGCGCCCTCCTGAAAGCCGGTGAACTCCTGCGCAACGAGGCATACGAACAGGCGCCGCAGGTCAGCACCGACCTGTCGAGAAGCATCATCGTCCAGCGCGACGGCGACCTGTCCGTCGCGGTCGGCCCCACCGTCGATTACGGCCTATACGTGCACGAGGGCACGGGTCTGCACGGGCCGAAAAAGGCGAAGTATCGCATCGCGGCAAAACGCAAAAAGGCCCTGCGTTTCAAGGGCAAACCGGGCAAAGGCGCGCCGGCGTCGTTCTCCGTCGTCGCGACGCGAACCACCATCAACGCCGGCGACGTGACGGTACGCTCGGTCATGCACCCCGGCATCGAGGCGAACCCCTTTATGGACCGGGCGTGGGACAAGGTCGCGGACGAGGCGAACGCCATCATCGCCGACGAGATCGGCGACGAGGTCGCGAACGGACTCGTGAAGATTTTGAAGTCGTCGGAGGTGACCCGCTGACGCGAACACTGGTCGTTGGTTTTTGGTTTTTCGTCGTTGGTCCGGCCGCGCAGCGTGTGGCACAGTCGCCCTCGGCTGTGCGGTTCGCTTGCCTCTGACCAAAAACCAAAGACCAAAAACCAACGACTACGCGGGGCGCTAGGCCCCCGCGCCGCACTCCCACGGCGTCGGCGGCATTTCGTTCAAGCACTCGACCAACGCGTCCTCGTCGTCGATCGCGCAGCACGTCGTGAGTGCGTTCCAGTAGTCCGCCATGCAGCGGTCGATTTCCGCGTAACCGTCGTCGCAGCCGCACTCGGCCAGCAGCGTCCGCCGCGCCGCCTCCGCCTCGGCGACGCACAAGTATGAGCAGGCGCCGCCGGCGACGGTTGCAACGAAATCCTCCGTCAGCGGGTCCTCACACGTGCCCGCGTCGAAGGGGTTCTGATACTCGCACTCGGCCCGCTGCTCGGCGCAGCTCGGCGCGGGCGCTTCGCCGTCCGCGCCCTGTAGGCCCTGCTCGCCGTCATCGCCCTGCGGCCCGGCACAACCAACAACCAAAAACCAAAGACCAACGACCCATACGAGCTTTTTCATCTTCGCCTCCGTGTGCGTGGTGCTCGATGCGGCCAATGGTACACGACACGTGAGCATAATTCTCGCCCTTTATTTTGCAGCCCTTCTCACGGCTTCGCCCACCACCACACCACCTTTCCTATCACCGCATCGGAGATTTCGTCGTCGTCAAATTGAAAAAGGTCGTTGGAATTTACGTTGTCAGGCCGCGCGATCCAAAGGCCCTTATCCGTGCGGAACAGTCGCTTCACCGTCACTCCGCCGTCAACGCGAAAAGCGGCGATTTTCGCCTTCAGTTCGCCCGGGTCCCTTTGTACGAGATCGATCGCGACCAGGCCCCCATCTGGGATCGTGGGTTCCATCGACTCGCCCAGGACACGAACGCAAACGGTCTTATCTGGATGGGGTGACCATTTCTGGTGGTATATTGTCGGCACCCAGTCGTCTATTTCGTGGTCGAAAACCTGCGACGGCGGGCCGGCCGCCGCATAGCCGGACACAATCGGAACCGGCCAGTAGAGTCGAACGCTTCGTCTCGGTCCATCAAACCACTTTGTCGGCACGTCGACCAATTCAAACTGCGGAAGTTCCACCGCACGATGACGAAAGGTAATCATTTCGCCTTCACCGGTGTCGATCCACCGCGCGTTTATGCCCCACGCGTGCTCGATTGCCATTTTCAGCAGCCCAGAAATCGGGACTGATCCAGATTCGACCTTCGAGACCAATGTCGGCGATACCCCCAGCTTAGCCGCGAAGTCACGCTGATTTTTCCCAATGATCTTGCGGGCTTTCGCGATTCTGTCGCCGGAAATTGAAAATTTCATTTTTTCGGTTGACGAAGATGAAATTTTCATCTACATTGCCCCCAATCCCCTTTCCCCAGAGGGATCGATGTTCGAACGGACCCCCAAACAGACCTCGGCAAAAAGGCTTCAGGGCGCGACGTGGCAGTCGCGCATTCCGTTCGAGCAGTTCGTAGGGGCGCCCCCACTGGGGAGTTCGGGGGCGCCCCGCCACCTTCATGCTGGGGATTGTCGCTGATGGCCCCGCGCCGGTCAATCTCGAATTCGCGAAAGATTTCGAGTGGTCGCGATCACGGCCCGTCGCGCGGCCAGTTTGACCTGCCCTTCGCGACCGGCGCGATCGGCTCGTGGATGGACGCCGCGAACGAGGCCCTCTCGACCGCCATCCGCGCCAGCCACTACAGCCGCGAGACGCTGTGCGACATCGCCTCGCACCTGCTCGGTCGCACGGTGAACGTCAGCACGCTGAACGCGTGGACGGCGAAGACCAACGGCGTGCGCATCCCCGCCGACGTCCTCGTCGCCCTGTGCATGACCCTCGGCGACTGGCATCCGCTCCAGTGCCTTCTGCAATCCACCGGCGTCGAGCTTTCGACCGAGCGCGACCGCGCCCTGGCCGAGCTCGGCCGCGTCCAACTCGATCGGGAACACCTCGCCGAGCGCGAACGGGCGGCGAGACAGATCATCACACACGGCAACATTCACGGGGGTTCGAGATGAGTTTGAAGCACGTCGATGGCGAGTTCGTCGATCCCGAAGACTACGTCTCCAGGGTCAACTACTGCAAAAAATGCGACGCGTTTCCGAAAGGGGAGGATACCGGATTCGGGGCGGACGGAAACGCCCTGATCCATCTCGAATGCGGCGAGACGCTGTTCGGCATGCCCGACGGCGATAGCGAGACGCTCTTTCGCCTGTCCGAGCTGAAGATCGAAAACGAGCCAAACGATCTGGGAATGGTCGTCGACTGTCTCGACGTGCTGGCCGAGCGCATCGCCAAAATCGAGGCCTTCATTCTGCGGCTCGGCGGCGGCGAGGTGCTGAAATGAAGATCTTCGTCCAACTCGACGGTGGCAGCCTCGTTCCCGTTCGTGGGGTCTTCAAAGGCGAAGTCGAAGTCAGCCGACAAATGCTCGTGTCCGTCCACGCCGCATGCCCCACCTCGAGGCATAATAGCGACGACATCGACGCATCGGCCCGATTCGCCGAAATCATCATTCCGAGCCTTTACGCTGCGCCACTGCCTTCGCGAGCGGTCAAGAAGGCGATGCATCGCGGCACGGCGCGCACCGTTGTCGGCAAGAAAGCGGGGGCGACGTCATGATCGTCTGCGCCAACTGCCGCAATTGCCGCTCCTTCTTCACAGTCACGCACACCTCGCCCGTCGGCTGCAAGGAACATCGGATTCGTTGCGCGGCCGGGCGCTATCGCCGTCCGGCGAGTCGAACGCCCAAGGACTTCGCATTCCGAGACGCGTCTCAGCTCATGGTCGAATCCTGTGACGACTACGACTCGATGAACGACGCCCCCGAGAGCACCGACGAGGGCCGGGTGGAATTGGACGCCTTTTTGCTCAATCTGAAAGGCAACGCGCCCCGCATCCGCGAGTTCCGCACGATTCGCATCGGCGAATCGGCACAGGCGCCGCGATGAGCCAGCGTAAGCGCCGCAAACGCCTCGCGCCACGCTGCCCCCACTGCGGCGAACGCAACACGTTCATCGTGCTGTCGTCTTATCACGCCGACGCCGCCGGCTGGGATGAAATGGAGCGCCTGTACCGCTGCGCGGACTGCAACGCCCGGTTTCGCGCCGGGCTCGGTTTCCGCTTTTTCACGACGCCAGCCCTTGTGGCTCGCCCCCGCGATTATGTCTTCACGCCCGAGGGTCGCACCGCATGATCGCGGAACTCGCCATGGGTGTCGGTGCGTTGGCCAACGACCAAAGACCAACGCATGCCCTGAGCGCAGCCGAAGGGACCAACGACCCGTGGTCCCTGACCACCTGCGAGCGCTGGATTTCGTGCGAGCAGGCGGGGCTGCTGGCCGGGGTGTCCGGCCGGCGCATGCGCCAGATCGCTCGCGAACGCGACTGGCCCACCCACGCCGAATCGGCGCAGGGCGGCATCCGCACCATGCTGCGCCTCGACGACGTGCTGGCCCTGACCGCCGACGATGTCCTCGCCTCTCCCCTCGCCCGTGATGACGGGAGAGGGGCCGGGGGTGAGGGTCACCCTGCCGGGGGTGAGGGCACCAACGACCCGCGCGCAGCCGCCCGCTGGGCGATCATTCAGCCGATCCTCGCCGCGCCGGCGGGCGAGCGCACGCGCATGGTGGTCCAGGCCGCCGAACGCGAGGGCATTTCGGAATCGACGATCTGGCGCTGGCTCAAACGCGCCGCCCCCCTCGCCCGTGATGACGGGAGAGGGGCCGGGGGTGAGGGCACCTCCCTCGCCGACCGTCGCTGCGGCAACCGCAACGCGGCTCGGCACGACGTCGCCGTCATGAAGATCATCTTCACCCTTCGCGCGAGGCGCGAAAGCCCCACGATTGCCCAGGTCTTCAAGGGCTACGAGTGGGAGCGCAAGCGCCGCGTGGGCGAGGCCGCCGCGGGGCGCGAACGGGCCGATGAGCCGATGCTGCCGAAGCTTTCCGAGCGCACGGTGGCGCGCATTTTGTCGTCCATTCCCAAGGCGTATCAGGCCCGGCGTCGCGGCGGCGACGGCGCGCGCGACGTGAAGAAAAACTTCGTTCCGCCCATCCACCGCGACTGGTCGGATATCCGCGTCATGGAGTGCTGGATGGGCGACGGCACCGGCTTCGACGCGCTGGTGAACTGGCCCGGCTACAAGACCCCCATCCGCCCGTGGCTGCTCACCTGGCTCGACGTGCGCTCGCGCATGATCGTCGCGTGGCGACTGGTCGATCAGGTCAACGGCGGAACCGCCATGCTGGCGCTGCGCGATGGTTGGCGGCGCTACGGCCTGTGCGACTGGCTCTACATCGACAACGGCAAGGAATACGAGAACAAGGACCAGAATGGCCGCACGGTGTACCGGGGCAAGGTCGAGATCGCCCACCTCGACGGCTACCTCGCCCAGCTCGGCGTGCGCAAGCAGAACGCCGTCGTCCGAAACCCCGAATCCAAAGCCCCGCAGGAGCGCTGGTACGCGACGTTCAGCCACTCCTACCTGAATCTGTTCGACGCCTACACCGGCGGCAACATCACGGCGAAGACGAACACCAAGGACGACGCGCGGCTCAAAGCCGACCTCGCCGCGGGCCGCGTCATGGACCGCGCCGAGGCCATCGCCCTGGCCGGGCGCATCATCGCCGCCTACAACGGAGCGCGGCATTCGTCGCTCGGCAAGCTCTCGCCCTACAAGGTCTTCGGCGACCTGTATCGCCGCACGGCGGACGGCGTGCGCGAGCATCCCGTTCGCGTGGTGACCGACCGGGTGCTCGACATAGCCATGATGCGCCGCGACCGCGTCTTCACCGTCACAAACGCCGGCGTCGACGTGCTCGGGCAGCGCTACGAGACGCGCCCGGGCGACGAGCAGTCCGCCATCGCCTTCATCGAAGCCATCGGGCGCAGAGGCGTCGTCGCCTACGACCCCGACGACCTGAACGTCGTCCATCTCTACGCCATCACGAACGGCCGCGAATACTACGTCTGCGACCTCGTGCCGAGTTTCGGCGTGAAGGTGACCGACGAATCCGCGGCGAAGGCGGCGATTCGCGAGCAGGCCCGGCGCAAGAAGCTCATCGCCGAGGCGTCCGCCGCCCTCATCGATCGCCAGATCGCCCCGCGCGCGCAGGAGATCCTGCGCGAGGGCGTTCTCGCCGTGAACGACGACGTCGCCCATGCCGACCACGAACGGCGGTTTGGCGGCGGCTCCCCTCGCCCGTTTGACGGGAGAGGGGCCGGGGGTGAGGGCCAGTCCGCCGGCGGCGATTCCGTTCTCGTTTTTCCAAAAGGGGGAGATCCGAAACCGAAACCCAAATCCGACGGGCTCAAGGGCCTGTTCGGCGACTACTGACACGGGGGACCCATGATCGCATCCGAAGGAAATGTCGCGAAGATTCTGGAGCAGGACGCCGACCGCTCGATGCGTCAGCGCCTCGCGCACTTCATGAAGCGCACGGGGCTTTCCGCCGAGCGCACCGCCACGGCGTGCGGGTACAAGACCGAGTTCGAGGTCCGCAACTGGCTCTCGGGCAAGGACGATCCCGACGTCGAGGCCCGCGTGGCGCGGCTGCTGGGCTTCGACGACGCCGATCGCGAGCCGATTGCGACCGCAAACATGCAGGCCATCTTCGATCTGTGCCGTTACGCCGAGCGTCGGCGGCGCATGGTCGGGATGGAGGGCCGCTCAGGGTACGGCAAATCGACGGGGCTTCGGCTCTTCGCGCGCACGTCCGGCGCGATTTACTACGAATACGACGAGGTGTCGGGGCCGCGCATCGTTTTGCGCGAGCTGTGCCGTCTCGCCGGGCTGCACAACTACTTCACGCTCCCCGCCGGCGACATGCTTCACCGGCTCATGGGTGCCCTGCGGGCGAACCCGCGTCTGGTCATCATCGACCAGGCCGACACGCTGCCCTTCAAAGCGCTCGAGGCCGTCCGCGCCATCCACGATACGACGGGTGCGCCGATCGTGTTGTCGGGCATCGACGGACGGCTCTATCAGCGCCTCACGCGGCGGAACATGCGGGAAGACGCCGCGCAGGTCTTTTCCCGCATTTCGGCCTACCTCCGCCTCAAGGCTCCGACCCGCGACGATGTCGAGACTGCCGCCGCGCGATACGGCATCAAGGCCGCGCGCTCCATCGACTATCTGCACGAGCGCGCCGCCATCCCCGGCATGCGCACCGTTGTGATGCTGTGCGAGGACGCGCGCGACGTGGCCGAGGTCAACGGCAGCCGGACGGTCGGTTTCGATCACCTGCAAAAGGCCGCGACCTACCTGCTCGGCCTTCGTGAGGTGTCGTGATGCAGACGCCGACGACCAGCGACCAAAGACCAGCGACCAACGACCCCATTCGGTCTTCCGTCCTCTTCCCCATGGCCGTGGGGACCTACTGGGCCCTCGCCCTGGAGGACCTCGCCGCGCCCGGCAAGAGCTACGTCGCCAGCATCGCGACCGACGCCGACGCGGCCTTCGCCCTCGCCCGCGACGTGGCGAAGCGCGGGCACTGCCGCGCGCACGTCTTCGAGTTTTGCATCGCGCCCGGCGGGCACATCGAGATCGCGCCGGGCCGCGATGCGTCCACCACCACCGGCGGTTCGCCGGCCAACACCACCGGCGGTTCGCCGGCCAACACCACCGGCGGTTCGCCGGGGAACACCAAACACGGGGAATAACATGGCCATCAGCAAGCGCACCCACAAGCCCGATCCCACGCCCTCCATCAAGAACCTCACCGAGGCCGACGACACGCTGCGCCGTCTGGGCGAACTCGACGGGCAGATCGGCGCGATCGAGAAATTCGCCGCCGACGAGATCAAGGCGATCCAGCGACGTCAGGCCGACGACGCCGAGGCGATGATCGCCGAACGCAAGATGCTCGCCCGCGAGCTGGAACTGTTCTCGCGCGAGCACTACGGCAAGGGCGGGTTCGGCGACAAGCGCGCGATGGAACTGCCCTCGGGCTTCATCGGGTTCCGGCGCTCGACGAGCGTCAAATGGATCCACCGCAAAGTCGAGGACGTGATCGCCGCCATCCGCGCCGTCTCGCGCGCCACGCGCCTCGGCAAGCTGCTCGCCGAGAACGAGTCGCAGATCATCAAGATCAAGGAGTCCCCGGTGAAACCCGCGATCCGGGCGCTCGGCCTTTCCGACGAGGACTACGCCCGCATCGGCGTTCGCATCGAATCGTCCGACACGTTCGCGTACTCGACCGACAAAACCCGCGAGTTCGATCTGTCCGAGCAGGAAGACGCGGCCTGACGCGATGACCAGCGACCAACGACCAAAGCCTGCCCTGAGCGAAGTCGAAGGGACCAACGACCCGTCCGACCGCTGCCGCCACTGTGGCGGCGCCGTGTGCGACCAGTGCGGCACGTTCGTGGACGGGCGGTGGGAGCACATTGGGGACTGCCCCGTCGCCGGCGAGCCGCCGGTGGCGGATGGGGAATGTGGCACAGGCACGCCCCGTGGCGTGCCTGTGACGAGGTGATGCGATGATGTCCAACACCTACCGGGCCTACCTCGAGGCGCGGAAGCTCATGAGCAG
>CAZPJD010000242.1:0-15797 GCA_964586775.1 uncultured bacterium | reverse complement strand
GCGCGCTCGGCCTCGGCCGGGCAAGCGGGGTCGTCGCGATCGATCGCGATGCCGTGGCGAACGAGATACAGACGCATCGCCCTCCCCCGTTACGAGTCGAATCGGAACGTCGCCTTCCTGTCGAAGACGCGCTCGAACAACTTGTCCTTACGCCTCGCGCCCCATAGGGCGAGTCGCGACGGTCCCTGACGCTTCGCCGTGAAGACGACGCGGTCCTCCGCGATTTTCACGTCGACCGCGGCAATCGCCTGACGGTGCTCGCAGTCGAGTCCATCGGCGATGCGCAGGATCGCGAGCAGCATCCGCGCTTCGCGTCGATGCGCCTCGTCGAGACGGGCAAACGTCTCGTCGCCGGGCGCGGGGTCCTGTTTTCCATGAAAACGCACGAGGCACGCCACCATGTCCTCGCTCGCGCCGCCGAGCCCTGCGATGTCGCCGTGTCGGATCAGGTATTCGCCGTGCAGAGGGTGGTCGCGGTAGTTGATGTGCTGGCCGACGTCGTGGAGCATCGCGCCCATCTCGAGCAGCAGACGAGAGTCGCGCGCGAGGCCGTGCAAGGGCGCGAGTTGGTCGAACAGGCGCTTGGCGAGGCCGCGCACGTGATCGGCGTGACGATCGTCGAACCCGTTTTTCAGTCCGAAATCGCGGCAATTCGCGACGAGCAGCTTGGCGCGGCCGCGATCGGACGCCTTGCGTTTCACGTGAAAATGCGCGCGGGCGAGGTCGTCGAGCAAGCCGTCGCGCACGCCGCCGCCGGTCACCCAGAAGCGATTCGCGCCGAGCCACTGGCCGATCGTGAGGAAAATCAGCGCCGCGATGTCGATCACGTCCGCGCGATCGCGGCGGATGTCGTACATCGCCATGCGCTCTTCGACGTGCATGCGCAGCAGCGGACGCAGTATCCGCCGCAGCTTCGCGATGTCGAGCGCGCGCCCGAAGCGACCCGCGACGCCGCCGGTGATCGCCGCCAGCGATTCCGCGTTGCCGCCGCACGCGATGATGTCGCCGCCGCCGATGTCGGGCGTTTCGCGAAAATGCGCCGTGAGTTTTTCGATGATGAACAGGCGCAGCGCCTCTTCCTTCGCCGCCGTGATCGCGTCCGTCGCGTCGAAGGTTTCGAGCAGGCGCACGACGCCGATGGGCACGGTCGCGGCGTATTCCAGATTGCGGTCGCGGAGCAAATTGAATTCGAGGCTGCCGCCGCCCAGGTCGAGAATCAGGCGCGGCGAAACGTCTTCGGGAAGCTGCGACAGCACGCCGGTGCGCACGAGTCGCGCCTCTTCGGTACCGCTCACGACCTCGAGTTCGATCTTTCCGGCGTTCCACGCCGCATCGACGAGCGCATTGCGGTTGCGAGCGTTGCGCGCGGCGCTGGTCGCCACGGCGCGGTACTTTTTCACCTTGTATCGGTCGAACAGCGCGCGAAAGTGCGCGAACGCCTTCTCGGCCTCGGCGATGGTGGCCGGATCGAAGTTGCGTCGCGTGAAGACGTGATGCCCCAGACGCACCGCCACGCGGTCGCGTTCGAGCACGTAGAGATCGGTGGGGCTGCGCGCTTCGACGATCGCCACGCGAATCCCGTTGGTGCCCGCGTCGATCGCCGCGATGATGACCGGTTCGTCCAATCCGCTAACCGTCAACGCAGCAAGTGCGCCAGCGCGCCGGACGGCCGGAACGCGGTGCCGCGGATGCCGAGCAGCGTCGCGATCCGCCGACGCAGTTGCAGGTTCACCTGCGCGATGCTGGCGTCGGCCGCGATGTTCACAAACTCGTACCGCTTCTCCATACGGTCGAACTGCGTCTTGACCAAGGTTTGGTATTTGATGAACGAGTCGTACAGATCCGGCGCGAGGTTCATGTCGCGGCCGCTCTCCCAATAGCTGATCGCCTGCGCCTTTCGGAATTCGCGCTCGAACGCCACCTGCGGCGGAAGCTCCAACCGGAAGGTCAGATCGGGCACGAGCGCATGCTCATAGATTTTTTCCACGAACGCCCGATCCATCCCGCGCACCACCGCCCGCGCGATGAGCGTGTACACGTAGCGATCAGCCAGCAGCACCGATCCCGCCCTCAGACCCGGGATGATGACGTTTTCCAGTGAGTCGTAAAAATCCGTCGCGTACATCAGCGCCAACGTGGTGCGCGTGATGACATTGTGCGCGATGAGGTCGTCGATGTTGTCGGCGAGCAGGAGCGAGCGGCGCAGACCCATGGTTTGCACCGCGAAGCCGCGCGATTCGAGCCACTCCGTCAGCAGCGCGATCTGCGTCGATCGGCCCGAGCCGTCGGTGCCCTCGAGCACGATCAGCTTGCCGGGGCACTCGCCCGGCTCGAATCCGGGCAGCGGACGCCCGAAGAAACGCAGAGACGTCGTCTCGGAACTCTCCTTTTTGGCCGTCATCTCACGCCCCCGTCTTTTTGGGTTGCGCGGACTTGGCGCGCGCGGGTTTGGCGCGCGCGGGTTTGGCGCGAAACGCGTCGAGACGGATGCGGTCCGTCACGATTTTTCGCGTGACTTCCTGCAACTCGTTGACGGGACGCTCGGCGTCGATGCGCACGAAGCGGTCCGTCTCCACCATCGCGTCGTACTGATCCATGATGCGGGCCTGAAAGAGCCGGAAGCTCTCGGCGGGATCGGTGGAGAGACCGAGGTCGAGACCTGCCTCGTAGTACTTGAGTTGCGGCCTACCCGAGAGGATGCGCCCGAGCGAAACGTCGAGCGGCGCGCGATAGTACAGCGTGAGATCGGGGATCGGCGCGAAGCGGTAGAGGTTGCGCACCCAATCGTCGTGGCAGCCGCGGGCGACGTCGCGCGCGAACGCGGTGTAGATGTAGCGGTCGGCGAGCACGAGATAGCCGCCGCGCAGCAACGGCAGGATCTGGCGCTCGACGCGGTCGGCGAGATCCGCCGCGTGGAGAAGCGAAAACGTGGTGGGCGTGAGCGCTTGGCGTTTCTTCGCCCGCCTGGTCGACGCTTTGACGAGCGGCGACGAATTCCACTCGGTGAAATGTACCTTGTAGCCGCCGATTTCGAGCCACCGCTTGAGAAGATAGAGCTGCGTGCTCTTGCCCGAGCCGTCGATGCCCTCGACGACGATCAGCGCGCCCGGGTAGGGTCGCGCGGTGAACGGTGTCGATGAGCCGGTCGTGTTTTTGGGCCGGGTCGCCATGCGTATTCCTTGCGCGGATTCGACCGCCGTTATAGACAACGCGGAGCGGGGTGACAATCGCGGCTCGCGGATTTCCCGACGCCCTCGCCGTTTTCCTTCAACCCCCGTGACAGAATGGTGACGGACTCCGGCATGATCGCGTTCGCCAAAATCCTCGCCGTCATCGCCGCGCTCGCGATCGTACTGCACTTTCGAACGGTGTTGTTCATGCGCGGCGCGCGCGGCCTAGCCGAACCGCCTCCACGCGACCCCACCTACTGGGCGATCCTCGTCGCGTTCTCGATCTTTCTCGCCGCTATGCTGACCGAAATTTCGCGGATGAACTCGCTTCCTCGCGGCATCGACACGCACCTCGGCGAGGCGCTCGTCGTCGCCGCGTTCGCGTGGACCTTCTGGGCGAAACGGCACCTGGGCAAGAACTACGCACCCACCGCGCAAAACGACCGGCCGGATCAGGCGATCGTACGCACGGGTCCTTACGCGTACGTTCGCCACCCGATCTACTGGGGGAACCTGGCCGTGGCCCTCGGCTTGATCCTCGCGTTTCGTCTCACGTGGACATGGGCGACGCTAGTCGGGCTCGCCGCCGCGATCACGTGGCGCATTCGGGTCGAGGAACGGTTCCTGCGCGCGAAGTTCGGGGACGGTTTTCGTCAGAAACCCTCGATTTAGTCGTCGTCCACGATGCGGAATGTCGGCTTACGCGCCGGAGGATCGGTCCCGCGGACATATCGCCAATACAATTCCGCGGCTTGCGGATTTCGATCGATGTCCGCCCAGTCGAGCTGCGCCGAAAGGTCCGTCAAAGCGCTTTTCGGGCCCTCGAAGACCGTGTCGGGGTATTGGCGTTCGACGTGGTCGAACGGCGTGATGTCCTTCTTGGCCGCGAACAGGTCATACATGCCGGTCGCCAAACCGTCGAAGCGGTGCATCGGTCCGACGCCCAAAATCAGTTCCACCGTCTTGTGAATGTTCGGCATGCTGTAGGCGACGCTGGAGACGTACCCCCGCTTCACCCACGGGCCGATGGCGAGCACCGGCGCGCGATGCTGATCGACGTGGTCGAAGCCGTGTTGGGAGTCGTCCTCGAAGACGATGATCAGGCTCTGGCGCCAGACGGGGCTCTTCGAGATCGCGTCCACCACCATCCCCACCGCGACGTCGTTGTCGGCGATCCAGCTTTGCGGCGTGAGGTCTCCGATCGACAGTCCGAACGCGTGGTTGTTGGGAAGATAGATG
Source organism: uncultured bacterium (assembly GCA_964586775.1). Classification (GTDB taxonomy): domain Bacteria; phylum Lernaellota; class Lernaellaia; order JACKCT01; family JACKCT01; genus JADLEX01. Next base: position 11,388 of record CAZPJD010000242.1, on the reverse strand, counting down.
AACGACAACGTTGGAACCGTTCCGCTCTCGACGCGCGACTCGAACTCCTTGACGAAGATGCGCGCCCGGTCTTCGTCCTTGAAATTCTGCGTGATGAATTGGGGATACCAAAGGGCGATGTTTTGCCGATACCGGTTCACCGATTGCAACCCGAAATTGTCGAATCCCCCGTAAGCGCGGATGAAGAATCCGTGCTCGATCAAATGCGGCAGGAAGAGCAACGACTCGGGCATCGCGCCGGGCGACAGACTCGCGACGGAAGACGGCACACCGTAGCCCGCGTAGTTGAGCACCCAGCTCTTCTCCATGAAATCGGGTTCGATGCCCGCCACGGCCCACTGATGTCCGTCCACCGAGCTCTCCGCATCGGCGTAGAAGTTGTCGAGAATCGTGAACTCGCGGGCGAGCTTGCGTTGATTGGGCACGATCGTCTCGTCCCACAGCGTGTAGTCGGCGCGGCCGTTGACCGGCTCGAAATCTCCATACGCGCAATCGAAAGAGAAGTTCTCTTTGAGAATCAGGAACACGTGCTTGATCGGCGATTCGCGCTGCTCGCCGGGCGATGGGACCGGCGTGTCGTTTCCCTGTGTGAAGTCGAAGTAGAGCGACTGGCGCGTGTTGTTCTCCTCCACGATCCGCGTGTAGTCATCCAATTCCACGCCGTCGGGCGTATCGATCCGAAAGATCGAACCGAAGAGCTGGCGACCCACCTGGCCCCGGTCCTCGGAGGGGAAGCCCTCGCCCTCGTAGTCCGTCGGACCATCGCCGCGACCCTTGCCGTTGAGCACGTAGATCGTTTCGCCGTTCGACGACAGGGCGACGTCCAGTGGATACCACTCGGTCGGGATGCGTCCGGCCACCTCGCCCGCGACCAGATCGACAACCGTGATCTGATTCTCGCCGGCGCCCGCCACGTAGAGCGTATGGCCGTCCGGCGCCAGCACGGCGAAGGTGGGAGAGAGCCCCGTCAGGGCTTCCGCCCCGTCATGCAGGGGGATCTTCCGTAAAACCTGGAGCGACGCGATGTCGATCTCCGCGATCTCATCCGAGCGGTTGCACACGACGTAAAGGCTCTGGCCGTCCGCCGAGAACACCATCCCTTCGGGTCCGAGGCCGACGTGGACCGAATCGATCAACTCGCCGCTGGCCGTGTCGATCACGTGTACGGGATCGCCCACCGACTTCTGATGAATGGATGCCCAGTTGCTGATGAACAGGCGCGAGCGGTCCGGGCTCAATGCGAGCATATATGGACGCAGTCCCATCGCCCGGGTGCTCAGGACGAGGTCCGTGTCCAAGTCCAAGGTCATCACCTGCGATGTCGGATCGCAACTGACGTAAAGGATGTTCTCGACTTCGTCGATCGCCATATCGGCTGTGTAGCACCCGGGCGCGGCGATACTGCGCTCGAATGCCGGGTCGGTCGGATCGGTCGTGTCGAAGACGTGGATGGACTCATCCTGTCCGCCGGAAACATAGAGGCGGGCGCCGTTCGACGAGTAACGCAGTCCGATGTACATCGAACGGCCCGGCATGGGGATCGTGCGAAGCACGTCGAGGGTTTCGGCATCGAGGATGCGCAGCATGTGGCGCTTCGCCTCCCAGTCGTCCGGGTCCGTGACCGTGCCGAAACCGTTCTCGTTCACCGCAATCACATCGCCACCCGGATGGATCGCCATTCGCGTGGGAAAGGTTCCGAGACGCACGCTGTCGCCGGCGGGACGGATCAGGCGGCCGTTGACGATCATGTTTTCATCGGGGTCGTCGGCGGTGACCTGTCGGTAAGCGATCGGGTTGATTCCCGGATAGATGGGATCGCGACACGCCCCGTCTCGGCATACCTGCTCGACCGGGCAGGCGTCGTCGTTGGCGCACGGAAAGGAGGAGTCGTCGTCAAGGGGCGAACCATCATCGTCGATCGCGTCGTCGTCACCGGTCCCGTCCTGACCCGCCGCGTCGTCATCGTCGCCGGCCGAACATGACGCCAATAGCGCGACGCAGGCGAGTACTCCGAACGTGCGACGCCAACTTGCCGACAATGTCATCAGAAGCTCCCCTAGGAATGAAACCGCATGTCGGTTTCAGTCTACCGCACTTCCCTTTGGATGGGTGCATCCCTCACGAGCCCGCCCGATTGTTGCGCATCGGACACGAATTTCTCACGCTGATGACACGCACGAATCGGGCGACGACCGGGGGGCGCTCCGCGGTATGGAAGAACTGGCAGATCGTGCCATTTCGCGCTAAACGGGATCGAGCCGGGCATCACCCCGCGCCAATCCCGAGGCGAACCATGGCCGCACCCCGACAAGCCCTTCCCGATTACGGGCGAAACCTGCTCGCAACCGTCGAGAGCGATCTCAAAGACGACTGCGTGGTGTTTTGCGCGCCGGAGGCGTGGGGCCTCGTTAAACCCGCGTTCTCGCGCCCTCCGGCCGAGATCGTGGTGCCGGATACGATGGAGCAAAGCGATCTGGAGCGACGCATCGAACGCACCGCGCGCGCGGGGGCCGTCTTCGGCATCGGCGGCGGTTCGGCATGCGACGCCGCGAAGATGTACGCGTGGCGCACGGGTGCCGAACTCGTGCTCGTGCCGTCGATTTTGTCCGTCGATGCCGCGTTCACCAAGGCGGTGGGCGTGCGCGTCGATCATCGGGTGCGTTATGTGGGCGAGGTGTATCCGCGCCACCTGCTCGTCGACTTCGACCTGATCGAGCGGGCGCCGAAATCGCTCAATCGCGCGGGCATCGGCGACATCCTGTCGATTCACACCGCGTTGTCGGACTGGCGGCTCGCCGAGCGCGAAATCGGCGAACGTTTCGACCCCACATTGGCCGACGAATCGCGCGAGCTGCTCGATCGGATGATGAATGCGGCCGACGACATCCGCGAGTGCAACGAGGCTGGAATCCGCCTTCTCGCCGATCTCTATGTCGCGGAGGTGTGCCTTTGCGAGCTCAACGGCAACAGCCGCCCCGAAGAAGGATCGGAGCATTACTTCGCGTATTGCCTGGAATCGATCACGCGGCGACACTTCATTCACGGAGAACTGATCGCCCTCGCCGTGCTGCTGACAGCGCTGTATCAGGAACAGCCGATCGACCGGATCATCCATTTCTTGGATTCGGTTCGGGTGGCGTATCGACCCGAGCAGGTGGGGGTGACCGACGACGAGATCGTGCGAACGCTCGTGGCACTTCCCGCGTATCTTCGCGAAGAGACGCAGCTCCTGTATGGTGTTTACCACCATCGTGGCATGGACGAGCAAAGGGCGCGTGCGCTGGTGGCCGCGTTTCACGCCGCCATCGCCAGGGGCGCGAAGGGAGATTGATATGAGCGACGCGAAACCCGACCGCGGACGCATCGCGCCGGGTGTGCCCGTGGACCGCGCGACTCTGGTTCTCTACGCCGACGGCGCGGTGGTGAGCCGCATCGTCCACAAGAATGCGGCGGGAAACGTCACCGTGTTCGCGTTCGACGAGGGCGAGGGGCTCTCGGAGCACACCGCGCCCTTCGACGCCCTGGTCGAGATCACCGACGGCGAGTGCGACATCACGATCGGGGGCGAAACGCAGCGCGTACGCGCGGGGCAGATGATCCTCATGCCCTCGGGCGTACCGCACGCGCTGCACGCGTGCCGGCGGTTTCAGATGACGCTCACAATGCTGCGGGGCGCCTGAGCGCAACCGCGCGCGACCGCGCGGCTACTGCGCGAAATTCACGACGCACGTGTCCTGATAGCCCTCCGGAAATCCCGCGTCGTACACGGTCTTCTCCGTGCCGTAGGGGTGGTCCGCCAGAAAGCGCAGCAACGTGTCGGGCCCCATGAACAGCGTGCCCATATTGTGGATGTACGGGTGTACGCACTCCACGTAGTCGTGACCGTGCTCGTTCAGGAACGGCGCATCGTTTTCGCCGTACTGGCCGAAGGGCATGATCATCCAGTCGAGCACGCCGCCGTGAACGCGCATCTCGACGTACTTGTTCTCGGTCGTCAGGTCGGGCCAGTTCGCGATGGCGTAGGGAAACGCATTGAGCGGATTCGAAGCATAGCCGCCCGAGTAGGTGGCGACGGACGCGATCATGTCGCCACGCACGGTGCCGAGCAGATCCGAGATCGCGCCGCCGAGCGAGAACCCGATCGAATGAACGCGGTCCCAATCGACGCCGTAGCAGGTGTCGATCTCCTCGATGAGCGTGTCGAAGAGGCGCACCTCGCGATTGTTCGGATCCGCGCCGTCGATGATGTCCCAGTCGAGCAGCATCGACGAGTCCTCGGGCGTGACGCCGATGAACGTGTAATCGGGTCCGTTGACGAAGCTTTGCACGAGCTGACGCATGTTGGCCGCCGTGTCGCCGAAACCGTGCCAGTTGAAGACCACCGGCCACGGCCAGTTCTCGGTCACTCCGTCGGGCAGGTCGAGATAGAAGCTGCGCGGCAACCCGTCGACCATGATCGAGTTGAGGCCCTCGGTGAGGGTGTCGCATCCCGGAGGGGGCTCGACATCGTCGTCGGCATCGTCATCCGCAACGTCGTCGTCGGTCGCATCGTCGTCCGTCGCATCATCGTCCGCCGCGTCATCATCGGTGACATCGTCATCGCCCGGTGCGGCCGAATCGTCGTCATCGTCATCGCCGGCGCAACCCGCAACCGTCACCACCAACGCCAGCAGCAAGAGCCACATTCGTTCCCACACGTTCTCACCCCCGTGGATGTCATGAACAGCGCGAGGCGCTATTCAAACACAACGTCCGACCCGCGAATAGCCGGGCGCGCGAGGACCCCGCCGACGCGGCTCGCGAACGCCGCGAGCGTCAACGCCACGAGGCGCACCGCGCGCCGCGGGCTTGCGTAAAAACGCCAACGGGCGAGACGCCGCACGCGGTCCACTTCGCGCGCGGGCAAACCCGGCAGTTCCAGCGAAGCCCGCGACTGATCCATCTTCGCGAAGGCCGTCGCCGGCGCGATCCATTTGTTCCGTTCGGCCTGCTCGTGCAACGGCGAGCCCACAAACGGCGCGGCCGCGTAAAACTGCGCGAAGTCGAGCGGTAACGCGCGCGCGAACGACACGGTGCGTCGGATCGTGTCGGGCGTGTCGCCGGGCAAACCGAGGATGAAATGCGCCACGGTGCGGATTCCGACTTTGCGGGCCGCTGCGATGGGCGCGTACAGATCCCGGCGATCCCGCATTCGCGAATCTTTGCGCGCGAGGTGCAGCACGACCGGGTCGGGCGACTCGATGCCGAAGCTCATCATCCAGCAACCCGCCGCGGCCATCGCCGCCAGCATCTCGTCGTCCACGGTGTCGAGTCGGCTGTTGCAGGTCCAGCGAACGCGCAGGCCGGAATCGACAATCGCGCGGCAAAGGTCCAACACATACGCGCGGTCGATGGTGAAGGTGTCGGCCCACATGAAGTGATCGACGACGCCATACTCGTTCGCATTCCGGCGAAGCTCGTCGATCACGCTGTCGACGCCGCGCTTGCGCACCTTGTGACCGTAGTGCGCGGGCGCGGTGCAAAACGAACACGAATACGGGCAGCCGCGATGCGGCGCGAGGCACAGAAAGCGCCGACGCGAAAGCGGCAGCCGATAGTCTTTCGGCCCGACATCGGACCAGTCGGGAAAGGGCAGAGCGTCGAGATCGGCGATGTACGCTCGATCGGGGTTGCGCACGACACCGGCAGGGTTCCGCCACGTGAGCCCGTCGATTTCCGCAAATTCGCTTCGCGCCAAGCCGCCGATCAGCGGCAGGATCGTGCCCTCGGTCTCGCCCCGCAGGACAAAGTCGATCGCGGGATTTGCCTCCAGAAGCTCCACGTCGCGTGCGGATGCATGCACGCCGATCGCGGCAAATCGCGTCGAGGGCGAGGCCGCTTTCAGACGCCGGATGGCCTCCATGTCGCCGTCGTAGCTCGGCGTCGAAACCGGCGCGACGCACAGATCCGGCTGGTCGCTTCTGAACCGTGAAGCCGTTACATCCAGCGACAGCCGCTTCGCCGGCGCGTCGACGAGTTGTGCCTCGTGACTGGCGGACTTCGCGATCGCGGTCAGGTAAGCGAGCGTGACGGGCGGCCACAGAGTGCCCCAAGTCGACGAGCGCTGCGTGCATCGGCCTTCGCGCATGAAACGTTCGCCATCCGGCGACGGCAAATTGAGGAACCAAATGCGCATGCCGACATGCTATCCGAAAACCGCGAGATGCACGCCATGCGCGCTCACGAAAACGTCGCGGTCGCTTTTCTTCGGTCGGGTGAACGGCTAGTCTGCTTACGTGTGTGGCGCGCTCACCGCGCGACGCTTTTTCAAAACAGGACTTCGAGATCGTGAACGAAGAATCTTCCAGCACGCCGGAACGAAAAAAGCGTCTGACCGACATGCTCGCGCACGGCGCGGGGTGAGCCTGCAAGCTCTCGCCGGGGTCCCTGGCGTCGGTGCTCGCGCGCGTTCCGCAGGCGGTCAACGCGAATGTGCTGGTCGGCAACTCGACCAGCGACGACGCAGGTGTGTATCTGCTCGACGATGGTCGAGCGCTCGTGCAGACGGTCGACTTCTTCACGCCCATCATCGACGACCCTTTCCAGTTCGGGCGCATCGCCGCGGCCAACAGCCTGTCCGACGTCTATGCGATGAACGGCGTGCCGATCACCGCGCTGAACATTCTTGCATTTCCAGAGTTCGAGCTGCCGCTCGACATGATGGCCGAGATCCTGCGTGGCGGCGCGGATATCGCCCGCGAGGCGGGCGTCGCCATTCTCGGCGGTCACAGCGTCGACGACCGCGAACCCAAATATGGCATGTCGGTGACGGGTCTCGTCGATCCCAAGAACATCTGGCGCAACGTGGGCGCGCGGCCCGGTGACGCACTCGTCGTCACCAAGCCGATCGGGGTGGGCGTTCTGGCGACGGCCATCAAAAAGGGGCTGGCCGATGACGCGGTGACCGCGGAACTCGTTTCGGTCACTACTTCTCTCAACGCGCGCGCCCGCGACGCCGCGCAAGGCTTCGACATCCACGCGTGTACCGATATCACGGGCTTCGGGTTGCTCGGTCATCTCAGGGAGATGGTCGGGGGAAGCGGCGTTCGCGCCACGCTCATCGCATCCGCCGTCCCGTTGATGTCGGGAACGCTCGATTTCATCGCGCAGGGCGTCGTGCCCGGCAGCACAAAGAGAAATCGGGACTTCGTCGCGGATCTCGTCCTCTACGACGAGGCCGTTCCGGCCGACCTACGCCTCGCGCTCGCGGACTCCATGACCAGCGGCGGCCTTCTCTTCGCCCTCCCAAAAGGACAGTCTTCGGAACTTTTAAAGCGTTTGGAAGCTCACGGAGTGCCTTCACCGGCCGTTATCGGGGAAATTCACCAAGGAACTATGGCAATTTCGGTGATTCTGAGGTAAAGGAAGTTTCGATGTTTTCAAGCGAAGTTCCTCGTCGATTGCGCGTCCGGGCGCTCGATCTGGGGACCGGCGTCGCCGTGTCGCCCATGGTCGGCGTCACGGATTTGCCATTTCGACGGATTTCGCGTGAATTCGGCGCGAACTTGACCTTCTGCGAGATGGTCGCCGGGCAGGCGCTTCGCGCATATCAGCGTGGTCGCGCCCGGCCATCATCGGTGCGCGTTCTTGCCACCGAGGTCGGCGAACACCCCTACGCGATTCAGCTTTTCGGCTGCGATCCCGACGCCCTCGCCGTGGGGGCGGGCATCGCCGCTGACCTTGGCGCCGATTTGGTCGATCTCAATATGGGCTGCCCCGCGCGTAAGGTGGTGGGCAACGGATCGGGCTCGGGACTTCTGCGCGAACCCGATCGCGCGCGAGCGTGCATCGCCGCCATCCGCCGGACGATTCCCGACCTGCCCTTCACCGTGAAGTTTCGCGCGGGATGGGATCCTTCGACCGAGAATGCCGTCGAGATCGCGCGCATCATCGAGGGCGAAGGCGCGGACGGCATGACGCTCCACGCAAGGTTTCGATCGCAAAGCTATGGCGACCCACCCGACTGGCGGCACATCGCCCGCGTCGTCGAGGCCGTGTCGATCCCGGTGCTCGGCAACGGCGGCATCATGACATGGAAGGATGCCGTCGAGATGGTGAACCAGACGGGTTGCCACGGCGTGATGCTCGCACGAGGGGTGTTCGGCAATCCGTGGCTCATCGCCCAAGTCAAGGCCGCGTTCGAGGGACGGCCCGTTCCCGCGCCGCCGACCCCGCTGGAAAAATGGGACGTCTTCCATCGCTACTGGCGCGGGATGGTCGAGCATCGCGGTTCGCGCGCGATCCTCGACATCCGCAAACACCTGATCTGGTACTCCAAGGGAATGCGAGGCTCGCACGAACTGCGTCGCGAACTGCATGAAATGACGGACGAGGCGATTCTGCTCGAACGCACGCGGGCGTTTTTCGAGCGGGCGCATGCGGATGAACTACGCCATGGAGCCGCCCCGACGGCGGCTTGATGCGCGGCGGATCGCCCGGATCGGGCGGCTCGCCGTGGTGACGAAAAACGGGTTTCGGGAAAGCAAGATAGAGGGCGTCCCACGCGTACGCACGGCGATCGAGAATTCGAACATCTGGTGGACGGCCCCGCGATCGTCGTGATCGGCGGGCTCGACCCGAGCGGATGCGCGGGCCTGTCGCTCGACGTGCGCGTCGCCCAAGCTCTGGGCGTGCACGCCTGCCCCGTCGCCACAACCCTGACCGTGCAGACACCGTGGAGTTGGCGCGAAACCCACCCGGCGTCGCCACACGCCGTGCGCGGGCAGATCGACGCCGCGCTCGACTCTTTCGACATCGGCACCGTGAAGATCGGCATGCTCGGCGGCGCCGACAACACGCGGGCCGTCGCGGAAGCGATCCGCGAGTCGGGGCGCGATCTGCGCGTCATCCTCGATCCCATCCTCGCCACCAGCTCCGGCGGCGCAAGCGTCGAAGGCGACGACCGGGCGGCGCTGATGACTGAATTGTGGCCGCTCGCCTACCTCGCCACGCCGAACGGTCCCGAGGTCGAGGCGCTCTCGGGAGTCGAGATCAACGACGCGCGCGATCGCGACGCGGCGGCCGAGCGGCTGCTGGCACTGGGGGCCGAAAACGTGGTCGTGAAGGGCGGCCACGGTTTGGGCGAGGAATCGATCGACCATTGGTATTCGGCGTCGGGATGGCGACCGCTCGCCGCGCCGCGCCGGCCCGGTCCCACCGTGCGCGGCACGGGGTGCGTTTTCGCGTCCGCAGTTGCGGCAGGATTGGCGTTGGGGAAGACGCTCGCGGACGCCCTCGTCTGCGCGAAGGAATTGGTGACCCTGTTTATCACGGACCCGCTGGCCGCGGGCCCGGTTGGGATCGGCCGCATGCCGGTCCATGGGGGGGCGTAGCCGGCCTCCCGCAACCCGTTGAGGAAAGGTTGAACCGCGATGATGGAGTTCATGGATCGAAGAAAACTGTTCCTGCCCATGTCCCGTTACGAGATGCAGCGCCTCGAATGGGACACCTGCGACGTCGTGCTCATCACCGGCGACGCCTACATCGACCACCCGGCCCATGACGACGCCATGATCGCGCGTCTGCTGGAGTCGGAGGGGATGCGCGTCGGCATCATCGCCCAACCCAACGACATTCGGCTGATCGACTTCATGCAGCTCGGGCGGCCCAACGCGTTCTTCATCGTCACGGGCGGCTGCCTCGATTCGATGATGAACAAATATTCGCCGACCAAGCGCCCGCGCAAGCAGGACTTTTACAGCGCGGGCCGCTTGCCGGGGAAACGCCCCGACCATGCGGCGGTCGTTTATGCCCGGTGCGCCAAGCAGTCGTATCCCGATTGCCCGGTCATCCAGTTCGGCATGGAATCCACCCTGCGACGCCTCGCCCATTTCGACTTCCACAACGACGAGGTGAAGCCGAGCGTGCTGATCGAGGGCGAGGCCGACCTGATCGTGTACGGACAGAGCGAGAAGGCGTTTCGCGAAATCGCGAACGTCTTCAAGCGCGGCGGCGGCATCGCGCAATGCCACGACATCCGCGGCGTCGTCTGGCGGCTCCCCCTGGGCGAGGGCGCGGGAAGCGTTTCCGACGCCATCCCCCTGCCCTCGTTCGAGGACGTCGCCGCGGACCGCGCGGCGTTCTATCAGATGGCGCGCATCGATCTGCGCAACACCGATCCGCATTTCGCGAGGCCGATGGTGCAGGAGCACGCCGCGGGCACAATCGTCGTCAATCCGCCGCAGCTCCCGCTTTCCACGGCGGAGCTCGACGACCTGTTCACGATGCCCTTCGTGCGCACGCCGCACCCCAAATACAAGAAGCAGGGGCCGATTCCCAACTTCGAGACGATCAAATTCTCCCTGATGTCGCACCGTGGGTGCCCCGCGGGGTGCAGCTTCTGCACGCACTATGCCTATCAGGGTCGCTACGTGACCTCGCGTTCAGAGGACTCGATCCTCGAAGAAGCGCGCACGATGACCGGCTACCACTACTTCCGCAATGTCATCAGCAATATCGGCGGGCCCGTGGGCAACGCCTACCGGCTGGCGTGCGCGAAGATGTCGGAGTCCGACGGCGGCGGCGAGGCGTGCCAGCGTGCGTCATGCACGTTCCCCGACAAGTGCGAAAAGCTGAACGCCGATCAGGGACCGTACCTGCAACTCCTCAAGAACGTGCTCGACCTCGAGGGCGTGGACGAGGCGTACATCTCGTCGAACTTCCGCTACGACCTGCTCGAGACCGAACCGCACGGTCCCGAGCTCGAGGAGCTGCTCCTCACGCGGTTCACGCACGGCAAATTCAAGCCGTCGCCCCTGCACGTCAACGACGCGGTCACGCGCCGCATCCGCAAGTACCAACCCGGCACGACGCGGCGATTTTTCGAGCGCGTGCACGCCACCTTCGAGAAATACGAGATGCTCGACGACACCGAGGTCGTGCCGTTCTTCATGGCGTCGCACCCGGGATCGACGATGGACGACGCGCTCGAGGTCTCGATGTTCATGGACGAGTTCGGGCTGAAGTCGAACTACATCCTCGACTTCGTCCCCGCGCCGGGAACGGCGAGCGCGTGCATGGCGTACACCGGGCTCGACCCGGTCGATGAAGACCACATGTACCGCCCGCTCTCGTTCCGCGAACGCAAGCTCCAGCGCGCGCTCATGAACTACTACCGGCCCGAGAACGCGCACTTCGTGTACGAGGCGCTCAAGGATATCGGACGCACCGATTTGATCGGCGACACGCCGGGGTGCCTGCTGGCCGAGGTGCCACCCGACTACTACGCGCCGCGCGGCGAGGGCGAGGACGAAGCGCCCTGATCGACCGGAACCGAAAGACTCGAAACGGGATCGGCGATGCCGGTCCCGTTTTTCCAATCTCTCTGGCGGATGATGACCCTGATGTTGG
>CAZPJD010000241.1:0-45696 GCA_964586775.1 uncultured bacterium | reverse complement strand
GCTGGCGCGGGCGGCCGAAGCGGGACTCGATCCCGACGCCGCCCTCGCCGCGCACGACACGGGGACGTTTTTCGCGACGCTCGGCGACCAACTCGCGACGGCCGCGACGACCAACACCAACGTCATGGACCTGATGGTCTTCGCCACGCGACCGGAGAACGTGACAACTTGACGAAACGGCGTCGGGGTGCGCGGTCACGTCGATCACGACGCGTACGAAATGGGTGTGAACGGGCTACCCGCAAACGCGATTGCGTCCCCCGCTCTTGGCGTCGTAGAGACGCGCATCGGCTTGCGCGACAAGGTCGTCGCGCGACGTCGCGGCCCCCGGACCGCGAGTCGCGACGCCGAAACTCGCGGTGACCCGCAGAGTGCGTCCGTCGCCCGTGGCGATGGACGTGGTCTCGAGTTTCGCACGCAGACGCTCGGCGAGCGCGCGCGCGTCTTCGATCGAGTCGTGCGGCAGCACGATCAGGAACTCCTCGCCGCCCATGCGGCCGAACAAATCGTAGGGACGCAGCACGTGGCGCGCGGTCTGGGCCAATGCGCGCAGCACGAGATCGCCGACCGCGTGACCATGGGTGTCATTCACCGACTTGAAGCGATCGATGTCGAGCACGACCGCCGAGAGCGGATGCCCCCGCCGCTCGGCGCGGGCGATTTCGCGCTCGAACAGCGGCTCCATCGCACGGCGGACCAGCGCCCCCGTGAGCGAATCCGTGGACGCGGCGATTTCGAGTTCGCGCCGCGCGACCTCGAGCTCGTGCGTGCGTTTGGCGAGCTGTCCGTGAAAGATTTGCAGGAACAGCATCGGCACCAGCGACGCCGAGAGGTAGAGCAGGATGTTGAGCGAGACGTACCGCGGATCGAGGAATAGGTCCGCCCAGTCGGATTCGATGGACGTGAGCGGAAAGTAAGGCAGAAGGTCCGCGGCTTCGAGTGTGACGAGCACGAGCCACGCCGTGGTCCCGGTCACGTAATAGAACCACCCCCATTTCGAACCGAGCATCCAGATGACGACATAGCTCGTCGCCGGAATCAGTAGCGCGAGAAGCGTATTCTGCGACCCGGCAAAGTGGATGTGCGTGAGCCAGACCAGCATCGCGACGCCGAGCGTCGCATGGACGGTGCGTGCGAAGACCGCACGGACGTTCCACCCCACGCGGGCTGCCAGAAAGTTGACCGCGAGAAAGGCGACGAACGTCGCGATCAGGACGACGTTCGCGGCGATCGCGATGCGAGCGCAGGCGGGATTCAACAACGTCGGCTCGCCCCAAATCCGGTAGCCGATGAACTGCGCGATCGTGAACGCGGCCAGAAACGCCGACATGAAGGTCGAAACGATCATGGCATTGCGCCGGCCACGCCGGTCGTCCTCGCCGAGCGAATCCAGCGACGACGGCAGGATCACGCGCGTCGTCATCGACCCGAGGTTCTCCATCATCCGCATGTCGACTCCGGTCCACTTGCATCCGGGCAGAGGGATCTCGATCATGTCATTATAACCGTTCGCGGCGCGCGGCTCGACACGGCCATGCTTCCGCAACGAAAAAGTCCCGTTCGCCTTGACGGGCCGAACCCAAACCGCTAAATCGGTTCGGTCGTTTCCGACACGGTTTTCGAACAACCGAGCGTCCTCCCCGATCGCGTTCGAAGCGCCCGGCGTCGCCTTTCCCGGCGAAACCGGACGTTTTTCGTATTCGGCGGGATGGAGGGACCATGCGCATGGCGTTCCGTGACCTGACCCAGTGGGGGATTTTGTTCGCCCTGTCGCTGGCGCTCGCGACGACCGCGTTTGCGCAGGGCGAGGGCGCGAGCCCCGCACCGGCGAATCCCACCGCGACCATGAGCATGCCGGCCTCGCTGGCCGCGCCGATCGCGCCGAGCCCGGATGTGCTCGCAGCAGCCTCCGCGCCCCCGCCCGAGTGGCCCGAGCCCTCCACCGAAAACACGTATGATGCGAAGATCTGCCCCGCTGTGGACGCCAAGGCTGTGGACCGGCCCGACGACGCCGGCGGCGTGGTGCGTCTGACGTGGAAACCGTGCCCAAAGGCCGACGCCCCATCGCCGAAGATGTGGGTGGTGCTGCGTGCGGAAAAGGCTGACGGACCGCTCTCGTTCACCTTGGCCGGTCAGTTCTCCGCCATGGACGAGCACCTCAAGACCGAACCGAAGCCCGATGGCGGGCTCGATGCGTTCTACCAATTCGACGACGAGGCGCTGGTCGACGGACGCACCTACGTCTACCGCGTGTTGGGCCGCGATGGCGACGCATCGGCTTACGCCTTCGTCGCGGCGGGCGAGACACCACTCGTCAACATCGGTCCGATTTCGCCGGAGCGCCAGTCGTTCATGTGGTCGGAGCGCGACGCGCTGAGCGGGTCGTTTGCGCTCGGCTCGCCGGACGGCGTGAGCGCCGCCGATCGGCCCAACGACTCGGGCGAGGAGATCCGCGTCACCTGGACACCGCCCACGGGCGCCGATGCGATCCACGGGCTCACGTATCGCGTGTTTTCGTCGCCGAAACCGGACGGCCCGTACACGCTGCTGGGCGCGGTGGGCGGCTCGAAGTCGGTGTTCGACTACAAGGCCGAGGATCTGGACGAGAAGACGGAGAAGGAACCGCTGTATTTCGCCGTCGCGGCGGTGGCGGCGAACGGCGTGGATCTGGCGATCTCGGAGCACACGACCGAGGCCGTCGCGGCGAAGTCGCAGTGGGTGAACCGGGACGAGTGGAACTTCGTGCTGTTCGCCCTCGTGCTCTCGGGGTTCATCCTCTACTTCATCCAGCACATCAAGAGCGGCAAGAAACTCTTCGTGCGAAAGATCGCGGGCCTCGAGGCGGTCGAGGAATCGATCGGCCGCGCGACCGAGATGGGCAAGCCCGTTCTCTACATCCCCGGCATCATGGACATGAACGACGTGATGACCGTGGCGGCCATCGTGATTCTCGGGCGCATCGCGCGGCAGGTGGCCGAATACGACACCAAGCTCCTGGTGCCCACGTCCAAGAGTCTAGTGATGACGACGGGACGCGAGACGGTGAAGGAGGCGTTCATCTCGGCGGGTCGGCCCGACGCCTACAACGACAACATCGTCACCTACCTGACCGACGAACAATTCGGCTATGTCGCGGGCGTCAACGGCATCATGGTCCGCGAAAAGCCCGCCACGTGCATCTACTTCGGCGCGTTCTTCGCCGAGTCGTTGATTCTCGCCGAGACGGGCAACTCGATCGGCGCGATCCAGATCGCGGGCACGGCACAAGCCGCGCAACTGCCGTTCTTCATCGCCGCCTGCGACTACACGCTCATCGGCGAGGAGCTTTTCGCCGCGTCGGCGTACCTGTCGCACGACCCCAAGCAGCTCGGCAGCCTCAAGGGGCAGGACATCGGTAAGATGGCGGGCATGGCCGCCATCGTGGTCGGCGGCGTCTTCGCGACGCTCGCGCAGATCACGGGCGCGGGATGGGCGGGCGCGGTCGCCGACGCCATCGTCAAACTCTTCACGCCGATCGGCGGATAAGGAGGCGGCCGGAACATGCTCGTCAAACGCACGATTCCGCTGCTCATCACCGGCATCGTCGGCGCGGTGTTGATCTTCTCGAAGCTCTTTCCCGAGGCCGAGACGCTGGGGGAGGACTTTTCGATCTACTTCGACATCATCGCCGTCTTCGCCTTCGTGCTGGGCGGCGGAAATCTCGTCAAGATCCACGCCGACAAGATCTACAAAAAGACGAAGGGCTGGGGTTACTCGGTGGTGTGCATCGTGGGGTTCTTCGCGACGCTCATCATCGGTCTGTTCAAGCTGCACAACCCCGAGGGCATCGCGGGCGACCTTTCCGCCAAGGGTTCCTACTTCCAGCTCATCTATGCGTTCATCTTCAAGCCGCTCGCGGCCACGATGTTCGCCCTGCTGGCGTTCTACGTGGCGTCGGCCAGCTACCGGGCGTTTCGCGCGAAGAATCTCGAGGCCACCGTGCTGCTCGTCTCGGCCTTCATCATCCTGCTGGGACGCACCTTCATCGGCACGTGGCTCTCGTTCTGGACGCCGCACGGCGAGGGCTTCGGTATCCCGCAGCTCGCCGAATGGATCATGAATTACCCCAATCTGGCCGGCCAGCGCGCGATCATGATCGGCATCGCGCTGGGCATCGTTTCCACCTCGCTCAAGATCATCCTCGGCGTGGACCGGGGATATCTGGGCACCGACTCGGACTGAGGAGGACGCGATGGGCTGGTATGAAAAGATTCGGGACATCGACCGCCGCTGGATCTTTTTGTTCATGAGCGTCGCAGTGATCGTGCCGCTGCTCTACACGATCGAGTTCCCCGAGTTCCCCACGCCGATGGTCCGCGACACCTTCGACGTCGTCGAGACGCTCCCCCCCGGCACCAAGGTGCTGATGTCCTTCGACTACGATCCCGCATCGGAGCCCGAATTGCAGCCGATGGCCACCGCGTGGCTGCGTCACTGTGCCGAGCGCGGCATCAGGGTCATCATCATGGCGCTGTGGCCGATCGGGCAGGACATGGCCCGCGACACCATCGCGCAGGTCACGGCCGATCTGGCCGAAAAAGAAAAGAACGGCGGACCAAAGACGCCGTGGGTCTACGGCGAGAACTACGCCAACCTCGGATACAAGTCAGGCGGGCAGGGCGTCATCAACGTCGTGCTCACCGACTTCGAAAAGTTTTTTCCCGTGGACACGACGAACAAGCCGCTGACGTCGCTGCCGATCATGAAAAACATCAAGAGCCTGCGTGACGTGGACCTCATCATCAACATCTCGGCGGGGCAGCCGGGACTGAAGGAGTGGGTGCAGTTCGGCGCGGACCCCGCGGGCGTGAAGATCATCGGCGGCAGCACCGCCGTGCAATCGCCGCTGCTCTATCCCTACTACCCCAGGCAACTCGCGGGGCTGCTGGGGGGCCTCAAGGCGGGCGCGGAGTACGAGCAACTCCTCGGCGACAAGTATCCGCAGTACGCGGACATCAGCAAGAACAAGGGCCGCATCCGCATGGGCGCGCAGGCCATCGCGCATCTGGTCATCATGCTCTTCATCGTCATCGGCAACGTCACGTATTTCGTGGAACGCCGGCGCGGCGGGCGGAGGTAACATGCCGAAACTCACCAAGACCGGCGTCATCGTCTCCGTCGTCCTCGTCGCCGTACTCGTGGCGCTGCTGATCCGAGCGGCGAACGGCCACATGGCGAAGCCATGGCCCGAGCGCGTCGAGATCACGAAGAGCGAGCCGGTGAAAAACGACTTCGGTCTCGTGGTCGGTCAAAAGGAAGTCACGCACTCCGAATGGTCCTGGAAGGGCTTCTGGGTGTGGGTGGGCGCGTTTTTCACGCTCGCCATCATGAGCTTCCTTTACGCCGACAACCCCTTCTACAAGTTCGCCGAGCACGTCTTCGTCGGCGTCTCCGCCGCGTACTGGATGGTGATCGGGTTCTGGCAGGTTCTCGTGCCCAATCTTTTCGGCAAGCTCGCGCCGGGACTCGTGTCGAAAATTATTCCCGGTCTCGAAGGCGGCGGGCAAGACTGGCGCTACCTCATCCCGCTCGCGCTCGGTATCCTGCTGCTCGCCCGCCTAGCGGGCCCGAAGGTCGGCAACTACTCGCGCTGGGCGCTCGCCTTCATCGTCGGCACCACGGCGGGGCTCAACTTCCTTCAATACCTGCGCAGCGACTTCATGAGCCAGATCGCGTCGTCCGTGATGCCGCTCGTCGTGATGAACGATGGGCGGTTCTCCGCGGCCGACACCTTCGGCAATATCGTCGTCTTTGTCGGCGTGGTATGCGGCCTCGTTTACTTCTTCTTTTCGAAGGAGCACACGGGCGTCTTCGGCGCGGCGAGCCGCGTGGGCATCTGGATCCTGATGGTCAGCTTCGGCGCGTCGTTCGGCTTCACCGTGATGGGCCGCATCGCGCTGCTCGTGGGCCGCATGGAGTACCTGTTCGGCGAATGGCTGCGCATGATCGGCTAAATTTCATTATGGACAGTCGCCAGTTTTCGCCCGAGCGCTCGCGCAGGCCCTGATGGCGGGGCCGAAAAACCGGTAACGGTCCCACTTTAGCGCTCAGCGCACGCAGCGGACCGTCAACTCGTTCGAATCTTTGACGAAGGCGTTGGTGATGCCAGCGTACGAGTAGATGAGAACGAATGCATTCCCCACATTGTCCGCCACCGTGGAAGACGACCAGGCCATTGTGGAGTTGTCGGCGAGTTCGGCGGGCCAATATTCGCCACCCACTCCGGGACCGTTGTTGTTTTCGCAACCCAGGCAAATGTCGTTTTCACAGGACTGCTCCAGACATTCGTCAGTCACTTCGCATAAGCCGCCGGTCGCCGTCGCGTCGCAGCCGCGCACGAGCGTGCGCAGTTCGCCAATGCTCGGCAAACGCCAGTCGGAATCGCCGCCGAATTCCAGATCCTCGCAGTACGCGACCGCGTCGGGCCAGTTCATCGTCGGCAGAGAATCGTCCTGCCATTCCAGGCCCGATTCCGCGTCCGTCCATGTCGCCCCGCCGTCGTTGTTATCGTCGTCGCCGTCCGAACAGGACGCACCGACCGCAACCAGCGCGTAAACCATCGCCGCCGCCAGCAGAAACCACGAACGATTCATGGGAAACCTCGCCATTCGGTTCGTTCGACATTCCAAACACCTCGCTCAGTAATTGTATCACACGTCGATGGAAACTGTTCCGAAAATGAAACAGGAACAGTCCCGAATGGCGCAAGGTCAAGGGCGTTCTCGCCGGTTTCCGTCGTTCGACGCCCGGATTCGAGGCATCGAGGATCTGGCTTGCGATTCCGCGCATTTCTTCGGCGGTTTCCTTCGTTTTCCGGTTTCGATCGCCGCCTGAAATGCGCGGACCCGCTCGGCGCGCGGGTTGGCGGCGACGGTTTTTCCGGCCTCCTTGAAAGTCCGCAGACGCGATGAAAGCCGCAAACCAGGCGCCAATCGGGATTGTTGCCCGTTTACTCGTTTACGCCGCGATCTCCACGACGGCGTCCCTCACGGCGCGGACTAAATCGTCGATGTCGAACGGCTTTTGCAGAAACCGGGCGCCGGTCTCGAAAACGCCCTGCGTATCCAGCACGTCGTCGGTGTATCCCGATATGAATACGATGGGCAGGTTCGGGCGCTCGGCACGCAGTCGATCGGCAAGGTCCCGACCGTTCATTCGCGGCATGATGACGTCCGTGACGAGCAGGGCGAGTTCGTCGCCGCATTCGCGAGCTTTTTCCAGCGCGTCCTGACCGCAGGATGCGCTGATCACGCGATAACCCATCGACGTCAGCACGCGCATCGCGTATTCGCGCACGGCGTCCTCGTCCTCGGCGAGCAGAACCGTGCCGACGCCCCATGCTCGCTCGGCATCCGTTTTCGGGTCCAGGGTCGCGACCGGCGCCTGCGCGCAGGGAAGATGGATGTGGAACGCGGAACCCTTTCCCGGCTGGCTCTCCACCGTGACGAAGCCGCCGATTTGCCGAACGATGCCGTAGACGGTCGGGAGGCCGAGTCCGGTCCCCTTGCCCTTTTCCTTGGTTGTGAAGAACGGCTCGAAGACGTGCGGCAGCACGTCGGGTTCGATCCCCGACCCGGTATCGATGACCGATACGCGCACGTAACTCCCGGGCTCCGCATCGTAAGCCCGCGCGTCGCCATCGTCGCCGATGCGCTCCTCCTCGACCCGGATCGCCAGCTCGCCGCCGTCCGGCATGGCGTCGCGGGCATTCACGACCAGGTTGACGAGAATCTGATCGATCTGCATCGGATCGGCCAGTACGCGGCCGTCTTCCTCGCCGGCGTCCACGCGCAGCGAGATCCGCTCGCCGATGATCCGCACGATCATGCGCAGGGCGCTGTCCACCGACTCGCGCACGCTCAGCACGCGCGGCGTCACCACCTGTCGCCGTCCAAATGCGAGGAGCTGGTTCGTGAGCGCTTTCGCCCGCTCGGCCGATTTGCGGATCTCGACGAGATCGGCGTGGCGCGAGTCCGACTCCGGAGTCGTTTCGATCACGAGCTGCGTGTACCCGTTGATGGCCGTGAGAATGTTGTTGAAGTCGTGCGCCACGCCCCCGGCGAGTCGCCCGATCGCGTCCATTCGCTGGGCGTGGTGGAGCTGCTCCTCCAAATGCGCGCGCTCGGCCTCGGCCTGGCGACGCGGGCGCAGATCGCGCATGACCACGCCGTTCATGTCGATCGATTCGCCGTCCGGCATGCGAGGCGCGATGTTCATCACGTCGACGGGAATGGGCTCGCCCGTTCGCAGGTGGCGGATTTCGGTCTCGCCGTCGGGCAGACGCTTGACGGGGTCGGTGCCGCCCGTCAAGCCCGCCGCGCACACCCGATCCAGCGCGTCGTCCGCGCGAAGCCCGATCAGTCTCCGGCCCGCGGGATTCAGGTAGACGAGGCGGCCGCCGCAATCGAAGAAGCCGATCGCATCGCCGTCGCCCTCAACGAGTGCCGCAAACTTGGCGACGTCGCGCCGGGCGGCCTCGCGCTCGTGGACCTCGTTCCGCAACGTTTCATTCGACGCTTCGAGCGCGGCCTGTGTCGCGTCGCGCGCCGCGCGCACGGATCGCCATTTGTCGAGCAGGCTGTCGAAGTCGGCGCACAGTTCGTCGACCTCGTCGCGCGAATCGCTTCGCGCTCCGATCCGGCGCGACAGGTCCGCCGTGCGGACGACGTCGCGCACGAAATTCCGCAGCCGCGAGAGGCGCTTCGTCACCAAGTACTCGATCGCGAGAAGCGTCGACGCGAGGACGAACAGACCGATCGCGAGAATCGTCGAAATTCCCCGCGCCGCTTCGTCCAGATGCGCCTTGCGCGCGAGTCGCGGATGACGAACCTCGATGCGGGCGCCGGGACCGTTTCGATGACGCAGAGGCATGGAAGCCAGATGAAAATCCGGACTCTCGGTGACGACAACGGTTCCCGCGGTCGATCCGCGCCTTCCGCCCGTGTTATTTGCCCTGGTGTCGGGAACGACGGCGAAGTCCGCGTCGATCCATTCGCGCAAGCGGCGAAATTCGGTGCGCGTCAGGTAACGTCCGAACGCGATCGACCCGCCGACGGGACCTTGGTAGTCGTCGCCGAGAATGGGCCTTGCCGCGATGAGCGCGGGGCCATCGGGCAGGAACCATACACCCGCGCTGACGTACTTGTCGTCCTCGTGCCGGGATAACTCGGGACGATCCAACAGCAGTCGACGCGTGTCCTCGCGCATGGGAATCTGTCTGCCGCTTCGAGGATCGAAACCGGATTCGAAAACCAGCTCCCCGCGCGGGTTGAACACGAAGATCAGGTGCAACCGGTTCTTGCGGGCCATCTCCTCGGTCAGGTACGCCGTTGCGTACGTCGAGTTGCGGCCCAGTGCGAACTCCCGCGTTTCGTGCCAGGCGGCGTAGTCCAGGCATGTCGCCGACAGCGCCGCGAGCGACTCCTGAACGACGAACGCCGCCACCCGCGCCGCCGACCGGGCCTCCTCGACGTCGTTCATGTCGGCTTGGCGCAGCAGACGCGTGGTGAACGCCGCTCCGGTCAGCAGGACCACCAACGAGAGCGCGACGAAAACCGGAATGAACACACGTCGACGAATGGTCATGGACCCTCGCCCCCGGAACGGCAAATGCATCTGCAAGTGATTTCGGAGGGAATATCGCGGCGCTGAAGAATATTCGCACTTCGCGCTGTTCGTGCCCGGTTACGGCAGCGAACTCCACGGGTCGTCGGGATTTTCTTCCTTCATCTCGACGGGCTTCTTCATGGTTGGTTTCTGGCGGTACGCCTCGCCCGCCCAGGCGAATTCCAGGCGCTCGGCCTGCTGCGTCCGGACAATGAGGTCGAGCCAGCCCTCGGTGCGGGTCTTGGCCACCTCGACGCGGCCGGGCAGCGTGGCCAAGCGTTTCGCGACGCCGCCCGCGCGTCCCCACAGCTCATGCGTGCATGCGCCGCCGAAGGGGCACGCGATGCTGCGCTTGTAGACGAGCAATTCGTCCTCGCCGTCGTCGTTGAGATCGACGAGGCGGTATTCGTAGTCGTCGCAGTTGAGGGTCTTGGCGTCTTTGTCGCCGTAGAATTTCCACGCCTCGGGCCAGATCTCCTTGCGGCACTTCTCGGGCGCGGCCTGCGCCGTCGCGGCCGGCCACAGCGCGCACAGCGCCGCCATTACGCAAGCCACCAGCAGGGTCTCGACGATTCTCACAGGGCGGGACATCCGCGTCACGACCTTGTCCAACGAGTAAGACGCATCCCGGGATTCTTTCACAGCGGCGCGCGCTTTTCAAAGGTGCGTGATCGAGAAGTTATTCGATGTCATGCGGCAGCAGGCCGATTGCGCGTCAGTCGTCGTCCTCGCCCAGCACGACCTCGCGGTGCAGTTCGCCGATGCTCTCGCGCAGGTGCCGGAGTACGCCTCGCCCCGCCGAGGTGAGCGTGTATTCGCGGCGTGCTTTCGCGCCGCCGGAAGGATCGACCTTGCAGGACAGCCAGCCGCGCTCCTCCAAGCGCTTCAAAAGCGGATACATCGTCCCCGGACTGACGTCGTAACCGTGGTGCCGTAGTTCGCGAATCGCCCACTGTCCCACCACCGGCTTCTTCTCGGCGTGATGAAGGATGTGGATCTTCCAGAACGCCAGTAGGAATTCGCGCTCGATTTCTTTGGTTATGATCGGATTCGGCGTTCTAGGTTTGGTCGTTTTCCGCGGCAAGATGCACCTCCATGGCGAGACGCGAGGCGAAGTGTCATGTGCCGGCACAGCGATCGTGCGGACGTTCGGTCACTCCACGTCGTGCGCGGCGCCTCACGTCGAAATCTACGGTAAAGCCGGTCGCACGCCAATCGTCACATTGAATTTTTCGGCGCGTCGCGGGCACCGCGGTTTCGATTTGGCACCGATCCGGCGGTTCGGTCTCACTTCGAGACCGGTTTCGCCGACCTCCGCGTCGCCGCGTCCGTGATCTATCGAATAACGTTTACGTATTTCGACTATGCCCGGCATGGTCGATAACCGACATCGGGGCACGTAACTTGCAAAAACCGTGCTCGTCTTTTCATTCCTGGGAGTGCGCGATGTCTCGATACGACGCAAAATGTGGGTGGTGGGTGGCTTGGCTGGTCTCGCTGATCCTTCTCGCGGCCGGTTGTGGAGGCTCAGATGGGGCCGATGGCGGCGACGGGGAAGACGGTCAATCCGGAGCCGGCGGCAATGACGGCGCGAACGGCGAAGATGGACTCGACGGGAACGACGGCAAGCCCGGTGAATCCGGTTCCGACGGCAACGACGGCAACGACGGCAACGATGGGGCCGACGGCAATGACGGCAACGACGGAGAAGACGGGGAAGACGGCGAGGATGGCGAAGGCGGAGAGGACGGCCAGAACGCCGACGGCTACTACCCGACCATTCCGGACGGCGTGGTCGGACGCGTGACGGACACGACGGACAATCCCGTCGTCGGCGCCTACGTCTTTCTGATCCCCGTCGAGGACGTTTCCGGTGTGACGATCAACATGAATCCGACGACGTTCTCCTCTTCGGCCACCGACGACGAGCCCCTCGAGGATCTCGTTCGCGCGCAGCTCGCGGCCGCCATCACATACCAGTACGACGTGACCGACGGCGAGGGCATCTACGAGATTACGCCGCTCGATGCGGGCGACTATTACATCTATGTGCGTCCCGCGGATGACGACGCCGACCACCTGCCGGGCGGCAGTCTTTCCCGGGCGTCATTCTCATCGTCGGAACTGCTCGACACGAAGCGTCCGATCATCGTGTCGATGACCGTGGGCGAGGACGCGTTCTACGTCGGAACCTCGGTGTGCCTGAATTGCCACGGCTACACGCATTACAAGAAGACGATGCACCGCCTGAGCATCAACGCGCCCCGAGATCCGAGCGGGCTCCAGGACTACGATCTGGATCGCCATCCGACGTTCCTGGAAGGCTTCGATCTGTACGACGACGACACCCTGATCTACTACTACGACTACGACGGCACGCGGGGATTCGACAAGTACAAGACCTCTCTCACGAATCCCGGCGCGGGCGTCAGCTTCACGGCGCGGATTTGGAACGACGCCGGGACGTACAAGGTGACGCTCACCGACCAGAAGGTGAACATCGGCGCGAATGCGTCCTACGAAGTGGCCTTTGGATACGGCGGCGGCGTTTACAAGCAGCGCTATCTGACCCGGATCACGGGAAGCTTCTACTTCCTGCCCGTCCAGTATCACACCGAGGGAAGCGAGTCTTACTCGCCGCGCACCCGCAAGGTGTTCCGCGACTACAACGGCAGCTACTGGTTCAACGAGGCGACCGGGCTCACGACGCCGGCAAAATCCAAGTCGTGGGACAAGAACTGCGCCGGGTGCCACGTGAACGGCTACACGGTGACGGGCGACGACACGGCGGGCTGGACCATGTCCTCGGCCAACGACCCCAACGGCGAATTTGACGTAGATGGCGACGGCATCCCCAACGAGTTCGGCATGGGCTGCGAAAACTGCCATGGCCCGGGCTCGAACCACTGGGCGCACGCCGGCGGCGGCTGGTACACGGTGTCTCCGCAAAACCTCGCGGCCGAGCGCGCGACGCTGATCTGCGGTCAGTGCCACAGCCGTCCCCAAGGGAAAATGAGCACCGACAATCCCGTCAACGCAGACCGCCGAATGATGATCGCGGGCACGAGCCGGCAGGTGTTCCTCGCCGACTACACCAGCCGCGCGGACGGCGCCGCGACGGACTTCTACACCGACGCGGCCATGCATTCGAAGAGCCATCATCAGCAGTACACCGACATGCTGCGTTCGACGCACTATCGCAACGAGTTCATGCTGCTCACGTGCAGCGACTGCCACGACTCGCACGGCTACAGCGACGAACCGTTCCTGCTGACCGAGAGCGCCGAAGACAATTCGCTGTGCCTGAAGTGCCACAGCGATATCGACGTCGGCGACCACACCCTCGACGCGGTCGGCCTGAATCACGGCTCGCTCGATCCCCGATGCATCGATTGCCACATGATCAAGGCCGCGCGCACCGGCTCCGGCGAACCGGGCACGGGCGTGAACCAGTACTGGATGAACGACATCTCGTCGCACATCATGGACGTCCCGCGCAAAACGCTGCTGTCCGGCCAGACGCCGAGCGACAGCCTGATGCCCGTTCCTTACGTCAACGCGTGCGGAACCTGCCACGCGGTTCCGATTCCCTGATCCGACAACGGACAAACGCATCGCTTCTCGCCCCGGCCTCGCGCCGGGGCACTTTTTTTTGGCCTTGACGGGCGTCGAATAGTCTTATATTCAATTGAATAATTGATTAATGGAGGCGCGGAAGCGTGAAGGGCCGGGAGTTCAAGGACGCGTTTTACGAGCAGTTCGCGCGGATCGGGCGGGCGGTCGCCAGCCCGCGACGGCTGGAGCTGCTCGACCTGCTGTGTCAGGGGCCGCGCACCGTGGAGGACCTCGCCCGGCAGAGCGGTCAGAGCGTCGCCAACGCGTCGCAGCACCTGCAGACGCTGCGCGCCGCGCGGCTCGTCGACGCCGCGAAGCACGGGCTGTACGTCGAATACCGGCTCGCGGACGAGGATGTCTGCGCTTTCTTTCGTTCCATGCGCGATCTGGCGCGCGCGCGCCTCGCCGAGATCGACGCGATCACGGACGCCTTCCTGCGCGAGCGCTCCGTTTTGGAGCCCATCGATCACGCCGCGCTGGTGCGCCGCGTGCGCGACGGATCGGTCACGGTGCTCGACGTCCGCCCGCCCGAGGAATACGCGGCCGGGCACATCCCCGGCGCGAAATGCATCCCGCTCGAAGAACTCGTCCGTCGTCTGGCTGAAATCCCGCGCAAACGTGAGGTTGTGGCGTACTGCCGCGGTCCCTACTGCGTGCTCGCCATCGAGGCCGTGCGAATCCTCCGCTCGAAGGGATATCGCGCGATGCGATTGGAAGACGGCGTTCCCGATTGGCGGGCGCGTGGGCTTGCGGTGGAAACCGGCGCCGGGCGCGCCCAACACGGAATGAAGAGGCGGTCATGACGCACTCGCGGACGATCATGGTTCTCGGGGGCGGCGTCGGCGGCGTGGTCGCCGCGGTCGAACTGCGCAAACGTCTGGGCCGTTCGCACCGGGTCGTTTTGGTCGACCGCGAACGGAATCACGTTTTCTGGCCGTCGCTGCTGTGGTTGATGGTGGGAATGCGGGAGGTCGATCGGATCGTGCGACCGCTCTCGGCGCTCGAGAAGCGCGACGTCGATGTGATTCATGGCGATATCGAAGCCATCGATCCGATCGCCCGACACGTGGTCGTCTCCGGCGTCACGCACGAAGCCGACTTCCTCGTCATCTCGCTCGGCGCGGACCCCGCCCCCGAGCGCATTCCCGGGTTGGCCGATTCGGGACATACGTTCTGCACGCTGGACGGGGCGACGGCGCTGCGCGACAAATGGAACGCGTTTCAAGGCGGCAAGGTCGTCGTACTCACCGCGGCCCCCGCTTACAAATGCCCCGCCGCGCCGTACGAAGCCGCGATGCTGTTCGAGGCTTCGGCGCGGGCACGCGGCATCGGCGGTCGCACACGGGTCGAACTCCACGCCGCGGAGCCCGGGCCCATGGGCGTGGCGGGGCCCGAGGCATCCGCGATGGTGAGAGCCCTCGTCGAGTCGCGAAACGTCGCGTATTTCCCGGGGCGTCAGATCGCATCGTGCGACGCGACGGCGCGACGGCTCGCATTCGCGGACGGAGCCGCGGCGGACTTTGATCTGCTCGTCTATGTGCCGCCGTTTCAGGCGCCCGTCGTGGCCCGCGAGGCGGGGCTCGTGAACGAAGCCGGATGGATCGCGGTGGATCGGTTCACCATGGAAACGAGATTCGAGAACGTGTATGCGATCGGCGACGTTACGACGATTCCCCTGGCGATGGGAAAGCCCCTGCCCAAAGCGGGTGTCTTCGCGCATGGGCAGGCGGGCATCGTCGCCGAACGCATCGCCGCGAGCATTCGTGGTGCGTCGACCGAGGCACGATTCAACGGGCACGGCGAGTGCTTCATCGAGACGGGAGATGGCAAAGCGGGCTTCGGGCGCGGAAACTTTTACGCCGAACCCGTACCCGCGATGAAGATGTACGCGCCGGGGCGGCATTGGCACGCCGGAAAGGTTTTGTTCGAGAAGGACTGGCTGCGCAGGTGGTTCTAGGAGGGGCGATGTCTAGCGTGTGCTTCATTCTCAACGACGCACCCTACGGATCGGAGCGCACCTACAACGCGCTTCGTCTCGCGATGGAGTTGTCGAAACGCGAGGACGTTTCCGTCCGCGTCTTCGCGCAGGCCGACGCCGTCACGTCGGCGATCGAGGACCAGAAGACGCCGAACGGCTACTACAACGTCGAGCGCATGATCCGCGCGCTGCTGGCGAAGGGCGTGCCCGTCCGGCTTTGAGGGAGCTGCATGGACGCCCGCGGTCTGCGGGCCGAAATGCTGATCGAGGGTGTCGAGCGTGGGTCGCTCGCGCTGCTGGCGGACTGGACGCTGGAAGCGGACCGCGTGCTGACGTTTTGACGGAGGGGCCGATGACCGAGCGCGACCCGATCTACCTGGACCACAACGCCACCACGCCGATCCATCCCGAGGTGGTCGATGCGATGCTGCCGTTTTTGCGCGAGCACTTCGGCAATCCGTCGAGCGCGCACGTTTACGGTCGCCGCGCGAAAGAGGCGGTGGACCGCGCCCGCACCCAGGTCGCGGCGCTGCTTCGCTGCGATGCCGACGAGATCGTTTTCACGTCGGGCGGCACCGAATCGAACAACCTCGCCATCCGTGGCGTGGCCGCCGCGCGACTCGATCGGCGGCACATCGTGACGTCGGTGGTGGAGCATCCCGCCACCGCGCGCCCGTGCCGCGCGCTCGAAAAATCCGGGTACACCGTGACGCGCGTCGGCGTCGATTCGTCCGGACGCGTGCCGGTGGAAACCGTTCGCGACGCGCTTCGCGACGACACCGCGCTCGTCACGATCATGCTGGCGAACAACGAAACCGGCACGATCATGCCGATGGCCGAGATCGCCGCCGCCGCGCGAGAACACGGAGCGACGACGCACACCGATGCGGCGCAGGCCGTCGGCAAGATCCCCATCGACGTGCGTGCGCTCGGAGTGGATATGCTGACCGTCGCGGGGCACAAGTGTTACGCGCCCAAGGGCGTCGGCGCGCTTTACGTGCGTCGCGGCACGCCGCTCGCGCCGTTGATGCTCGGCGCGGGTCACGAGCGCGGCGTGCGACCCGGCACCGAAAACGTGCCGTACATCGTGGCGCTCGGTCTTGCGTGCGAGATCGCCGGGCGCGATCTGGCCGCGCGAGCCGAACGCACCCGAGCCCTGCGCGACCGTCTGTGGGACGGCCTTCGCGCGCGAATCCCGGGGATGCGTTTGAACGGTCACGAGACCGAGCGTCTGCCCAACACGCTCAACGTCTCGTTTCCCGGCGGGCGCGGCAGCGCCGTGCTGGCTCACGCGCCCGAGATCGCCGCTTCCACCGGCTCGGCGTGCCACGAGGGCGGCGAGTCGCCGTCGGACGTGCTGCTCGCGCAGGGGCTCGATGCGCAATCCGCACTCGGCGCCGTTCGTCTGTCGCTGGGCCGCGACTCAACGGAGGCGATGATCGACGAGGCTGTCGAGGTGCTCGTTCGGTCGTATCGGGCAGCCGTCGACCAACGATAGCTGAAGCGCGATGACGCGAAACGATCTCTCGGACCGTTTTGGTTCTGAAAAAACAACGACGGTGAACGGAATCGGTTTGCTACCATTCCGGAGGCGGGACAACGTTGACAGAAACGCCCGTCGCGGATAATCGGAAAGGATGTTTGTCGGCTCCACAAGTCCGGCTCGGCTTGCCGCCATGTTTTTCGCCTTGTTTTTCACGGCGTCGGCAACTATTGCGGGCGGATTTCTCGGAATGCTGGAATCCGATGATGCCGATTGCGCGTCATGCGAAGCGGATTGCTCGGACGAGTCCGATACCTGCAACGGCTGCCTTCACTGCATTTGCTGCGACATGACGAATTTCGCCGCGGCGTTCGCGTCCGCGGACGGGTTCCCACGGCCGCTCGTTTCCACCCCGGTTTTCATCCCCAACGAACCCTTGGCCATGTCCACCAACGTGCCGGTTTTCCGCCCGCCAAAGACCGCCGTTTAACGTCCTGACGACATCGCGCTGACACAACAACAACCGGCGTTGCGCCTGTTTGCGAGCGACCGCCGTTTTTGCGCGGGAGACCAACATGAACCCAGTCCTGTCCGGCTTACGAACGTGGATTCGATCGGCCCCCATGATCGTTTTGATCGCAACCGTTTGCGCTTGCGGCTCCGAGAAATCCGCGGCGCTGCCGAAGCCATCGGCGAATGAAGCCATCAAGTCGCCGATCAAGGCGGACCCCGCCGACTGGTGCAAGGGTCACGGCGTTCCGGAATCGAAATGCACGAAGTGCAATCCGGAACTCATTGGGCAATTCCAAAAGGCGGGCGACTGGTGCGCCGAACACGGATTCCCGGAGTCGGTCTGTCCAGTCTGTAAGCCATCGACCGAGCCGGCGGCTCGAACATCGGCGTTCGAAGCCGGTACCCGTATCCGTTTCAAGTCTCAAGAGATCGAGCGAGCCGCGGGGATCGAAGTGACGAAGGTTCGCGCGGTCGAACTCGGCGAAGGGATCGCATGCGTGGGACAGGTGGATTTTGACCGGAACCACTTCGCGGACATCCGATCGACCACCGCGGGGATCGTCCGGCGTGTCCTCGTCAATCCCGGCGACCCGGTGCGCCGGGGCCAGGTCCTGTTCGAACTGGAGAGCCTTCAGGTCGGCGACGCGCAGGGTCGCGTGAGGACGGCCGAGGAACAGTATGAAACGATCCGCGCTCGTCACGATCGCGTCGACCAACTTCGAGCCGGAGATATGCTTTCGACCGAGGAGTGGGAGTCGTCGCTCCGGGAGTTGCGGGCCGCGGAAACGGAACTTTCCTCCTCTCGCTCGGCGCTTCGAATCGTCGGAGCGTCTGCATCGATCGGCGACGGCCGCTTTGCCTTGCGCTCTCCGATCGACGGTCAGGTGGTGCGGCGCGACGCCGTGTTGGGGACGCTGGCCACGGAAGACACGTCTTTGGCGGCCGTCGCCGATTCGACATCGCTGTGGGTGATACTGAGCGTCGGGGAGTCCGACGCGCCTCGCTTGTCGGTCGGCGCGCCGACCGTGATTCGGTCCGACGCGACCGCGGGGTTGAAAGGCGACGGCGTGCTGGCCTGGCTCTCTCCGCAGGTCGATTCTCGAAGCCGCATGGTCGAAGGGCGGGTCGAGATGAAGAATCCGGGAGGTGCGTTCCGTGCCGGTCAGTTCGTGCAGGCGGTTGTCCAGACCGATCGGCCGCAATCCGCCGCGGCGGTACCCCGCGAAGCGGTCCAACGCATGGGCTCCGAAAACGTGGTGTTCGTTCGGGTGGAGCCGAATGTGTACGAACCGAGGAGTGTCCGAACGGGGAAATCGGACGGACGATTTGTTCACGTGGAGGGTCCTGTCGACCACGACGACGAAGTCGTCACCGTGGGTGCGTTCCTGCTGAAGACGGAGATCAGCAAGGAGAGTATCGGCGCGGGTTGCTGTGAAATCGAAGAAAAGGGCTGATCGTGCTCGGCAGGATCATCGACCTCTCCCTACGCCACCGCCTGATCGTGTTGATGGCCGCCGGATTCATCGCGCTCGTTGGACTGATCGCGTTTCGCGAACTGCCCTTCGACGCGTTTCCGGATACGACTCCCGTGCAGGTCACGGTCAACACCGTCGCACCGGCCCTGTCGCCGCTGGAGGTGGAGAGGCAGATCACGTTCGCCGTGGAGCAGGCCATCGGCGGGCTGCCGCACCTGCAGGACGTGAGGTCCGTTTCCAAGTTCGGATTTTCCCAAATCACCGTGTTGTTTGATGACGACATCGACATCTATCTCGCGCGCCAGGTGGTGATGGAACGGCTTCAGGGCGTGGAGTTGCCGGAAGGGGTGGCGCCGCCGTCCCTCGGACCCGTCTCGACGGGACTGGGCGAGATCTTCCAGTACCTGGTGCGCAGCGAAAGTCGCTCACCCATGGAACTGCGCACCATCCACGATTGGACGGTGCGTCCTCGGATGTTCGCCGTGCCGGGTGTTGCGGAGATCAACACCTGGGGCGGCTACGAAAAGCAGGTCCACGTGGTCATCGATCCGGACCGGATGACCAAATACCACCTGACAGCCGATGACGTGACAGAGGCGCTGATTCGCAACAACGCGAATGCGGGCGGAGGAACGATCGAAAACGGAGGAGAGAGTCTGATCCTGCAGGGCATCGGGTCTGTCGGCGGCATTGCCGATCTGGAACGGATCGTGGTGGCGGCCTACGACGGAGTCCCCGTTTTGATCCGGGACGTGGGGCGCGTGGAGGAAGGCCACGAAATCCGGCGCGGCGCGGTCACGCAAGGCGGCCAAGGCGAGGCCGTGCTGGGACTGGGCTTCATGCTCATGGGCGAGAACAGCCGCGACGTGGCGCGCAGCCTGCAAAACCGCCTGGCGGATGTCCAGACCAGTCTTCCGCCGGACGTGCGACTGGAACCGGTCTATCGGCGCACCGATCTGGTCGATCACGTTTTGGAGACGATCCGAAAAAATCTGCTGGAAGGCGCGCTCCTGGTCGTTGCCGTTTTGTTCTTGTTCCTCGGCAATCTTCGCGCCGGGCTGATCGTGGCCGCGGCGATTCCGCTGTCCATGCTGTTCGCCTTCGACATGATGCTGCGTTTCGGGGTTGCGGGCAGCCTCATGAGTTTGGGGGCGATCGACTTCGGTCTGGTCGTGGACAGCTCGGTCATCATGGTCGAAAACGCCGTTCGCAAGCTGTCGGAAGACAAAACGGGCCGTTCCGTCACCGAAATCGTGCGGGATGCGGCGATCGAGGTGCGTCGGCCCACGCTGTTCGGCGAACTCATCATCGCGGTGGTTTATCTGCCAATCCTCGCGCTCGAAGGCGTGGAGGGGAAACTCTTCCGCCCGATGGCGCTGACCGTCATTTTCGCGCTGGCCGGTTCGATGGTCCTGTCGCTGACGGTGATCCCCGCGCTGACCAGTTTCGCGCTGAGACGGCGTGGTGCGCATGACGGCGACAACACGCTCGTGCGTGGGCTCAAACGCCTCTACGAGCCGGCTTTGGAAAGAGCCATCCGCCGCCCGAGGACCGTGCTGATCGCGGCGACGATCCTGGTGCTTGGCGCGTCCGGCCTGGCAACCCGGCTCGGGTCCGAATTTGTCCCGCGCCTGCGCGAGATGGCCATTGTGATCAACACGGTGCGGCTGGCCGGCGTGTCTCTGGAGGAATCCGTTCGATACGGCACACGGATCGAACGCCGCTTGCTGGAAAAATTTCCCGACGAGATCGAGCAGATCTGGACGCGGACGGGCACGGCGGAGGTCGCCACCGATCCCATGGGGCTCGAACTATCCGACGTCTTTATCACGCTCAAACCTCGAGGCGATTGGACCCGGGCTCGTACGCAGGATGAACTGGTGAAGGCGATGAGCGCGGCGATCGAAGGCATGCCGGGGATGCGGACGATTTTCACGCAACCCATCGAAATGCGCGTAAACGAGATGATCGCCGGGATTCGCGGAGATGTCGGCGTCAAGCTGTTCGGGGACGATTTCGACGTCCTGAAGGAAAACGCCACGCTGATTCAGAACGTGATCCGCGGCATTCCGGGCGCGGCCGATGTCGTCGTGGAGCAGTTGACGGGACTTCCGGTCCTGCAGGTGGAGGCGGATCGCGAGGCCATCGCGCGGCACGGGATTCGGGCGCAGGAGATCATGGACCTCGTCGAATCGCTCGGCACGCGCCGGGTCGGCGAGGTTCGCGAAGGCCAGATGCGGTTCGATCTGGCCGTTCGTGTCGACGAGCGATACCGGACCGATGCGGCGGCGATCGGGCGTATTCCCGTCATCACGGCCGCGGGCGAGCGGATCCCCCTGGGCAATCTGGCCAGGATCGGAATCAGCGAGGGACCGGCAACGATCAACCGCGAATGGGGCAAGAGACGAATCGTGATTCAGGCCAACGTGCGCGACCGGGATGTGGGGTCGTTCGTGAACGATCTCCGTCGGGAGTTGCGGCGGCAGGTTGCGCTGCCAACGGGTTACTTCACGCGCATCGGCGGACAGTTCGAGAATCTGGAACGCGCGCGGCGGCGACTGGCCGTCGTCGTCCCGGTGGCGCTGCTGCTGATCGCGACGCTTCTGTACTTCACCTACGGACGGTTGCGCGACGTGCTGCGTGTCTTCACGGGAGTGCCGTTCGCGGCTGTGGGCGGCATCTTCGCCCTGTGGCTGCGGGACATGCCGTTCAGCAT
Source organism: uncultured bacterium (assembly GCA_964586775.1). GTDB lineage: Bacteria > Lernaellota > Lernaellaia > JACKCT01 > JACKCT01 > JADLEX01. Next base: position 24,271 of record CAZPJD010000241.1, on the reverse strand, counting down.
CTCGGCGGGAGTCGGGTTCGTTGCGCTGTCGGGCGTGTCGGTTCTGGGGGACATGGTCCTCGTCTCGCGCGTGCGGCAACTGCTGGCGAGCGGGCTTGCGCCGCTGGAGAGCATCCGCCTGGCGGCACTGTCGCGGCTGCGTCCCGTGCTGATGACGGCGTGTGTGGCCGCGATCGGCTTCTTGCCCATGGCCCTCAACACCGGTGTGGGCGCGGAGATCCAGAGCCCGCTCGCGACGGTCGTGATCGGCGGCATCATTTCATCCACGCTGGCCACGCTGCTGGTCCTGCCGGTGCTGTACGCCGTGGTCGGCGATAGGAATCATCATGCCGACGGGATTGTTGAGAGGGACGAGTCGGATCCCAATTGACGCCGGATGCGAGTCGTGGATCACGCCTCGTCGGTGTGATCGAAGTCGACGACCGTCGCGCCGTCTCCCCCCTCGCCGCGCTCGCCGGGGCGAAACGTCAGGCGATACGGCGCGCCGCGCAGGTATTCGCGGATCTCGCGCTTCAAACTGCCCGTGCCGTGGCCGTGCACGATCGTCACCTGATGCCAGTGCGATCGCCACGCGAGGTCGAGGTACTCGGCGGTGTGATCGAGCGCGTCGGCGACGTACTGTCCGCGCAGGTCCAGCGTGCGGTCCTTCGACGATGCGGCCTCGACGCGCGCCGGCGGCACCACCGTCACGCTCGGCGCGGTGTGCGGTTCGTCCACAACGGGATGAAACACATCCGCCGCGTCGACGGTGACGCGTGCGCCGCCGACCAGCACGCGAAGCTGCGACCGCGCGTCGGGCAGCGTCTCGAGTTTGCCCTTCGAACGCAGCGCGCCCACGTACACCGCATCGCCCTCGTGCAGCGCGCTCCAGTCGCGGATCGGCACGTAGCCGATGCGCTCGGGTACGGCGTCTTCCGGCGGGGGAGTCTGCGCGCGGACTTCTTCGACGATCTCGGCGATCCGCTCCTTGGCGCTCTGCGCCTCGGCGCGTGAGGGCCGTTCCTTCAGCTCGGCCAGCAGCGCGCGGATGCGTTCTCGCGCATCGCGGTACATCGACTCGACCGCGGCGAGCTCCTTTTGCGCGCGCTCGCGCTTCCTGCTCTCCAGATCGCGCAGCAGGTCGCGCTGTTTCTCGACCAGATTGCGCGCGGTCGCGCGGTCGCGCTCGGCGTCGGCGGCCTTGCTCCGCCACTCCTGATGCGCGCGGTCGAGGCTCTCCATGATCGATTGCAGTTCCGTGCCCGCGCCCTCGTACAGCTCGCGCGCACGGGCGAGGATCGACGCCGGTATGCCCATGCGCTCGGCCACGTCGAAAGCGCCCGAGCGCCCGGGGATGCCGAGGCGCAGCCGATACGTGGGGCGCATCGTGGCGGGATCGAACTCCATCGATGCGTTGGCGAACCCCTCGCGCTGCGTGGCGAGGGCGGCGAGTTCGGAGAAGTGCGTGGTCGTCAGCGTTCGAGCACCGCTCGCAACAAGGTGCTCGAGCACGGCCATCGACAGCGCGACACCCTGACGCGGGTCGGTGCCCTCGCCGATCTCGTCGAGCAGCACCAGGCTGCGCGGCCCGGCGTCGCGCGCGATCTCGCGCAGCGAGGCGAGGTGCGCGGCGAAGGTCGAGAGCCCCGCCTCGATCGATTGACGATCGCCGATGACGGCGAAGATTCGGTCGAAGAAGATCGCCTCGGAATCGAACGCGACGGGCGGATGCATCCCCGCGCGCACGAAAAGCGCCGCGAGCCCCACGGCCTTGAGCAGCACCGTCTTGCCGCCCGTGTTGGGGCCCGTGACGATCACGCACCCCGCGCCGGGCGCGAACTCCACGTCGTTCGCCACGACGCGCACGTCGTCGCGCCCCACCAGCAGCGGATGACGCAGCGCGCGCAGTCGCATGCGGCCCTCGGTCGCGAGCAGCGGCTCCGACGCGCTGATCGTCGCGGCGTAGCGCGCCTTGGCGAAGACGATGTCGATCTCGACGAGCGCCTCGGCGCCCGCGTGGATCGCGTCGGCGATGGCGGCGACGCGCGCGGTGAGGGCGCGAAGAATGCGTGCGACTTCCTGCGCGATGGCGACCTCGGTTCCGCGCAGCACGTTGTTGAGCTGCGTGACCTCTTTGGGCTCGACGTAGAGCGACTGGCCGCTGCCCGAGATGTCGTGAACGATGCCGTCGATTTTGTGCTGACGTTCGACGCGCACGAGCAGCACGTAGCGACCGTTGCGCATCGTGTAGTAGTCGTCTTGCAGAAACTCGGCCCACTCGCCGCGCTTCACCAGGTCGTTCATCGTGTCGAGGATCTGCTGATGCAGGCGGCGGTAGCGGCGGCGTAGCTCCACCAGTTCGGGCGACGCCGCGTCGTTCACCTCACCGCCCCGGTCGATCGCCGAGAAGATGTCCATCTCCAGCGGCTCGTCGGCGGCCAGGTGCATCGCGATCTCGGCGAGGCGCGGCGTGCGCTCCCACTCCTCGACGAGCAGGTCGCGCGTGCGCCGCGCGGCGCGCAGCACGTCGGCGATGCGGATCAAGTCCTCGCCCGCGAGCATCGCGCCCAGAGACGCGCGCTCCAGATCGGCGGCGATGTCGGTGACGTCGGCGAGCGCGGGAGCGAGCGCCTCGCGCAGCAACGCGGCGGCCTCGGTGGTGGCCGCCAGCGCGCGCGCGGCCGAGTCGGAGTCCTCGCAAAACGGCAGGCGTTCGCACGCCTCGCGCCCCGGCGCGCTCATCGCGTGCGCGGACAGGCGCACGAGGATCTTCGGCCACTCCAGCAGTTCGGCCGCGTGAATCAACGACGCATCAGAAGTCATGACACCGCCCTCCCCGACGGGCGCGTATTCATGGCGCGGCGGGCGAAAAAAATCAACGCGCGGATCGGGGAACGCTCGCATTCCGCATTCTCACGTCCCTTGCCCGCGCGGGGTCGTCGTGACACAACACCACCACTGGGGAGGGTCGCGCCATCGAGTCCCATGTCCTCAAGGCCCGCCGGTTCCACGATCTCATGCCCTATCGGGTGCGCGAGATCCTGCTCGTCTCGTCGCCCTACGACGCCTTCATCCTGGAAGAAGACGGCCACCTGACCGAGCAGATCTTCACCGAATACAAGGCGCTGTCGCTCACCGCGTCGCCGCGCTTCACCTACGCGCCCACCGGCGAAGAGGCGATCCGGCTGATGGAGGATCGCCGCTTCGATCTGATCCTCACAATGACCAGCGTGCGCGACATGGACTTCAACGCCTTCGGGCGGCGCGTGAAGGAACTGCGCCCGGGGCGGCCCGTCGCGCTACTCGTGCTCGACTCGGCGGATCTCGAGGGCCTGCGCTCGACGATCGACGAGGACGCCATCGACGGCGTCTTCTTCTGGAACGGCGACGCGAAGATCCTGCTCGCGATCATCAAGGACATCGAGGACCGGCAAAACGTCGATTTCGACATCGCCCACGGCGGCGTGCGCGTGATCCTGCTGCTCGAGGATTCGCCGCGTTTCTATTCGTCTTATCTCGCGATGCTCTACACCGAGTTGATGGCGCAGTCGCGCTCGCTCTTCGCCGAGGGCGTGAACCAGCACCACCGCCTGATGTGCATGAAGGCGCGGCCGAAGATCCTGCACGCCGACACGTTTGAAAAAGGCATCGCGCTCTTTCGCCGTTACGAGCGCCACATGCTCGCGGTCATCACCGACGCCCGCCTGCCGCGGGGCGGCGCGGACGACAACGACGCGGGCATCGACTTCGCGCGGCTCGTGCGTGCATCCGACGCCGAGCTGCCCATCCTCGTCCAGTCGGCGCAGCACGAAAACGCGGAGCGCGCAGCGGCGATGGGCGCGCTCTTTCTCGACAAATCCACGCCCAATCTGCTCGCGGGCATCCGGCGGTTTCTCGCCGAGCATCTGGGATTCGGCGATTTCATTTTCCGCCGACCCGACGGCGGCGAGGTCGATCGCGCGAGCGACCTGCGCGGCCTGGAGGAAAAGCTCCACACCGTGCCGGCGGAGTCGCTCTTCTACCACGCCACGCGCAACCACTTTTCCATCTGGCTGATGGCGCGCGGCGAGTTCGAACTCGCCGAGCGTATCCGCCCTCGCCGTGTGAGCGACTATCCCACGGTGGACGACGTGCGCCGTTTTCTCATCGACGTGCTGCGCGACGAGCACGAGCGGCTGCACAGGGGCGTCGTCGCCGACTTCGATCCCGCGCACCTGGACGGCGCGCCCTTCGCGCGCCTGGGCGATGGCGGGCTCGGCGGCAAGGCGCGCGGCATCGCCTTTCTCAACATGCTTCTCGCGCAGGGCGACGGTCGCGCGCCGCTGCCCATGCCCGTGCGCGTGCCGCCCTCGCTGGTCATCGCCACCGAGGATTTCGACGCGTTCATGGACGCGAACAACCTGCGCGACTTCGTGTACGACACGACCGACGACCGCGAGATCGCCGAGCGCTTCGCGCACTCGTGGCTTCCCGACGAGCTGCGGCGCAAACTCATGCACGTCGCCGCGCGCATCGACGCGCCGCTGGCGGTGCGTTCGTCGAGCTTGCTGGAGGACTCGCTGCAGCAGCCCTTCGCGGGCATCTACCGCACGCACATGATCCCGAACAATGACCCGTCGCCCGACGAGCGCCATCGGCAGCTCTGCACGGCGGTCAAGCTCGTCTACGCGTCCACCTTCTTCCGTAACGCTCGCTCCTACCTCGACAACACGGGCTACCGCGTCGAGGAGGAAAAAATGGCGGTCATCATCGAGCGCGTCGTGGGGCGGCGGCGCGGCGCGCGGTTCTATCCGTCGTTTTCGGGTGTGGCGCAGTCCTACAACTTCTATCCCGTCGGCCCGCAGAAACCCGAAGACGGCATTGTGCACGTCGCGCTCGGGCTCGGGCGACTGATCGTGGACGGCGGGCTCGCGCTGCGCTTTTCGCCCGTGCATCCGCGCGTGCTGCCGCAGTTCTCGACTCCCGAGTCGGTTCTCGCGAACACGCAGCGCGGGTTCTTCGCCGTCGATCTGGCGCACCGGTGGGAAGGCAGCGGCGACGAAGCCGACACGTGCGTGACGCACTTCGACCTCGCGGCGGCCGAGGCCGATGGCGCGCTGGACGCGGTGGGCAGCGTATTCTCGCGCGACGACCGGCGCATCCGCGACGACCTGGGTCTGTCCGGACCGCGCGTAGTGACCTTCAACAACATCCTTCAGCACGGCGCGATCCCGCTCGCTGAAACCGTGCGCGACCTGCTGCGCATGGCCCGTGACGGCTTCGGCGGCCCGGTCGAGATGGAGTTCGCGTGCGAGATGGGCGACTGGGGTCGCGATCCGCCGCGCGGGCAAGTTCGCGAAGCGCCGACACTCTACGTGCTTCAGGTGCGTCCGCTCGCGGCGCGACGCAAATCGCTGACCGAGGTGGACGTGGCGGGGATTCCGCCCGCATCGTGCCTGGCGAGATCGAACCGCGCGCTGGGCGACGGCGTGCACGACGGCATTCACGACGTGGTGTACGTCGATCCCGCGCGGTGGGACGCGGCGCACAACCGCGCCATCGCCGCCGAAGTGGGCGAGCTGAACGCGGCGCTCGCGCGCGCGAAGCGCCCGTATATCCTGATCGGGCCGGGGCGATGGGGCAGCGCCGACGAGTGGCTCGGCATCCCTGTGCAGTGGGCGCAGATCGCGGGCGTGCGCGTGATGATCGAGGCGTCGCCGGCGGGCTACGACGTTGATCCGTCGCAGGGCACGCACTTTTTCCAGAACATCACGGCGCTGCGCATCGGCTACCTGACCATTCCGCCCGGCGCGGACCGCGCCCACGCGCGTGACGGCCAGTTTCTCGACTGGGACGCCCTTGCCGCCGAGCCCGAGATCGCGCGCTCCGCGCACCTGCGCCACGTGCGCTTCGAGCGCGCAATCGAGGTGGTGCTCGATGGCCGCCTCGGCCTCGGCGCGGTGCGGATCGGCTGAGTAATCGCGTTCGCGCGCCGCGTCCAACGCATCACGTTTTCAGGAATCTCTCACCGAGATCCACGCGATGACAGATGTACCTGCTTAACCGTTTAAACGGTTAGATGCACACATTCGGAATCGGTGAATTCAGAAGTCCCATGGATCGGCGCGGGCCGTTGCGTTCGGCGGAAACCTCGATGACGATGACAATCGCGGCGGGCCGTCCGGACGGGGTTCGCCGGGAGGAATCGCGTGAAACGCCTTTCGATGGTCGTAATAGCGGCGTTGGGGCTCGTGGTCGCGTACCTGGCGGCGTGGCCGGTGCCGATCGAGCCCGAAAAGTGGAATGTGCCCGCGCCGCGCGCGTGGGCGCCGACCGGCGACTTCGCCGCCGCGACGCGCGTCGAGTTGCCGGACGGTGAAGGGCCCGAGGACATTGACGTCGATTCGTCGGGCCGTGTGTACGCGGGTCTCGCGGATGGACGCATCCTGCGCTGGCCGGCGCACGGCGGCGCGCCCGAGGTATTCGCCGATACGGGCGGACGGCCGCTCGGCCTGCACTGGGACGCGGCGGGAAACCTGCTCGTCGCCGACGCGTGGAAGGGGCTGTTGCGCGTCGATCCGTCGGGCGCGATCACCACGCTCGCGACGACCTGCGGCGGACGCGAACTGATCTTCACGGACGATCTCGAAACCACGCGCGACGCTCGCATCTGGTTCTCGGACGCGACGGTGCGATTTCGGCAACCGGACTGGAAGCTCGACCTGCTCGAAAACCGCGCGAGCGGGCGGCTGTGCGTTCACGATCCCGCGACAGGCGAAACGCGCGAGGTGCTCGCGGATCTGTATTTCGCGAACGGCGTCGCCATCGACCCCGGCGAGCGGTTTGTGCTCGTGAACGAGACCTCGCGATACCGCGTGCGTCGCGTGTGGATCACCGGGCCGCGCGCGGGCATGAGCGACATCTTCGTCGACAACCTGCCGGGATTCCCCGACGGCATCTCGACCGGGTCGGAACTCTTCTGGATCGCGATCGCCAGCCCGCGCAACGCGCTGCTCGATCGCGCCGCGCCGAGGCCGGACCTTCGCGCCGCGATGGTGCGTCTGCCGGAGTTCCTTCACCCGAAGCCGGAAAAAACCGCGCGCGTGATGGGCGTCGATCGCGACGGCCGGGTTGTCGTCGATCTGTTCGACCCGGCGGGGCGATCACTGGCGATGGTGACAAGCGCGCAGGAGCGAGGCGACACGCTCTACCTCGGCAGTCTCACCGACACCGCGTGGGCGAAGATTCCGGTCCCGCGCGCGCCGAACTGAGGCCGCTGGACCCCGCCGCGGCGCGCCGCTATCGTCCGCGTGATGTCCGAAGACCGTCCATCCCCCATGCCGCCGTGGCCGATCGCCGCGGCGCACATCGCGCTCGTGATCGCGCTCGCCGCGTTTTTGCGCGTGTCGTTTTTCGCGGGCGCGATCCTGCCCGACGACATGGTTTACGTCAGCCAGATCGACCAGATCCGGCAGGGGGGCTGGCCCGAGATTTCGTCCGCGAATCTGTGGGCCGCGCGCCCGCTGCTGCTCGTCGCGATGCGCGCGTCGCTTGCCGTGCTGGGCTGGAACGACGCGGGGCTCGTCGCGCCGTTTTTCGCCGCGTCGCTCGCGCTCGTCGCACTCGCATATCTGGTCGCGGCCAGGATCGCGGGGCGAAACGCGGGGCTCATCGCGGCGCTGGCGATCGCCGTGTGCCCGCTCGATCTGGTGTATTCGACCACGGTCGCCAACGACATCCTCGCGTCGGCGTTCGCGTGGGGCGGCGTGGGGATCGCGGTGTTCGCCTCGTTCGGTCGCGAGCGAACCTCGCATTCCGCGCTGGCCGTCGCTGGATTCGTCACCGGCTGCGCGGCGGCGGTGAAGCTCACGGGCATGATCGCCGGGCCGGTCGCCGCCCTGGCGGTGTGGCTCGCGACGCGGCGCGATGCGCGAGCGGGGCTTCGCGCTCCCGTCCTCGTTTTTCTCGCGGGCTGGTTGGTCGCGCAAATCGCACTCGCCGCGTTCATCGGCGCGCACACGGGCGACCCGTTCGCGCACTTCGCCGCGGAGCGCGACTACTACCTGCGTTCCGACTGGATGATCCACGACGCCAACGTGGGGCGCCTGCTCGCCGCGTACCCCGGATGGATGTCGGGCGTGGTGCCCGAACGATACGGCCCGGTGACGCTTTGGCCCTTTGGCGCGTGGTGGTGGCTCTTCGCCTTCGCGGCGGTGGTCGCGTGGCGACGGGAATCGCGCGAGATTCGCGCGGCGATCATCGCGACGCTGCTCGTCGTCGCGTTTCTCGAATTCGCCCCGCTGCGGATCTGGCCTTACCTGCCGATCCACCGGCTTCCGCGCGCGGCGCATCTGGCGCTCGGCCCGGGCGCGGTTGTCATCGGCGTCGCTTTCGGCGCGATTGGGTCGATTCGGCGGGGCCTCGTCGTGCTCGCCCTGTTCGTTGGCATGCTCGTGCCGGGCATCATCTCGGCGCGCACGACCTCCGATCTCGGACGCGACAAACGTCAGGCTGCGGCGATCGTGCAAACGCAAATGCCTTCGCGCGTCGTGACCGACGTCGAGATGGCGCAGTACCTCGAGTTTCGCTGGATGATGTCGCCGCCCTTCGCCATCGACGCGCAGCAGTCCGCTCCGTCGTTCCTTCCGCCGGGATCGCTCGTCATCTATGGCGGTACGCGGCGGATTGAATACTCGGTGGACGACGCGCCCGCGTGGCGCGCAGCCGCCGAAAAGAGCAGATGCGCATGGCTAGAGTTTACACCCGCGGGGCTTCGCCCGTGGCGGACCGGCGCGCTCGAGGTGTGCGGAACGAACCGATAGTGCGCGGCCACTCACCCCCCGCTGACGGCGGGGAGGATCGCGATCGTCTCGCCGGAAATCTTCGTGTCGAGTCCGGCGAGGAAGCGGATGTTCTCCTCGCCGACGAAGACACTGATGTGCGGGCGGACCGACCCCTGATTGTCGGCGATGCGGTCGCGCAGGCCCGGGTACGCGCGCCACAGCGCGGCGAGAGCCTCGCGCACCGTGGCGGCCTCGGCTTCGACGCGCACCTGCGTCGAGCCACCGGCAAGCTCGCGCAGCGTGCCGGGCAGCACGAAGCGAAGCATTGTCACGCGCGGGCCTTTTTCCTCGCCGGTTTCGCGGCGGCTTTCGCGGCGCGTCTCGGGGCGGTCGTCGGGGCGGCGGTGGGGAACGTCGCCGCCTTCACGCACACCACCGGGGGCAAGCCGTCGATGAGCGTCTTCCACGATCGGCCATCGTTTGCACTGCCGAAGACCTTGCCGCTGCGCGTGCCGAAGTAGATGCCGGCGGTCGCGTGCGTGTCGGTGCACAGGCCGTCGCGCAGCACGGTTTCGTAAGCGTTTTTCTGCGGCAGGCCGCGCGACAGCGCCTGCCAGCTCTTGCCGGTGTCGCGCGTGGCGAAGACGCGAAGCCGAGCCGCGGGGGCGCATCGGAAGCCGTCGGATTCCATCGGCACGATGAAGACCGTGTCGGGATCGTGCGGGTGGGCGGCCATGGCGAAACCGAAATCGCTGGGCACGTCGTTCGCGATGTCCTTCCACCGGCCGCCCTCGTCGTCGCTGCGATAGAGCCCCCAGTGGTTTTGCAGAAAGAGGCGCTTGGGTTTCGCGGGATGGCCGACCACCTTGTGCACGCATTGGCCGAACTCGGGATACTTGTTCGGCATGAACTCGGCGCGCACGCCCTTGTTGGCCGGCGACCACGACGCGCCGCCGTCCACCGTGCGATACGCGCCGCCGGCGGAGATGGCGACGATCATCTTCGCCGGGTCCTTGGGATGCGGGACGATGGTGTGCAGGCAGAGCCCGCCGCCGCCCGGCATCCACTGCGGGCGGTGAGGATGGTCGTCGAGACCCTTGACGAGCGACCACGTCGCGCCGGCATCGCGAGAGACGAACAAGGCGGCCGGTTCGACCCCCGCAAAGAGCGTTTGGTCGTCGCCGGGGGCGGCCGTAATCTGCCAGATGTGCTCGAGAGATCGTTCGGCGCCTTCGGGAAAACGAATCGGCGCGGCCTCGGGATTGCTCCAGGTCGCGCCAAGGTCGTCGGACGTGAGCACCGCTGCGCCGAAGTGATAGCTCTTTGCTCCGGCCAGAATCCGCGATCTCCCCCCGCGCGCGTCGAAGTGCATCGAATACACCGACGTGCCCGTGAGGTACGGCCCGGTGAGTTCCCACTTTGCGCGTCGCGCGTCGGAGGCGAGTAAAAACGCGCCTTTGGTGGTGCCGATCAGAAGCATCGTACCGCCCGGTCGAACACGCGCTGCCGTAACCCTTGCACTCATGGACCTCTCCAAGAGGGGGGTGGCGAGTTGATTCCCGGATCGTTGTTGCACGACGCATGTATCACGGCGCGGGACTCGCGCGCCACAAAATTGTGTCCGCGCGGTGTTCGGGATCACATCGAGACGGCCAGAAAGCGCTTGGGTCTCGAGGCGGCGGTGATATCCTGGATGTCGTCGAGGCCGAACTTGGGCGCGTCCTGCGGCGGTTTCAGATACGTCGAATCGATGACGACGCAATCGGCGACAACGTCACCGTTTTGGAGCGTCACGTCGACGACGCGGTAGCCGCCGGGTCCCAACGGAATCGCGGCCGCGCGCGCGGCCCATTCGGCATCAAGGGTAAGCATGTTCCGACCAGTTCTTGCCGTCCTCGGTGGTGTAGAATCCCTGCACCGCGGGGTAGGCGACGCCGAAGGGAAGTAGAATCTCGATGCCTCCGCCGCCGCGACCAAAACGTCTCGGCGCGACACCCTGTCGACCGAGCACCGGCGATGAAATCTCGATGCGGAACAGGTGCGTGCGAGGCATCGACCCGGGAAGGGCGTAACGATCCGTAATGTCCTGTCCGTTCTCGAATTTCATCGTGCGTATCGCGTCATCCCATGTCGTCACAAAGGTTCCCGGCAACACATGTCCGTCGGGCGTGAGCCGGGAATCATGACGAAAAACGGCAAATCGTCCATATACCCCGGCCGCGATCCACGCAATGGGAGCATCGGCGGATCGATCAATCAAAAACTCGCGATCGAGATCGGAGACGTCGCCGGCGGCAAGTTCCCGCTGGACACTCGCCCGTTCGGCCTCGTCCTCCACGGGTGTGGCGACGAGCGGTTCTTTGGATCGGCGAAGCTCGTGATCGGCGCCGATTTCCAGCAGCCAACGCGCCGTGGAAAGAGCGTCGCACTTTTTCAGCCACGTCGTTGGAGCGAATATTTCACTCCCGTAAACAACTCCGGAGACGATGTCCCGATCCAGCCCGGCGCGGGCGATATGGTAACCCATGCCATGTTCCGGCACGGCAACGAAACGTGCGACCGAAGCGTTTTCGATCAGCATTTTTTCCTCCCGAGATGGCTTTGATTCCCTCAACAAACTCGACTCGGTCGAGGAAGATGATAGCAACATTCGAAAAATTTTCAAAAGAGATTTTCGTCACAGGCGGAAATTCCCGCAACGTGCGATTATTCCACGCGAATATTTTCATCCCCGCGTCTTCGGTGACAAGTGGCGGTCTTTCTTCCGTCGATGATCGATGCGGGGCGAGCCAAGAAGCCCAGCGGTTCGTTTCGGTGCCAACTCGCGGGACGTCGGGGCGCGACCTGACGCCATGATTTGATTTCGCGCGCGGACAAGAGTAAGGATCGGAAGAACCATCGGAGACCCTCGCCATGGCGAATCGGGCGTTTTTTACGTCGCTCGTCGTTTTCGCGTTCGTGCTGTCGGGCTGCCCCGAGTCCAAGAAGATGAGCTACATCGACAACGGCGTCATCAAGGTCGGGGTCGATCTGAACATGGGCGGGGTCATCACGTACCTGGCCGATTTCAACAACCAGGACATCAACCTCGTCAACTCGTCGGATCAGGGTCGCGAGATCCAGCCGTCGTACTACTCCGGGCCGCAACCCTACGGCGACCCGCACCCCGGTTGGCCGGATTGGCCTTGGAATCCCATCGGCGCGGGCGACTGCTACGGCAACCGGTCCGAGGTCGTCGAGAAGTTCAACGATGGAACGACGATCTACGTGAAATCGATCCCGCTCCAGTGGGCGCTCGACAACGTGCCCTGCGAGTGCGTCTTCGAGCAGTGGATCGAGCTCGACAGCAACGCGGTCGAGGTCCACTACAAACTGACCAACGCCCGTGCCGACCACACCGACTACGGCGCGCGCCATCAGGAGCTGCCCGCGGTCTACACGACCGACCGGTTCCACCGCATCTTCACTTACAACGGCGGCTCGCCGTTCACGGGTCGCCCGGTGGAGGAGATCGCCAACTCCGGCCCGCCGTGGGCGTACTTCGACGCAACGGAGAAGTGGGCGGCGCTGGTGCAGGACAACGGGTGGGGCCTCGGCGTGTACAACCCCGACGCGCAGCTCTTCGTCGGCGGATTTCACGGCACGCCCGGAGATGGCGACCCGACGGCTTCATCCACCGGCTACCTGTCTCCGCTTCGCACCGACAACATCCAGTGGAACACGGTTTACGAATACGACGTCTTCCTGATCCTCGGCTACGTCGAGGACATTCGCTCGTGGGTGTACGCCAACCGGTGGTAAGGACGCGCATTGGGAGCACCGGCAACTTCGAATGGCGCTTGAATTGACAGAGTCACGACCGTTTTCTTATATTCAGGCGGCACTGGGAGGAACGAAGGTGACAAAACCCATTCGAAAAAGAAAAAAGACCTTGGCCAATACATCGAATTCGCCGTATTCCCTGTGGACCATGCCGCTATCGGAGTGTCAATTCGAATCCGCTCCGGAGATTCGGGACACCGATCCACGCGTCTTGAAGTTTCTTGGGAACCTGCGGCCCGTCAAGGAGGACGCCGTTTCACGGACGTTCCTGACGCCCGTCACCGCAGACATCCTGAAACTTCCCACACAGAGCCCGGACACGGGCCAGCGGCGTTGGGGCCGATAGTTTTTCATCGGTTCGGTGCCTTGGACAATCCGCTGGCCGAGCTGGGCAACGGACGCCAATCGGTCTATTTGCGCCACTATTTGGCCGATCTCGGTGCCCGTTCCATCTAGGAGGAGCCGGAATACTTCGATCGTGATTACCTTTCGGAGTTTTCATCGTTCTATGGCGTGAGTTCCCACGGGTACGTCAATCGTTGCCGGCGATGCCACTTTTTCAGCTACGTCGTCGACCGCGACGAACTGAATTCCGCCCTCGGAGGTGACGCGGGCGCGCTCGGGCGAATGCAGGACGGCTATCTCGGATTCGTGGTGCTCCGACCCATCCCCACCGCGAGGCTGGGCCGGACCGTTCTTGCTTGGTACCCCGACCCTCACGAACGTACGACACCACGGGTCACCAAGCCGTCCAGAGCCTACGATTGCCACATCGCCGGCATGACCCTTCGGGTGAACGGGATTGCGTGGCAGCAACAGGATACCGACGTCAGCGCCTGCGCCACGGTTGCGCTGTGGTCGATGCTCCATTCCTCGGCGTTCGATGCGCATCACGCGATTCCGACCACCGCGGACATCACTCGGTACGCACATCGGACGGCATCTTTGGGGTCGCGCGTGTTTCCGTCGGACGGGTTGACGGTCGAACAGGCGGGGGAGGCGATCAAGGAGTCCGGGCTGGAGCCCGAGATCGTCGCGGGGGATTATCAGCGGAATTAACTTCGCGGATTCACCCGCGACAAGTTTTCCGCCTGCGTGGCAACGTTGATCCGTTCCGGTTATCCCGTCCTGATCGGCGGTCGCGTGGGGAATTCTTCCGATCGATTTCATGCGGTTTGCGCCGTGGGATTCCGGGAATATTCGCCGCCGACACCGACTGCCGGATCCGTGGAATTGCAGGATGGCGGAATTCGTTACCTTTACGTTCACGACGACAATCTGGGTCCGAGCGTGCGGTTTGAAATTGGTACGGACCCGGCGGGACGATTCGTGCGCCTCAAGGCATCGGCGCCGCAGCCACGTCATCGGACTCCACTTCCCCCCGATCCAACACCCCGGTATCCGGAGCTCGTTCCCTCGTATTTGGTCGCGGCAGTCCACGAAAACCTGCGGACGAGATTGAGCTACTTTCTGAAAAACGCACGGGATCTTGCCAGAGGTCTGCTCGGAGCGTATGCGGAGGCGGTTCGGGAAAGGATCCTGCCTGGTCCCACGCCGGGTTTGACCGTATGCACCCGGTTCGCGAAGGTCGGCAGCTACATTGGCGAGGACTTGGAAGTCCCGTTTGGCCGAACGTCGCCGACGTTGGCGCGGGTCCGATTGGAACTGACGGAACGCGTATCGCCCATGAGCTTGTACGTCGGTGTCGTGAGAATCGGACGTGGAGCGACGCCACTCGTGGATGTCCTTTTCGACACCACCGACGCCAACGCGAACCATCGCCCCTTCTGCAATCTGCAATTCGACCCAATCCTGGGTGGATTGATCGACCTCCTCGGGCGTCAAGGGAAAATCGATTTGGGAATCTCCGTCAAGGCATTCTGAACTCCCAAATTTCGACGAAAGACGAACGATCCCGCGTTCCACCGACCGCGGCGATTCGGCACAGCGGCTCAACTCGGCCACGCAGGCACGTCTTCCCGTATTCGCCTCCGAGCACGGCAAGACGGACTGATGCATGTCGTCGTGAATCCGGGACGGGAGCTCGGCAAGATCGCGAAACGGTCCGCGCCCGAGAACGCCCCGAGTCGAGATTCACGTGTTTGCCACGATCCCGCCTCCGCGATTTTCTCGAATTTTTTCGATCACCCCGTTCCCATCGCCTAAGCGGCGTGCTAAGAAATGCGCTCGCGCTCAGTCAAAAAAGGCTTTGGGGAACGGACGGTTCTTGTGCCAAACCGGCGCACTGACCGGCGGTCAGTTTGCCCGAAACGTGGAAAACACGGGAGAAACACGACGTTTCGCCGTGCGTTGTCACGGCCGAAGGGGCTGGGTGAGATGGTGAGCGAAGTCCAGACCGAACCCGTCCGGGGCGTTTCCGCCGCTTTGCTTCAGTTCGACAGCGACTCGGCGGTCGAACTCGTCGCGACGCTCGTCGAAAAGGCGGTGGAGTCCCGCGCCACCGACATCCACATCGAACCGCGTCGGCACGATTTCCAGATCCGTTACCGGGTCGACGGTTTCCTCTACCTCGTCGCGCAGGTGGACAAAAACACCGGGCGCGAGATCGTATCGCGCATCAAGATTCTCGCCGACATGGACATCACCGAGCGCCGTCTGCCGCAGGACGGCCACTTCCGCTTCGGCACCGACGCCGCCGAATACGACATGCGCATCTCCACCGTGCCCACGCACTTCGGCGAGCGTATGGAGATCCGCCTGGCCGAGGGCGGCAAGATCTTCACGCGCATTCAAGACCTGGGCATGAACGAGGCCGAGGTCGACGTCGTGAACGGCTTCATCCGCCGGCCGCACGGCATCGTCCTCGCCACGGGGCCGGTGGGATCGGGCAAGACGACCACGCTGTATTCGTGCATCTCGCACATCGACAAGAACGTGGTCAACGTGATGACGATCGAGGACCCGATCGAGTACATCATCCCCGGCGCGAATCAGATCGAGGTCAACTACCGCGTCAACTTCGATTTCGTCCACGGGCTGCGGGCGATCCTGCGTCAGGACCCCAACGTCATCCTCGTGGGCGAGATCCGCGACGAGGAAACCGCGCGCATTGCGATCCGCGCGGGCATGACGGGCATGCTCGTCTTCTCGACGCTGCACTCCAACGACGCGGTTGGAGCGGTCACGACGCTCGCGAATTTCCACATCAACCGCTTTCTGATCGCCAACGCGCTGGTCGGCGCGGTGGCGCAGCGCCTCGTGCGCAAGATCTGCCCCGAGTGCGCGAAGTCGGTGAAGCTGACGGAGAGTGTGAAAAAGGCGCTCAGGCTTTCGGGGGCGGACGCGCAGAAGCATTTCGCGATGCGCAAGGGCGACGGCTGCGACGCCTGCCTGGGCACCGGATATCGCGGACGCACCGGCGTGTTCGAGGTCTTCCCCGTTACTCCGCGTTGCCGCACGCTCATCATGAACAACGATTCGGAAGAGACCATCCGCGAAGCGGCGGTTGAGGACGGCATGACGCCGCTTCATGAGGCGGCGCTCGCCAAGGTGCGCGAGGGCGCGACCACGGTGGACGAGTTCGTCCGCGTGATCGGATAGACGAACGGTATCGCACATTCAGGAGAGGAGATCGGGCATGGCGAGAGCGAACGATCCGGGCAAAACCGGCGCCGCCAAGACCGGTGCCGCCACGACGGCGCCCGCCGACGCGGCCCCTTCGGCGTCGGGGCAGCAGGTTCGCGAGTCGATTAAAGAAACGATCCTGCAAAAAATGAAGGAAGACGCGTCGTCGGCGGTGCCGCCGCCCAAGGCGAAGACCGAGCCCGCGCCGCGCCCGATGATGGCCGCGCCCGCGGACGATCCCATCGGGCCGACGCGCTTTGTCCGGCGCAAGGTGGACGGCAAGACGACCAGCGTGTTCCTGCGCCAGATGTCGATCCTGCTGGGGTCGGGAGTGCCGCTGTCGCGCTGCCTGTCGATCCTGCTCTCGCGCGCCCGGTCGTCGGAGTTCCGCGAGGTTCTGACGCACGTGATGCAGGACGTGGAACGCGGCGAGCAACTGTGGGTCGCGCTCGGCCGGTTCCCGCAGGTCTTCAATACGATGGTCGTCAACGTCATGCGCACCGGCGAGGAGAGTGGCTCGCTGGTGAAGGTGACGAAATACCTGTCCGAATACCGTGACCGCGAAGAAGAGATGCTGCGCACGGTGCAGCGCTCCATCACCTATCCGCTCTTTCTGCTGATTCTCGCGATCGCGGTCGTGTTGATTCTCATCACCACCGTCATCCCGATCTTCGCCAAGCAGTTCGCCATCGCCAAGGTCCCGCTGCCCTGGCCGACGAAAGTCGTCGTCGGTCTTTCCGAGGCGCTGACCAATTTCTGGCTGATGGGTCTGGTTGTCGCCGGGCTCGGTTACCTGATCTACCGGCGCGCGAATGCGCGCGGCGGCGTCAAGCCGTGGCTCGACCGCATCCGCCTCGTCACCCCGATCTTCGGGCGCATCCTGACAAACGTGTACGTCGTGCAGTTCTCGTCGATGATGGCGATCCTCATGCGCGCGGGCCTGCCGATGCTGCGCACCCTCGACCTTATCCAACGCACGATGGACAACACGCTCTTCAACGAGGCTTTTGCCGACATCAAGGACAACGTCGAGCGCGGCCGCACGTTGCAGGAGTCGTTCGCGCGGCACGCGGTCTTCCCGCCGATGGTGCACGACCTGATCGCGGTCGGCGAGGACGCCGGAACCATGCCCGACGTGCTCGATCAGATCGCAGAGATCTATCAAAAAGAGGTCGATCACGAGACGGCGATCATCGGCACGCTGCTCGAGCCGATCCTGATCTTGGGCCTCGGACTCATCATCGGTTTCATCGCGTTGTCGGTGTTCTGGCCCTACGTCGATATGGTCAAGGTCATCGTGCCCTGACGACGTCTTAAATCCGCAAGACGAATCCCGCCGGGCCGCCCCGGCGGGATTTTTTGTGGAACGGGAAGGAATCCCATTTGGAAATCCACGCTCGTTCTTTATGAACCTTTGATACCCCGCCACCGCACTTTGACCCCGATTTTACATTCCCGGCGCTAGAACCACGGTCGGATCTCATCCGGGAGGATCCCATGGCGTTCTGGGCTATTGCGGCATTGTCGGGCGTCTTCGTCGCGTTCTGGTTTCTCGTCGGTCTCGCAGACCGCCGGTAGGAGGAAATGACGAAATGGAAGTCCTCGGTCTGATCGTTTCGCTGGGCCTCGCGGTCTATCTCACGATCGCGCTGCTCCGGCCGGAGATGTTCTCATGAGCGGGTTCGAGCTGCTTCAGATCTGTTTGTATCTCGCCGTCCTGACGGCGCTGGTGAAGCCCCTCGGGACGTACATGGCGCGCGTGTACGAGGGCGAGCCCGTTTTCCTGACGCGCGTGATCGGCCCCATCGAGCGCTTTGTCTATCGCGTGTGCGGCGTCGGTGACGACGAGATGGACTGGAAGGCGTACACGACATCGCTGCTCGCCTTCAGTCTCGTCGGCTTTGTCGCGCTCTACGCGCTGCAGCGCCTGCAAGGCGTTCTCCCGCTCAATCCGCAGGGCTTCGCGGGTCTGCCGCGCGATCTGGCGTTCAACACGGCGTCGAGTTTTGCGACGAACACCAACTGGCAGGCCTATGGCGGCGAGACGACGATGAGCCATCTCACGCAGATGCTCGGCCTCGGCACGCAGAACTTCGTCTCGGCCGCGGCGGGCATGGCGGTGCTCGTCGCGTTGATTCGCGGCCTGACGCGCCGGAGTGCGAAGACGATCGGCAATTTCTGGCGCGATCTCGTCCGCGGAACGCTCTACGTGCTCGCGCCGCTCTCGCTCGTGCTCGCGCTGCTGCTCGTCGCGCAGGGCGTCCCACAGACCTTCCATCAGGACATCCACGTCGCATTGACGCGGCCCATCGCGGGTGCCGATGGCACGATTGTCGCCGATCAGACGATCAGCATCGGCCCCGTCGCGTCGCAGATCGCGATCAAACAACTCGGCACCAACGGGGGCGGATTCTACAACGTCAACTCGGCGCACCCATTGGAGAACCCGACGCCGTTCTCCAACTTCCTCGAGATGCTGGCGATCCTGCTGATTCCCGCCGCGCTCACGTCCACTTTCGGCCGAATGGCGCGAAACCCCCGGCAGGGCTGGGTGCTCTACGCGGCGATGATGATCGTCTTTCTCGCGGCGCTGGGCGCGGCGCTGTGGGCGGAGTCCGTCGCCAATCCGCGGCTCGTGGCGCTCGGGATGGACGGCGCGTCCGGCAACATGGAGGGCAAAGAGGCGCGCTTCGGGATCGCCAACTCGGCCCTGTGGGCAACCGCGACCACCGCCGCGTCGAACGGCTCGGTGAACGCGATGCACGATTCCTTCATGCCGCTCGGCGGCCTCGTGCCGCTTTTCATGATCCAGCTCGGCGAGGTCATCTTCGGCGGCGTCGGCAGCGGCCTCTACGGCCTCGTCATGTTCGTGTTCGTCGCGGTCTTCGTGGCGGGGCTCATGATCGGTCGCACGCCGGAGTATCTCGGCAAAAAGATCGAGGCGTTCGAGATGAAGATGGCCTCGGTCGTCATCCTCATCCCCGTCGTGCTGATCCTGGCGGGAACGGCCGCGGCGGTAATGATCCCCAAGGCCGCGGGCGCCGTGGCGAACCCCGGCGCGCACGGGTTCTCGGAGATCCTTTACGCGTTCTCGTCCGCGGCGGGCAACAACGGCAGCGCGTTCGCGGGGCTCTCGACGAATCAGCCCTTTTACAACTACGCCCTCGGCGTCACGATGCTGATCGGCCGGTTCCTCATCATGGTCCCGGTGCTCGCGGCCGCCGGATCGCTCGCAAAAAAGAACATCGTGCCCGAAAGCGCCGGCACCCTGCCTACGCACACGCCGCTGTTCGCGGCGCTGCTGGTCGCGACCGTCATGCTGGTCGGCGCGCTCACGTTCATCCCGGCGCTCGCGCTCGGGCCGATCGTCGAGCATCTGACGCTCTTCCACCCGTAATCGACCGTTCATCGGATTCGAGGAATATCGAATGTCTCAGGAACGACACGCATTGACACTCAGCCGGGCGATGATCGCCGGCGCCGCCATCGACTCGCTGAAAAAACTCGACCCGCGCCGGATGGCGAAGAACCCGGTCATGTTCGTGGTCGAGGTCGGCGCGGTGGTGACCACGATCCTGCTGGCGCAAGCGCTGGCGGGCCGCGGTGAGGCGTCGGCCGGATTCATCGCGCACATCACGATCTGGTTGTGGTTTACGCTGCTCTTCGCAAACTTCGCCGAGGCGCTCGCCGAAAGCCGCGGCAAGGCGCAGGCCGATTCGCTACGCGAGTCCCGCCGCGACGTGTCGGCGAAAAAGCTGCGCGGGTCCGATCGCAAATCGGCGCACGATGTCGTGACCGGCGCGTCGCTGCGCAAGGGTGATGTCGTGCTCGTCGAAGCGGGTGATGTCATTCCCGCGGACGGCGATGTGATCGAGGGCGTGGCCTCGGTGGACGAGAGCGCCATCACCGGGGAGAGCGCCCCCGTGATCCGCGAGAGCGGCGGCGACCGCAGCGCCGTCACCGGCGGCACCCGCGTACTGTCCGACTGGATCGTCGTGCGCGTCACGACGAACCCCGGCGAGAGCTTTCTCGACCACATGATCGGCATGGTCGAGGGCGCGAAGCGGCAAAAGACGCCCAACGAGATCGCGCTCACGATCCTGCTGGCTGGGCTCACGCTCATCTTTTTGTTCGCCACGATCACGCTGCGGACGTATTCGGCTTACGCCGTGGCGGGCGCGGGCTCGGGCCAGGTCGTCGGCATCACGGTGCTCGTGGCGCTGCTCGTGTGCCTGATCCCCACCACGATCGGCGGCTTGCTCTCGGCCATCGGCATCGCGGGCATCGACCGGCTGCTGCGTGCAAACGTCATGGCCATGTCGGGCCGCGCGGTCGAGGCTGCGGGCGACGTGGACGTGCTGCTGCTCGACAAGACCGGCACGATCACGCTCGGCAACCGCCAGGCGTCGGCCTTCATCCCCGCGCCCGGTGTGGACGAGCGCGAGCTGGCCGACGCGGCGCAGTTCGCGTCGCTCGCCGACGAGACCCCCGAGGGACGCAGCATCGTCGTGCTCGCCAAGGAGCGCCACCAATTGCGCGAGCGCGACCTGCGCTCCATGGGTGCGCACTTCGTGCCATTCACCGCGCAGACGCGGATGAGCGGCGTCGATCTCGACGGCATGCAAATCCGCAAAGGTTCGTCGGACGCGGTCCGCGCGCACGTCGAGCTGCTCGGCGGCGCGTTTCCGACGGCCGTGGACGACGCGGTCGCGCGCATTGCGCGCGAAGGCGGCACGCCCCTCGTCGTCGCGCGGGACAGAGCCGTACTTGGGTGCGTGCAGCTCAAGGACATTGTGAAAGGCGGCATCAAGGAGCGGTTCGCCGAGCTGCGCGAGATCGGCATCAAGACGATCATGATTACCGGCGACAACCCGCTGACCGCCGCGGCGATCGCCGCCGAGGCCGGTGTGGATGACTACCTCGCGCAGGCAACGCCGGAGAAGAAGCTCGCCCTGATTCGCGAGATGCAGGCCGGCGGGCGCATGGTGGCCATGACCGGCGACGGCACCAACGACGCCCCGGCGCTGGCGCAGGCCGACGTGGCCGTGGCTATGAACACCGGCACGCAGGCCGCCAAGGAAGCCGGGAACATGGTGGATCTCGACTCGAACCCGACCAAGCTGCTCGACATCGTGCGCATCGGCAAGCAGATGCTCATCACGCGCGGCGCGCTCACCACGTTCAGCCTGGCGAACGACGTGGCCAAGTACTTCGCCATCATCCCGGCCGCTTTTGCGTCCACCTACCCGGCGCTCGGCGCGCTCAACATCATGCACCTCGCCACGCCGCGGAGCGCGGTGCTCTCGGCGGTCATCTTCAACGCGCTCATCATCATCGCGCTCGTGCCGCTGGCGCTGCGCGGCGTGAAGTATCGCCCGATCGGCGCGGCCAAGCTGCTCGCGCATCACCTGCTCGTGTACGGCGTGGGCGGCCTCGTCGCCCCCTTCGTCGGCATCAAGCTCATCGACATGATTCTCGTCGCCGCCCATCTGGCTTAGGGAGACGCGCATGAACGCCACCTGGAAACCCGCCGTGTTGATCTTTGTCGCGCTCACGGGGCTCACGGGCGCCTGCTACCCGCTCGCGGTCACGGGCGTCGCGACGCTCGCGTTCCCCCACCGAGCGAACGGCAGCCTGATCGGCCCTGTGGAGCGCCCCGTGGGTTCCGAACTCGTCGGCCAGTCCTTCGACGATCCCACATACCTGTGGGGCCGTCCGTCGGCCACCGGGCCGATCCCCTACAACGCCGCCGCGTCGTCCGGCTCGAACCTCGGCCCGCTGAATCCGGCGCTGTCCGACGCGGTCAAGGCGCGCGTAGACAACCTGCGAAAGGCGGATTCGGGGAACGCCTCGCCGATTCCGACCGACCTCGTCACCGCGTCGGGCTCCGGGCTCGACCCCGACATCTCACCCGCGGCCGCGCGGTTTCAGGTGCGTCGCATCGCCGCGGCGAGGGGGGTCGGCGAATCGCAGGTGCGTGTCGCGATCGACGGCTGTGCAAAGGGCCGACAGTTTGGCATTCTGGGAATGCCCCGAGTCAACGTGTTGTGCGTGAATCTCGCGCTGGACGAGATGGCGCACTAGATCGGATTCGACGTGAACGATCGGCGTCCGGATCCCGAATCGCTGCTGAAGGCCGCGAGCGACGAGGCCGCGAGCGAAGGCCGCGGAAGGCTCAAGGTCTTTTTCGGCGCGTCCCCCGGCGTGGGCAAGACCTACGCGATGCTCGAAACCGCGCGACGACTGCGTGATCAGGGCGTGGACATCGTCGTCGGCGTGGTCGAGACGCACGGCCGCGCCGAAACCGAGGCGCTTCTCGACGGGCTCGAAGTTCTGCCGCGCCGCGAGACGATCTACCGTGGGATTACCCTGCGCGAGTTCGACCTGCTCGCCGCGCTGGGCCGCCGGCCGAAGACGATCGTCGTGGACGAACTCGCGCACACGAACACACCCGACAGTTGGCACGCCAAGCGCTGGCAGGACGTCGAAGAACTGCTGCGCGCCGGGATCGACGTGCTCACCACCGTCAACGTGCAACACCTCGAAAGCGTCAACGACCTCGTTGCCAAAATCACGGGGGTCGTCGTGCGCGAGACCGTGCCCGACGCCATTTTCGACAACGCCGCCGACGTCGAGCTCGTCGATCTCACGTCCGACGACCTGCTCCAACGCCTGCGCGACGGAAAGGTCTATGTCCCCACGCAGGCGTCGCGCGCGATGGATGCGTTTTTCGCCAAGGGCAACCTCATCGCCCTGCGCGAACTCGCCCTGCGCCGCATGGCCGATCGCGTCGAAACGCAGATGGAGCAGTACCGACGCACGCAGGGCGCGGCGCGGCCCGTCGCGGCGGCGGATCGCTTCGTCGTCGCCGTGAGTCCGAGCCCCTTCGCGCAACGCGTCGTGCGTGCCGCGCGGCGCCAGGCGAACCGGCTGCACGCGGAGTGGGACGTCGTCTACGTCGAAGTCCCCGGCGCGGCGCCGCTGGCAGGAGAGGACCGCGAACGCGTGTTCCAGACGCTGCGCCTCGCCGAACAGCTCGGCGCGCGGGCCGTGACGCTGACGGGCGACAACGCGGTCGCCGAGATCATTCGCTACGCGGTCGAGCGGCGCGCGAGCCGCATCATCGTCGGCAAGCCGGGGCGGCGTAGCCTGCGCGACCGGCTGACGGGGTCCTTCGTCGACGACCTCATCCAGAACGACGAAGGCATCGACGTGCACGTCGTTCGCGGCACGGTGGAAGAGATCGTGCGGATGCGTGCGCGACCGGCTTCGCACGGCGTCTCAATCTCCCCGTATCTCGCCGCGCTCGCCGTCATGGCCGCCTGCACGGTTGTGGGGGTACCTGTCGCGAAGTACTTCCACGAAACCTCGACCGCGATGCTGTACGTGCTGGGCACGGTCGTCGTGGCGCTCGCGTGGGGGCGCGGCCCGGCGTTCGCCGCGTCCGTGATCGGCGTCCTGTGCTACGACGTGTTTTTCATTCCGCCCCGCTTCCATCTGACGGTTCACGACGTGCGTTACGTCTTCACCTTCGCGGTCATCCTGATCGTCGGCAACGTCATCGCGAATCTCGCTCTGCAGGTGAAGCGTCAAGCCGAGAGTGCCAAGCGACACGAGCGTCGCGCGCGGTCACTCCACGAATTTACGCGGGAACTCGCCGCCACGCGGGCGAACGACGAATTGACCGAGGCGATCCGTCGCGCGGTCGCAGCGATCGTGGGCTGTGAGACGGCTGTCGTGGTGCGCGGCCCGAACGCCGAGCCGATCGTCGAGGCCGGGACCGACACGTCGCCCGAGTGGCCGACGGACCCCGCGCGCTGGGTGCTCGACCACGGCGAGGTCGCGGGGCTTGGCACCGACACCTTCCCGTCGTCCGACGTGCTGTTCGTACCGATGAACGGCGCGTCGGGGTGCGTCGGCGCGCTGGCCCTGCGCGTGCCCGACGCCGCCTTCGCGCGCGACGGCGAGCGGATGCTGCTGCTCGACGCGCTCGCGCGCATCGCGGCGGGGGCGCTGGAGCAGAAGCGGCTCCTCAAAGAGACGCACGACACCCGCATGCAGATCGAGTCCGAGCGTCTGCAAAGCGCATTGTTGGCATCCGTATCCCACGACCTGCGCACGCC
>CAZPJD010000240.1:0-11725 GCA_964586775.1 uncultured bacterium | reverse complement strand
GGTCGGCCACGTGGACGCGGCGCTCCTCGACGCGATCGCGCCGCGCGTGGCGCGGTGGTGCCGCCGGGAAGTTCTCGTCGATTCGCGCGTGATCGACCCGGAACCCGCGCGGGATTCGAAGCGCCACCAGTATCACGCGGGAGTGCTGCTCCAGAAACTGCTCGACCAATCGAAAGACGCCGCGCCCGACGCGCGCGTCCTCGGCGTGACCGGCGTCGACCTTTTCATCCCCATCTTCACATACCTGTTCGGTCAGGCCCAGCTCGGCGGGCGCGCGGGCATCTTCTCCACGCACCGCCTGCGCGAGGAATTTTACGGAGGCGGCTCCGACGGCGACCGGCTTGTCGCGCGAGCCGTGAAGGAAGCCGTTCACGAGCTCGGCCACACCTTCGGCCTCAAGCACTGCATCGATCCTGCGTGCGTGATGCGCTCGTCCACCTATATCGAAGAGGTCGATCAAAAGGGCGAGGACTTCTGCCGCGCG
This sequence comes from uncultured bacterium, assembly GCA_964586775.1. Classification (GTDB taxonomy): domain Bacteria; phylum Lernaellota; class Lernaellaia; order JACKCT01; family JACKCT01; genus JADLEX01. The sequence continues at coordinate 11,241 of CAZPJD010000240.1, read as the reverse complement.
TGCGCCGGGCACCTGCATCCGCCGACTTGACTTTGACCGGCCACCCGTCGATACCTTGCGGGACTTTCCGTTGAATTCCGTTTTGGAGACGTGGCGTGAACGAGCGCGTTCGGCCGAGCCCGATTGACGGGGTCTGGCGTTTCGCGAACCGGTGGATGATCGTCGCCTTTGCTTGGACGATTGCCGGTTTTGCGCTCGGGGTGATGCGCGCGGCGCCCTACGAGTTCCTCGACCGCGGCCTGCCCGGCGTTTTCGTCGCCACCGTGCAGAAGTATCTCGCTCCGGGAATCCAAAACGGTCTCGCGATCGGTTTCGTCTTCGCGGCACTTGTCGCCATCGCGCGACGGCTCGGCGGAAAACCCGCGATTCGCATTTCGATCGCCGCGACGCCGACCCTCCTGCTCGTCGTCAGCTACGTCTTTTATCAGCGGGTGACGCTCGAAGGCGGGTGGATGCTGAACGTCGTCAACCTGACGATGGCCATCAACTCCCCATCCCAACTCCTCGACGCACTGGTGCGCCTGGGGATGCCCGTCGAGCCCCTCGCGTTTCGCGTGGTTCGAATCGGCCTGTCGGGGCTGCTGGCGATCGCGTTTTTGGTCGTCGCGCACGTCGTGCGGCGCCCGCGCGAGGCCGCGCCCGAATATCGACGCCGCGCCCGCGCATGGGTCGCACCGGTGCTGTTCATCGCGATCGTCATGATCGGCGGGCTGCTGGGGCGGCAAGCGACCGACCCGCTGCCCAAGGACGCGCCCGACATCGTGCTCGTCAGCATCGACACGCTGCGCGCCGACCACCTGCCGATTTACGGTTACGAACGCGACACGGCTCCCGCACTCACGCGCCTCGCGGCCGACGGCGTGGTCGTCGATCAGTTCATTTCGCACGCGCCGTGGACCTTGCCCTCTCACGCGTCGATCTTCACGGGGCTCATGCCGCACGAGCACGGCGCCACCGACTGGCGCTACAAGATCCGCGACACCGTGCCCGTCTTTACCGAGTCGTTGCGCCAGCGATCGTATCGCACTGGCGCGTTCGTCAACGGCGTGTATGTCTCCGACAAATTCGGCTTCGACCGCGGCTTCGACGTCTTTCGATTCGACGAAACCACCCGCGCCGCCGAGAACGTGCGCGACGCGGCCAAGTGGCTGTTCTCCGATCCGCGCCCCGGATTCCTCTTCATCCACCTGTTCGATACGCACCACCCCTACATCCCACCGTCCGAGACCTACGGGCATTTTGGTCCGCCCACGCCGAAGCTGATGGACAAGCAGATGCTGTTCTCGGAGTTCCTCGACTGGGCGAAGGTCGATCCGAACTACACCTCGCGGGCGACCATCAATCGATACGACGAGCTGATCCTCTACGTCGATCAGATGCTGGGACGTTTTTTCCTGCGCATGAAGGAGCTCGGCCGCTACGACAACGCGCTCATCGTCGTGCTCTCCGATCACGGCGAGGAGTTCTTCGACCACGGCTACTGGGGCCATTCCAACTTCCTGTACGAAGAAATGGTGCGTGTGCCGCTGATCGTGAAGTGGCCGCGCGGGGCTTGCGCGGGGGCGCGCCTTGTCGATGCGCCCGTGCCCGCCCGCGCGATCGCCAAGCTCATCCTCGATACGGCCGCCGAGCCCGCCGAGCGCGACCAGCGGCTGCGCTGCGAAAGCGACGGTGCGCCGAAGCTGCTGCACGACCTCGTCGAGATGGGCCCGATCATTTCCGAGACGCAGTCGATGGGCCCCAATCGATTCGCGGCGCGCACCACGAACGAGAAGCTCATCGAGCCGTTCATGCCGGGCAATCCGCTCGACATCCGCGCGATGGCACGCCCGTGGGAGTATTTCCGCCTCAAGGACGATCCGCGCGAGATCTTCAACCTCTACGAGCCCGGCGTCGCACCGGCGCTGGAGGCGGCGATCGACGCCGCGCACCGCGAGCGCGAAACCGCCACGGGGGATCTGGAAAACATCCAGCTCGATCGCCGGACGCTCGAGCGGCTCAAGTCGCTGGGGTATCTGAACTGACGAAACGCAGATTCGCACATCGACTCATGACCCACCCCGCCTTGGCGTGCGCCGCGATTCGGGGTAAACACGTCCGCCGGCCCGGGCGGGATTCCCCCGACCATGGGATTCGCCCGAACCGGGTGGAGACCGCCGCGAAACGGATATCGTGACCAGATCCGCCGCTTTTCAACTCGCGTTAATCCTGATCCTTCTGCGGATCTTTGCAGGCGTCGCGCGCGCGTCGTCGATCTACACGCCGAATACGATTGGCCTGTCGCCGCGCGCGACCGCGCTGGCCAACGCGCTGGGCGGCGAGGCCGATGACGTGGCCGCGCACTACCTCAACCCCGCGGGTCTCGCGGTCACCGATCACAACGAGTTCCTCGCATCTTACGCCTACACCATGCCGCGCCTCGTCGGTGGGCAGGTGGACGAGCCCGCGGTGCACGAGCGCGCGAGCAACCACCTCGTGATCCTCGGCCTGCGCCTCGACCTCGACGCTCTGGCCGGGCCGCGCCTGAACCTTCCGCCGATCGGTTGGGGGTTTTCCGTCGCCGTCGATCGCAACTTCGGCACGATGATGATCTTCGACGACGTGCGTTCGAGCCACGGCGAGTTCGACCGCTGGGGCGAGGCCAACATGACGATGCAGTCGGCGCTCGGCATTGGCGTCCTCCCGCACGTCGCGCTCGGCATCGGATTTCACGGCGGCTTTCGCGGCGACGGCATCGTCGAGACGCGCGCCGAAGTCTCCGGCGGCACCTCGAACGAGGGCACGCGCATGCGCGGCAGCTTCGACCCCAAACCACTTTACGGCGTTTACGCGTACGGCGAGCGCTGGGGCGTGGGCGCGACGTATCGCGAGGAAACCTGGGGCAGCTTCGAGGCGATCGAGGTGACCGCAGAACCCACGGTGGCGGGACTGCCGTTTCCCACGATGAATATCCCCATGAACTTTCTCGACACCTACGTGCCGCGCGACGTGACCGTGGGCATGCACTGGGACGCGCCGGGTGGGGTTCGCGTTCTCGCAGACGGCTCGTGGCGGCAATGGAGCCACTACGAAGAGGTCGCCGCGCGTTCGCACTTCGCGGGGTCGCACTCCGATTACGACACGGTGGACGTGTGGATTCCCCGCGCCGCCGCCGAATGGACCATCAACGACCAATGGACCGCGCGCGCGGGCTACCGATTCGAGCCCACGCCGTTTCGCACAATCGGCACGCGCTTCCCGGAATCGGGCACCACGATTCGCGGCAAGGTGATCCTCGACGCCGACACGCACGTGATGGGCGGCGGAGTCGGTTGGAAGCCACCCATTGCCGACTGGTTTCGTGTGCCGCTTCGCCTCGACGCGACATACCAGTATCACGCCCTCGTCCCGCGCCGCGCCGCCACGTCCGACGGCCACGACTATGACGCGCGCGGCGGCGTGCACCTCATCTCCGGCGGATTGCTGTTTGGAGGCGCTCCGGCCGAGTGAGGACTTCGCGCCCGCCCCGACTTGACGCGCCGCGTCCGGCGGTGCAAACACGCCGCATGCGAAACATCCTGATTGTCGCAACCGTCGCACTCGCGGGCGCGCTCGCCGCGTGCTCCGCGCCCGAGACCGCCGCGCCGGATTCCCTCGCCGCAATCCGCGCGCGCGGCGAGATCCGCGTGGGATATTTCGAGCGCGAGAGCGCGGTTTACACCGACCTCTCGAACGGCGAGCTGCGCGGCGTTTTCGTCGATCTCATGAACGACGTCGCCGCATCGATGTCGATCAAGGTCACGTGGGTGCGCACGGAGCCCGCCATGCTCGCCGACGACCTTGCCGCGGGCGCGTTCGACTTCGCCGCGGCGCCCGTCGCCGCCACGCCCGCCCTCGCCTCGCGCCTGCTGCTCACGCAGCCCGTCGCCTGGCTCGGCCATGCGGGACTCGTTCGCAAGGACAGCGCACTCGCGCCGACGACGCTTGCCGATCTCGACCGCGAGGGGGTGCGTCTCGCGGTGCTGCGCGGCGACGCGCTGGAGATGTGGCTGACGGGGCGCGTGACCAAAGCGCGCGTGATGCTTGTGCCCGGCGACAGCCCCGCCGCACCGCTCGCCGCGGTGCAAAACGGAGAGGCCGACGTCGCGCTCGTCGACGCCGTCTTTGCGCAGAAGACGCTCGCCCTCGATCCCTCGCTGCGCGGCGTACTGACGACCGACGAAGCGCAGTTCCATCCGCTTCCCTGGTGCTGGGCCGCGAAGTTCGGTGACGCACGGCTCGTCGCGTTCCTCGACAGCGTCATCACCGCCGCGCGAACGACGGGCCGTCTCGACGAGATCGCGCGCGCGTATCCCGTGCGCCTGCTCGTCGCGCCGCCGTGGCCGCGATCCGAAACGATGCCCGCCAAAGTCGTTTCGACGACCCCCGCCAATTCGCCCTCGCCGAGTCCCGCGCCGGCGGCGAAATCGACGCCGAAGCCCACTCCGAAACCGGCCGCTCCCACGGACGGCGACGACGGATTTCAATAAGCCAGGCGATGGCGCCGCGTCGGATGGCACCATCTCGATCCCATCGCTCACACATATCGCGACTCTTGGACGAGGCCGGAACCGACGAATCGCGCGGGTGACAGCGGCGTGAGATCGAGGTTCGATCGCCCGTGCGCGATCAGGTGCGCGAGGTGGCGGCCGATTGCAGGCGCGTGCATGAAGCCGTGGCCCGAGAACCCCGCCGCGACGAAGAGGCCGGGGCGATCCGGCACCGCGCCGACGATCGGGTGCAGGTCGGGCGTCATTTCGTAGAGCCCCGCCCAACCGCCGGTGCGCCGCGCATCCGCGACAAACGGCGCGATGGTCGCGCCCGCGTCCAGCACCTCGGGCCACAGATCGTGATCCATGTCGAGGTTGAAAGAGGTCGGCTCGCCCGCGCGGGGTTTCCCCATCAGCAGGCCGCTCGAGTCGGGACGCATCCAGAATCCCGTGGCGACGTCGATGACGAAGGGAAGATCGGGGAGTAGATCGGGCGGAGTGTGGGCCACGCTCGCCGCGAAACACACACGACGCAGCGGGCGGATCGGCAGATCGACGCCCGCGCTCGAGGCGATCTGCGGCGACCACACCCCCGCGGCGATCACCACGTTCGTTGCGACGACTTCGCCGCGTTCCGTCTCGACAATCCACGCGCTTCTGTCGCGCTCGAAACGCAGCGCGCGCACCACGGTGGACATCGCCATCTCCACCCCGCGCCGCCGCGCCGACGTCGCGTAGCCCTGCACCACCGCGTGCGGATCGGTCACGCCATCCACGGGGCACCACGCTGCGCCGCGAATCCGCGACGCGTCGAGAAACGCGAATCGCTCCGCGACCGCGGCGGGATCGAGCATTTCGGCGGGCACGCCCAGCGCGCGCTGGCGGGCGTTGCTTTTGCGCAGGTCGCGCCACGCGTCGTCCGTGGCCGCGAGAAAGAGGTAGCCGATCGGATCGAACCGCAGCGGCTCGCCGGTCTCGCGCTCGAAGTCGGCAAAGATGCGCATCGACTCGATCGAGAGGCCAATGTTGATGTCGGTGGAAAACTGCGCGCGCACGCCGCCCGCGCCAAGCCCCGTCGAACCCGCGCCGTGCATGGCCTCGCGCTCGATGAGCACGATCCGGCCGGGATTGTGACGCGCGAGCGCGTGCGCAATCGCGAGTCCCACGCACCCGCCGCCGATCACCGCCGCGAACGCAGGTCGGGTTTCCGCCAATTTTGTCTCCCGCCTCGCCCAACGCGCACGTCGGGGTTTGCCGGGGCGCGCGGGCGAACTAGTATGTGCGCACATTGATCGAAATCGGCCGCGCGCGGCAACCGTGCGCGGACGAAGGGACGGCGATGGACGCGCCTATCATGGAGTATCGTTTTCGCGTGCGCACCGACGGCGAGGACCGCGTGCTCACCGTCGCGCGCCCGCACACCCGCGTCGTGTCGTCCGAGTACTATTTCACGTACACGCGCACGGCGACGGTGAGCGTTCGCGCGCCGGTCGTGGGTGAGGAGATCCTTGACGCGGCCGATCGCTTTGTGCCGCAGGCCTACGCGCCGGAACTCATCAAGATGGCGCGCGTGGATTTCGGCGGCGCGTCGTCGGTCGATCCGGCGGCGATGGAACGCCTATGCGCCATGATCGCGGCGAACTCCACGCAGTTTCCGCTGCTGGTGCTCGACGACCTGGGCAGCGAGAAACCGCTCGAAACGCTGATCGACGCGCTGCGTCCTCTGACCGAGCGCGACGACATGTACTTCTTCCTGCTCGTGCGCACGCGCGAGCTGCCGGGTGCCTTCGACGAGATCTTCGCGCGGCACCGCGACATCTTTTATTCGTCGCGCAATCGTATCTACCTCAAGGCGCTGCTCGAACACGACGGCGATGCGGCGTTGTGCCTCGAACGCATGCGCGCGCACCGCGACCGCGGCATCGACGCGGATTTGCTCGTGACGCTTTCGCCCGGCGGCGCGGCGGCGAAGCCGCCCGATTTGTCCGAATTTCACCGCGTGCACTTCGACGACTACAGCGAGCGCGACATCGTCGAGGGACCCAACGTGTGGATCGACATTCGAGGGCGCGTCGAGCCCGGCGTAGTCGTCGCGCAAAACGCCGCGTGCCTGGCGCAGGGACTGCGCCGCGAGGTTCTTCAGCCGTCGCTTCAGCGCCTCTTCAACGGCTTCGCCACGCGGCGCGCTGGCGGCATCCGCGGCACGCTGGTCTTCGCGATGGACGGCTCGGCATATCTCGACGATCTGGGCGAGCGCGTCCGTCTGGGCTCGTGGCGGGACGAATCGGCCCAAGAACTGCTCGCGCGGCAGAGCCCCGATTGCGGCTGCGGCGACGCGGGCGACGACTGCGGGGAACTGCGTTACTTCTGCGTGCGTAGCGCACCGGGCTGCGCATATCTGAAGAGCGTCGTCTCGGCGATGGCGCTTTAGACCGCGACCTCCTGCCAGATGGCCAAGGTTTGCGGCGGCGTCGGTTGAACGCCGTCCTCGGCCATGCCTTCGAGATGAAGCGCGATCGCATCACGGATATTCGCTTCCGTTTCTTCAGGCGTGGCCCCCGTCGCGACGCACCCCGGCATGTCGGGCAGATACGCCGACCAGCCCGTTGAGGACTTTTCCATGACGACCAAATACCTCATCCCAGTGCCTCCTTCGTCAGCCCGGCTTGGGTCAGCACGCTCTTGAGCGTGCCGGGGGCCAACTCGTCGCTCGGATGTCCCGCCAATGTCACTCGATCTGGCTTCGACGGGTGCTTCAATTGGCGGTGACTCCCGCGAGTTGCCACCACGCTCCATCCATCGCGCTCCAATATCTTCAAAATATCACGAATTTTCATTTGGGCGAACTCTTTTATCTTCCGTCTCTCGCGAACCGCACGCGCCGATCACCTCAACACCGATCAGTCGCCCGGCTTCGTCGAAGTCGAGTTGCACCCCGCCGCCCGCCTCACTCGTTCGCGCCACGGGCGCTTCGGCGAGTGTAATGTAGAGGGCGTCGACGTTCCGGTCGTACTCGATCTTCAATTTCTCACCCCATCAGCGACCGCGTCGGGTGCGTGCCGTAGATGTCGATGCGCTCGGCCATCAGGATCTTGTTGAAAAAGTCGCCCATCTCGAAATAGTCGCCCGCGACCTTCGCCAGATCCAGCATCTCCTCATAACGCAGTTCCCCGGTGTCGGCTCGGCGCAGGAGCATGCCCTCGTCGGTCGCGAAGGACAGCCCGTGGTGCACGGAGTTGCGATAGAGATCGGTGTTCGGAAACGGGCGCAGAACGTGGACCGTGTAGACGTTCGCGCCGAGCGATTTCGCGAACTCGAAGGTGCGCATGATCGCGTCGCGGTCGTCGCCGGGCAGGCCGACGATCAGATTGATGAGCGTCTTGATGCCCGCGTCCTTGATCCACCTGTGCGACTTCTCGACCTGCTGCTCGTTCACGCCCTTGGCCATCGCCTTCACCGTCGCCTTGGTGATCGTCTCGAGGCCGAGGTTCAGGATGTAGAACCCCGCCGCCTTCATTTCGGCGAGCAGCTCGGGATTCACGCTATCGAAGCGCGCGTTGCTTTGCAGCGCCACGTCGGGCATTTCGTCGCGAAACGCGCGCAGAAGCGGCAGCGATTTTTTGGGATGGATCGAAAACGTGTCGTCGAAGAAGACGAACTCGCGCAGCCCCGCCGCATAGATCACGCGCGCCTCGGCGACAATGCGATCGACGCCCGAGAGACGCAGCTCGCCCTGAAACACCTCGCGGGCCGCGCAGAAGCCGCACTTCATGTGGCAGCCGCGCGCGGTGAGCAGCGAGCCCACCTTGTAGCGCGTCAGGTCATACACGCCCTCGGTCAGGTAAGGCGAGGGGAGCGAATCGAGATCGGGCACGAGCGCGCGGTCGCGGTTGTTGCGCGCGCGGCCGTCGGGTCCGCGATACGTCACGCCGGCGATGCCCGACCAGTCGAGGCGCGCCGCGCCGCCCGCCGCCTCCATGCGCCGGACGATTTCGAGCAGCGTGACCTCGCCCTCATGCCGCACGCACGCGTCGAGCTCGGGCACGCCCTCGACGATGCGGTGGGGGATCGACGATGGCCACGATCCGCCCATCACCGTGACGCACTCCGGCGAGACCTCCTTGGCGATTTTCACGATCTTCGCCGAGGTGCGCAGGTTGGAATAATGCACCGACAGGCCGACGAGGCTCGGGCGCGTGCGTTCCATGTGGGCGCGCAGCGCGCCGAGGCTCATGCGGTTGTTGGCCATGTCGAGGACGTGCGCCTCGACGCCATGCTCGCGCAGATACGCGGCCAGATACCCAACGCCGAGCGGGGTGTACGGCGACGGGAACGGATGGACGATGTAGGGGTTGACGAGGAGAACGGACATGCGGGTCGCGCCTTGGGCGAACGTCGCCGTCGGGGCGTCCGTCCCTAGGGACGGAACGGCCCCGGCGCGCGCCGCCGTCGCTATTCGCGATCCTCGTAAGGCTCAGGATTGTACGGAAGCATGCCTGGCACCTCCTGACGGGTCCTGAATGTTCGAACACCAAATTGGTATCAGAACCATCGGCTCCCGGCAAGGTAAACGTCGCGAATTGTAAGACCGCCGGGAAAACAGCCATCTTCAACGTGTCGAAACGCGACCGGCCGCCCCGAGGGAGCGGCCGATCGGCGGGTTTGCGATTCGATCACTGCTCGGTGATGACGATCTCGATGCGGTCGTTCATCTTCTTGCCCAGGTCGGTATCGGGCGCGGCGACGGGGAAGTCGGCGCCGTAGCCGCGGAAGATGACCCGGTCGGGCGACACCCCCGCGGCGATGATGGCCTCGCGGACCACCTGCGCGCGTCGCGTCGAGAGCCACTGGTTGAACTGCGGATTCCCGCCGAAGCTCACGTGCCCCTGCACCTCGACCTTGATCTTGGGGTAGTCGGTCATGACGCCCGCGATGTCGCGGATATACGCCTCGTCGCCCGCGCCCAGACGGTCCTTGTCGTCGCCCGTCCACGCAAACGACGCGGGCACCCAGACGAACGCGTCGGTGAGCACCACGCCCGAGGGCTTCTTGGCGAGCACGATCTCGGGGACGCCGTCCCAGTCCATGATGTCGTTGTCGGTTTCGAGTTCCAGCGGCGCGCCGTCGAGGTTGTCCGGAACGCGGTCCTCGTCCGTGTCCACCGACGTGGGCGAGGTCTTGAACTGCTTGACCTCGACGCCGTCCACGAGCGTGTCGCCGTCGGTGTCCTTGTTCAGCGGATCGGTGCCGTGGACCTTCGCTTCCTCGAAGTCGTAGAGCGCGTCGCGATCGGTGTCTTTTTGCAGCGGATCGGTCTTATACGTCTTCACCTCCTCGCCGTCCTTCAGGCCGTCGCCGTCGGTGTCGGGGTCGAGGGGGTTGGTCATGAATTTCTTGCTTTCCTCGTAGTTCGTCAGCCCGTCCTTGTCGGTGTCGTGATCGGGGCTGTCGAGCGGTATGCCGGCTACGCCGCCTTCCTTGGGCAGTCGGCGGTCGAGTTTGGGATACGTGAACGCGACCGCGAGAAACGCGCGGCCCGTGGGGTTGCCCATGCCGGAGTTGATGCCCGCCGCGCCGCCCGCCGTGAACACCATCGGGCCCGCATAAAACTTGCCCGCGAGCAATGCCTCGGCCGGCACCTCGGCCTCGAGTTCCTCGATCCCGTAATCGACCGTGTGGCCGTAAATCTCGCCCATCACGTCGACCGCGCGATGCAGGCGCACGGATACGCCCGCGCCGAACTGCGCCTGCCCCGCCGGGTCGAAGCCCTCGTCCGCGCCGTCGGCATCACCCATCGCGAGGTAGCCGCCGTTGAGCACGAGGTTCACGCGATCCCAACGCTTCGAAACCACCAGCCGACCGCCCGCGTTGACGGCCTCGGAACTCGCATACACCTCCGCCTTGCCGGTGGGGAACGTCGCGAGCGGAACGATCGCGAGGCCCACCGAGTCGGGCTTGTTGCGCAGGATCGTGAATTTCATCATCGCACGAACGTCGCCGAAGCCGCTGTCGGCCTCGAACTCGCTTTCGGGAAAGTCGGGGTTGAGCGGTGCGTCGAGATCGCGGCCCGCCACCCAAACGCTCGACGCCGCGACGCCGATCGTCCACCAGTCGAACGCACCCGCGAATGCCGCGAACTCGCCCGTCACCTGCGTGTCGATCACGCGCAGATCGGAATTGTCGGGAAAGGTGAAGAGTAGCGGGCTCGACGCATAGTTGCCCGTGAGCGACGCGCCGAACTGGCCTTGTTTCAGGCCGTTGGCCTCGTAGAGCATCACGAGATTCTCGGTGCCGATGCCCGGCTTGAAGTTCTGCACGTCGATCGCGCCCGCGGACACGGGGATGACGGCCGGGATGGCGATCGCCAACGCGAAAAAAAGCGCACGAAACGGTTTCACGGCGTCCTCCGCGCTCATCGTCGGACCTGTCGGCTTGGCATATCGGATGATTCCCCCCGCGCGGGCGCGAGGGGTTTTCGATCTTAGGGGCCGCATTTCGGGGCTGTCAAGGAATGGCGGGGCGTTTTTTTCGCGCCAAACCCGCATGTGGGGTGCGAACCAGGGTAAACGCATCTAAAAAACTCCCAGGACCTTTTTCAAATAGTCTCCGTTCCATCCGACCGCGAGCCTTTTTCTTCGTAGGCTCATTTTGGGATCGGATGTTTCGCTTTTCAGCATATTCAGCGCCAATCGGCGAAGCGCGGCGAGGTTTTCGGCGGCATTTCCGGACCTGG
>CAZPJD010000239.1:0-2444 GCA_964586775.1 uncultured bacterium | reverse complement strand
GGGCTGCTGGACGACCGCACCAAGTCCGACCAGTACCTCGACAAGATGGACATCGAGCAGGAGCGCGGGATCACGATCAAGGCGCAGACCGCCCGTCTGCCCTATCGCGCCGCCGACGGCCAGGACTACATCCTCAACCTGATCGACACCCCCGGCCACGTGGACTTCGGTTACGAAGTCTCGCGCTCGCTGTCGGCCTGCGAGGGCACGCTGCTGGTCGTCGACGCCACCAAGGGCGTCGAGGCGCAGACGCTGGCCAACGCCTACCTCGCCGCCGATCTCGACCTCGCCATCATCCCGGTCATCAACAAGGTCGATCTCGCCACCGCCCGCGTCGACGACGCGCAGGAAGAGATCGAGGACATGATCGGCATCGACGCGCACCACGCCGTGCGCATCTCGGCCAAGACGGGCATCGGCGTGCCTGAGCTGCTCGAGGTCATCGTCCGCGAGTGCCCGCCGCCCGTCGGCGACACCGACGGTCCGCTCAAGGCCATCGTCTTCGATTCGTGGTACGACCCGTATCAGGGCGCGATCGCGATGATCCGCGTGTTTTCCGGCACCATTCGCGTCGGTGACAAGATCCGCCTGATGGCCGCCGCGCGCGACTGCGAGGTCATGAGCCTGGGTTTCTTCACGCCCGAGGCCAAGTCCGTGCAGGAGTTCGCGGCGGGCGAGGTCGGCTACCTGACCGCCGGCATCAAGGAGATCCACGATGCGCGCGTGGGCGACACGATCACGCACATCGGCACGGTCGACGTCGAGCCGTTCCCGGGGTTTCGCGAGCTCAAGCCCATGGTCTTCGCCGGGCTCTATCCGTCGGAGGCATCGGATTACGAACTGCTCAAGACCGCCGTGGAAAAGCTGAACCTGAATGACGCGGCGTTCCGCTACGAGCCCGAAACCTCCGCGGCGCTGGGCTTCGGGTTTCGCTGCGGGTTTCTGGGCCTTTTGCACATGGAGATCGTGCAGGAGCGCCTCGAGCGCGAATTCGATCAGGACCTGGTCGTCACCGCGCCCACGGTCGTCTATCGCGTGATGAAAAAAGACGGCGAGGAGATCATGCTGCACAACCCGTCGCAGCTTCCGCCGCCGCAGGACGTGGAACGCATCGAGGAGCCCATCGTGCGCGCGTCGGTACACGTGCCCGCCGAACACGTGGGCAACGTGCTGACGCTGTGCCAGGAGCGGCGCGGTGTGCAGGTCAAGATGGAGTATCACGCGGCGAACCGCGTCATCATCGTCTACGATCTGCCGCTGGCCGAAATCGTCTTCGACTTTTTCGACAAGCTCAAAACCGTCAGCCGCGGCTATGCGTCGCTCGACTACGAGTTTTTGGAATACCGCTCCGACAAGCTCGTCAAGCTCGACATCCTCGTCAACGGCGACGGCCTCGACGCGCTCTCGCTCATCTGCCACGATTCCAAGTCGTACACGATCGGCCGCGCGCTGATCGAACGGCTGCGCAAGACGATCCCGCGTCAGATGTACGAGGTGATTTTGCAGGCGGCGATCGGCACGCGGGTCATCGCGCGCGAGCGCATCGCGCCGCTTCGCAAAAACGTCACCGCCAAATGCTACGGCGGCGACATCACCCGCAAACGCAAGCTGCTGGAGAAGCAGAAAGAGGGCAAGAAGCGCATGAAGCGCATGGGCAACGTCGAGATCCCGCAGGAGGCGTTCCTGGCGGTGCTGTCGGTGAAGGACTAGCCATGACGCCCCGCCGCCATCTCGCGCGCACCCGCAAAGAGGCCGATCGCGCGATCGCCTTCGCCCGGCGCATGACGCCCAAGATCCCCGCGTCGGCCAAGGGCGAGATCGAGACGCACATCGCGCGGCTGCGCGAACTGACCGCCGGCGAGGATTACGACGCCATCGAGCACGCGACGCGCGACCTGCGTCACGTCGTCGATGCGTATCTGCCGTTCTGGAAGTCGTCGCTGGTTCGCGAATACGCCGAGGCGATCGTCGTCGCGCTGGCGCTCGCGCTGGTGATCCGCTCCTTCGTCTTGCAGGCGTTCAAGATTCCATCCGGCTCGATGATCCCCACGCTGCTCGTGGGCGATCACCTGATCGTCAACAAGTTCATGTACGGCTTCGAGATCCCGTTCACCGGCAAAAAGATCCTGCCGATCCGCCACGTGCGTCGCGGGGACATCATCGTCTTTCGCTTTCCGCAGGACCCCAGCAAGGACTTCATCAAGCGCGTCATCGGCATCCCCGGCGACACGGTCGAGATGCGCGACAAGCAGCTTTGGATCAACGGCGAGAAGCTGCCGCTGCGCAGCGCGGGGACCTACGAATACGACGACACGACCGAGATCAAGCAGGTCGCCGAGCTATACATCGAGACGATCGGCGACGTGGAGCATCCCATCCTCGTCTCCGACACCTTTCCCTCGCCGATGGACAACTGGTCGAAGACGGTGCCCGAGGGCAAGTAT
>CAZPJD010000238.1:0-6947 GCA_964586775.1 uncultured bacterium | reverse complement strand
GCGGGCCGCCTCGATGGTGGTTACGGGCCGACCGTCCACGCGGGCGTTGGTGAGCGTGGAGACGACGGGCCAGTCCTCGTAGCCTCCGTCCAGATCGCGAAACAAAAAGACCGTGTTCGCAAACGCATCGTCGGCGTCGAGCGATTCGAGCGTCGCCGCCTTGCCGGTTTTCGTTCGCGTGTAGTCGCGTGCGACGGCGGTCGCCGTGCCCTCGCCGGATCTTCGCGCTGTGTAGACGTCGCCCGCGTTCGGCCCGGCTGTCACGCGGAAGGCGCGTTTCTCGCCCGAGGGCGTTCGTTCGATGGCGATCGACCACACGGATGTCTCCACCTTTCCGCCCTCGCGGTAGGTGGTGACGTCGGCCTCGGCGGTCCAGGATCGCGCGGTGTCGGAGCAAAAAGGCGCGATACGAACGGCCCCTTCGCCCAAAGACGTCGCAACGCAGCCCAGGGCGATGGCGAGGGCGCCGAAAGTGGTAAAAACGGTTTTCGAGGCGGTGGGTCTCATGGGTCCTCGGGGGCGCGGGTGATCGAATCCATGGCTCCCACACTCTTGCCTCGCGGTCAATCGCCGCGAGATGACCGTTCGCCTCTCAAAGCTCTCCTTCTCGTTGTGAAACCGACTCATTCAATGACCTATGGTCATACTCACCCATTTTTTCCATTGACACGGCGGCATCGATTCCGTTAACGATAAAGGCACATTTTTCGCCGGTTCGTATGCGCGGAACGCAACCCGGCGAAAATTCTGAATTTTTTCGCGATTCGGGAACGAGCGGGGTGCGACATGCCGAAGGTTCTGTTCATCAATGCGCCGCTGCGCATGGAGCGGGTGGACGTACCCAGTCCGCTCAGCTTCAGCCGTGGCGGATTGCGCGCGGCGATCACCGCGGCCTGGCTGCGTCGCCATGACATCGGTGTGGACATCCTCGACGCCGCCGTGCTGAACCTGTCAGTGGAGCGCGCGGCGCAGCGTGCCGCCGACACCGCCGCCGAACTGATGGTCATCAGCACGAATCCCTACTCCGTGGCGGTGTCCGCCGCGCTCGCCTCGAAGGTCAAGCAGTACCGCCCCGGCGTGCGCGTCGTCTTCGAGGGACCCTTTGTCACCGCGCTGCCCGAAACGACGCTCGAGATGTACCGCTCCGTCGATTACGGCCTGGTCGGCGAGCCGGAAGAACCTTTGGTCGGGCTTTGCGGGTGCCTTGACCGGCCCGAGCAGGCGATCGCCGTGCCCGGTCTCGTGCTGCGCGACCACGGCCAGATCGTCGTGACCGAAGAACCCTCGCCCGCGGCGGATCTCGACGAACTCCCGCTACCGGCGTGGGATCTGCTGCCGGACCCCGGCACGCACTACCGGCCCGCGCCGCCGCTCGGCAATTCCGAGCGCTCGATGTGCCTCATCACGTCGCGCGGGATGCCGGGCCAGCGCCTGCGCCCGGGCGCGCAGACCAATCCCTATCGCGCGCACACGTCGCTGCGCATCTTCGAGATGATGCAGCAGGTGAACGCGTCGTTTCGCGTCGAGGACATCGCCTTCGTCGACGCGGCGTTTCTGCTCGACGAAAAAAAGGTCGTGGAGCTGTGCCAACACATCTCGCGAGCGGGGCTGCGCATCACGTGGTCGTGTCTCACGTCCGCGGATCACTACATCAGCGAGTTCGGCCTGCGTCGAATGGCCGAGGCGGGCTGCCGCCAGATCCTGCTTCAGATCGACTCGGGCAGCGAGGCGATTCTGCGTCGCCAGCACAAGGCCAGCGGTCCCGCCGAGATCGTCGCGGCGGTCGAGCGAATCCGCGCGGCGGGCATCGAGGCGCACGGGCAGTTCACGTTCGGGGTTCCCGGCGAAACCGAGGCGACGCTCGCCGAAACCGAAGGCTTCATCCTGCGTTCGTCGCTCGATCATATTGCCGTGCAGTTCTTCCGGCCGATCGCCGGCGCTGCGCGCACGCTCGAGGCGCTCGGCGTGCTGTGCGACACCGAGGAGCCGGCGGGGGATCAGGTGCATTTCCTGCCGCGCGGGCTTTCGCGCGATTTGCTCCTACGATCGCGCGCCGAGACGATTCGCAAGTTCTACAAGCGCGACCGCGCGCCGCGCGGCAATCCCTACAAGAACATTGACGGCGGATCGCGCGGCAATCTGCTCGACGCCGCGCGCAAGATGCTGGGTGTGGAGAAGTAACGGTTTCGGCTACGGCGCGCCCGCGTCGTCGCCCGCCAGCACGGCGCGCACAATCGCGTAAAGCACCGCCACCTGCGCGAGTGCCGAGATCAATGCCAGCCGCTGCAGATCGGCGTGCCACAGCGCCGACCACCCGTCGATGCGCGCGAAGAATCCCGGCAGCGGCGGCGCCCCCGCGAGCGTGAGCCACGCGGCGGATCGCCACGACCGGCGCGGCGAATCCTCCAGCCCCATTGCGAGCGCGAACGCGATCACGGCGACGGCGGCCGAGAATTGCACGGCGGCCACGGCGTGCGCGGGCTCGCGCAGCGCGGCGCAGGCGATCGCGAGGGTTTGCGCGATCTGGTTCGCGCCCGCCCACTCCACCACGCGGCGTGGCCGCGTCGAGCCGAGCGCAAGAAGCGCCGTCGCGATCACGCCGACCCATGCGGCGGCGTATGCGATCGACGCAACTGGGGCGCGTTCGGCGAGTGACTGCCCCGCGACGACATGCGTTCCCGCCCAAAGAGCGGCCCCCAGCACCAGCGCGGCCAGCGATCCCAACGTGCGTCGCAAGGCGTTCGCGGTGCTCATCGCGACTTCGCCGGCGGCGTCGGCTTTTCGGGCGACGCATCGGTGTGGAACGGATCCTCGACGCCGCGCACCGGCCGACCGCGATCGAGTGCCACGACGCGCCGGTGGCGCACCTCGTCGCAGTAGCGGTCGATAGCCGGGTTGATGCGATCGAGCACAAAGCCCGGGACGACGCCGAGCACGAGCACGGCGACGAGCAGGATCGTAATCGGCAGCGTCTCGCGCCATCCGATCGTGCGTTTGGCGAGACGCACATACGCGACCGGCGGTGCGGCGTCGGGCGCGGCGCGGCGTTGCAGCGCGATCAGCGCGACGGTGATGGGTGCGAGACCGAGCGCGCCCACGAAGGTCAACCCGGGCAGTTCGTCGAACGCGCCCGCGAGCGTGAGCACCTGCGCCACGAAGCCCGCCGTTCCCGGCACGCCGGCGAGCGCGAGGATGCCGATCGCGGCCATGGTGGTCAGCCGGGGCATCTCGGTTGCCACTGTGGCCAACGACCAGTGGCCGCGCGCCGAGAGCGCCGCGAGCACGAGAAACAGGGCCCCCATGACGAGCCCCTGGCTCAGCATCAACACCATCGCGCCCGCGACGGCCGGCCGTGAGAGGCTGACGAGGCCGACGACCATCAACGAGCCGAGCGCCGTGCAGATGTGCGCGAACATGCGGATCGGGTCTTCGTCGGTGTACGCGAGGAACCCCAAATAGGCGAGGCCGATGGCCGCGAACCATCCCGCGGGCGGACCCAACGCCGCGGACGCGTCGGGGAAGAGCGGAAATGCGAAACGCCAGATTCCGTACGCCGCGAGGTACGACACGAAGGGGTAGAACAGCGCCGACACCGTGGGCGGGCTCGCGGCGGCCAGTTCCGTGGACCAGCGATGCGCGGGCACAAGGCCGATGCGCCCCCCGAACCCAGCCACCATCGCGAGCGCGAGCCCCTGGCGCGCCGCGGGCGAGAGGTCGATCGCGGTGGACACGAGCCCGGGTAGCTCGAACCCCACGCCGCCGCCGAGCCAGTGCAGGTGCAAGGCCACGAACCACAGCGGCAGCGCGAAAAGCGCGTGCCACACGCATGCGCGACGCACCGCGCCCGCCGCCTCGGGACGACTCGACGCCGCGGCGACGAGCAACAGCGCAAGGGCGATGTCGGCCGCCGCGAGAAATACGAAGAGATCCGTCGACAGCACGGCGGCGAGCGCCGCGCCGAGCGCGCCCAGCGCCAATGGCTCGAACCGCTCGCGCCGGTCGCGTGGAAAGAGCGCCACGACGAACCCGAGAACGCCAAAGAGCGCCGCGAGCAGCAGCGCAACGCCGTCGGCCGCCGGCGCCCAACGCACCGCCCACGCGGGGACGAGCATGCGCGCGGGAGCCTCGATCCACTGCGTGGCCGGGTTGTCGATCTGCGGGTGATGCCCCACGAATAGCGCGAGGGCGACCGCCGCCGAGGAGGCGCAGGCCGTCGCGGCGATGACGGCGCGACCGGTCGCAAACCGGGCCGGAATGAGCGCGCAAATCAACGCGCCGGCAAGCGGAACAAGAACGATGGCGTCGAGGGGCGTCACGCGCTCACCCGACCCGTCGCCACACGGCAAGGGCCACGAGCAACGCGAACAGGGCGACCGCCACCGCGCCGGTCGGGCGCGATGCGAGTCGCGAAATCGCCCCGGCCGCGGCCAGCGCCGCCCGTGCCGGGCCCTCGGTCAAGTGACGCAAAAGCGTGTCGTCGAGAAATTCTCGAAAGAACGAGCCGACGTGCCGGTAGGCGCGCCGCTCCATCGCCTCGGCCTCGTGACCGGCGCGCGCGTATCCCGCGAGGTGCGTCATCGAAACAATGCCGGCGATCGCGCAGACGAGCGCCAGCACCGACGGCGGCACGGTCTTCACGAGCGGGTCGAGTCGCCAGCCGACGTAGACCATCGCGCCCAGCGGCGCGACCGCGTCGGGCATGCCGGGACCGCTGCGGATCGCGACACCCAGCAGCAGCAGCGCCGCGCCCGCACGCATCGACAACGCCGGGCCGGCGGCGGCGAGCGCCTCGGCTGCGATGCCCTTGTACGACAGCGTCCCCAGCGCGGCGTAGATCAGCAGCGTGCCGATGATCGCCATGGCGTCGCCCGCGCCGTGGATGAGCAGCACGTGCAGATGCCGCTCGTGATCGCTGCCCGGACGCACCCGCCACCAGTGGGCGATGGCGGTGAGCGGCCCCATGGCCACCAGCGCGGCGACGACGGGAATCAGATTGTCGGACAGGATGAAAAGCAAATTGGCGGTGAGCATGGCGGCGAGCGCGCCGCGAAGCCGATCGTCCCATCCGCGACGCCACGCGAACCACTGTTGAGCCGATCCGACGAGGGCGAGTGCGAGGCAGATGACCCCGGCGGCGGTGTCCATGCGCAGGCTGAAATCGGCGTGCAGCGATCCGGCGGAAAACCAGTCGCCGTAATAGACGTGAAGCTGGGCCGCGCCGAGGGGAACGAAAAACCGCCGATACACGATGCCCGCCATGATGGCGACGCACAGCGACGTCGCGACGGGCGCCGCCGCGCCGAGCCATCGCCCCGTCCGGACGTCGCGACCCGGCGAAAGCGACGTCAGCACGCCGCCGATCAGCGGTAGCCCAAAAAGGGCCACGAGCAGGAAGTCCATCACGCCCGCCCGATGAGAGTTTCGGATCGCCGGGGCCCGGACACACGAACACCCGCCGCGAATCCGGGCGGGTGCGGGTGGAGGAGCGAAATGGCCCCGCGTTTCACGTCGCGCGCGGCCGACCGGCGTCGCCGATCGTCGCCGCGGCGGCGATCATTTCACGGTCACGAGCAGCGTCGCGACGCCGCGATCGTAGTGCGTCGCCTTGATGCGAACGACGTGCCCGGTGTCGGTGGTGAACAGGCCCAGATCCACCGGACGCAGTTTGGCCGCCGCGTGCACGAAGCGCTTGATGTCGCCCTGATTGAAATAGACGTTGCCGAAATCGGTGGGCAGCGTGTAGGTCTCCAGGACCTTGCCCATCAGCGTTTCGATCTTCTGCGCCGACGCCGCATGCGCCGTCGCGCCGATCGCCGCCGTCAGCACCATCACCGCGACCAAGGCCAGGGCAAACCGTTTCATGGCGCCTCCCGTCTCGCCGACATGCGGCCGGGTTTTGTCGAAGATTCCGAATGTTTTTACCACGTTATCTCGACAACCGTCAAGTTGGTTCGAGGTTTTTTTCGGATCTGCAACTGCGACTGCGGTTCCTCCCATGGGCGGTGAAATGGCGCGGCCCGCGTTGCCTTTTGACCCTCGCGTGCTTATGATCCGCGCTCCCTTGGACCCCGGTTTGAGATCATGAAGAAAATCCGCCTCACCCCCGAGCGCCGCGAGGCCCTGCGCGAATCGTGGCCCGCCCTGGTCACGGCACTGCTCTACGTGCTCGCGTTTCCCACGGCGGGGCTTTGGCCGCTGGCTTTCGTGGCGCTCGCGCCCACGCTGGCGATTGCCCAGAACGCGAAAACAACCAAGCGCACGTGGTGGTTCGGCTTCGTCGCGGGGTTCGTCGGTAACGCGGGAAAGCTCTACTGGCTCGTTTATACCATCAATCATTACGGGCACTTCCCGCTCGTCGCCGCACTCGTCGTGTTCTCGCTGCTGTGCGGATTCCTCGGCGTTTTCTGGGGATATACCTTCTGGCTCACCCGGCGCGTGGGTGAGCGCGTCGCTCTGCCGCTCTCGCTCGTCTTTCCCCTCGCCTGGATGACGCAGGAGTGGGTGCTGACCTGGTTCCTGACGGGTTTCCCCTGGTCGATGATCGGCCACGCGCTGGTCGGTTGGCTGCCGATGGCGCAGGCCGCCGACGTGATCGGCGGGCTTGGGCTCTCGTTCCCGGTCGCGCTGGGCAACGCGGTGTTTTACGAGATGTGGAAGTTTGCGCGCGAGCGCAAGACGCGGCCGGATAGCCGGTTCCCCGTCGGCGAACTCGTCACGCTGGCGATGTGGGTCGTCGCGCTCGCCGTCTACGGAATCCTGCGCATCCCCGCCATCGACACGCAAATGGCGGCGGGGAGCGGCATCCGTGTCGGCATGACACAGGGCAACATCGACCAGAACGAGAAGTGGAATCCCGGCAATCAGGATCGTACCTTCGACACCTACCTCGCGCAGGCGAAAAAGACCGTAGCCGACGGCGCGTCGCTCGTGCTGATGCCCGAGACCGC
>CAZPJD010000237.1:0-3150 GCA_964586775.1 uncultured bacterium | reverse complement strand
ACGATTTCCCCGAAATCAACTCCATCGCGATCTCGTACTTCTGCTCATCCGTGAATTTGTTCGGCTTCGGCAAGGAACACCTCCCGTGGGCGACCGCCGCCTGCCGGACGCGCACGGGGCTCTGACGGCCCGGCGCGCCGGGCGCGGCGGCTCAATTCTACCCACTTTCAAGTGTCTCGCCTTCCGAGGGGGACAGTATGGTCTCCGCGCATCAGGTCCGATCGCAGCGCCATGAACGAGTCAAGCTCGGTATCGAATCTGCTCCATCCGTCGTCCGACTCGTCCACGGAGAAGGTAAGAATCACGGCGTCGTTGTGGACCCGCACCGTCATGCTCTCGCAGGCGCAGTAGGAGCGCGCGACGGCCGGATCGAGGAGCCGCGCGGGCACTCGAAGCTGAAGAATCCGGGTTCCCCAGTTCGCGTAGTAAAGATGCGCGTCGAAGTATTGCTCCATCCAGCGGTCCGGGTCGCCCTTGAAATCGCCGAAGTGGTACTCGTTTGTGTAACTCGTCGGCGTGATGCGTCCGCGCGTCGAGACGGCGCGCATCTCGCCCATCTCCCCCGCGGTCAGGCGCCGGTCAACGGCACGGAACTCATAGTACTGATACTCGCTCACGGGGTCGTCTCCACGTTGGTGCCAGAGTCCGGCACGTGTCCCGCGATCCACGCGCGAATCGCCGCGCATGCGTCATGAAGCATTGTTCGCTCACCCCAGAACATCGCCCGGAGCGCGGCGTAGGCATCAGTGAGTGCCTTCGGCTCAGCCGCTCGGACGTTGAACGCGGGATCGGCCGCGTCCGGCCGCCAGCGGATTTGCTTCTCGCGCAGCATGTCGTCGATGAGTTGGGCAGGGGTCTGATCGAGTGCGGGAAGAGTGGAAATCACTCGAATGATCCGTGCCGCGTCTTCATAGTGGCGAACGAAGGAAACCGGCTCCATCGGATCGCGGCGAAAGCGGCGGGAGATGGCGTCGAGCTTCTCGATCAGCGTCACGAGCGGATGAACGCAGCGGACATCGCTCGGTCGGTTGTCATTGAATTCCTGCAAGCGACCGATGCGGGCGAGTTCGTCGTGGACGAACGAACTGATCGGTCGAAGGACGAAAGGCGTGACCCGCGCGACGCCGATTTCGAGCATGACGTACGGGCGCATCGGGCCAAGATCGCCCTGATAGTTCCCTTGGTACTCGACGCGGTACACCGCGCCCCGCGCATCTTTGTCGATACTCCCGTCTTCGAGAACGACACGAGCGCCGGGCACGGTGATCGCAGTTTCAAGCGACTCGAAATAAGCACGCCGCTGCGCGATCGGTCCGGCGTTCGTACTTTTCCACGATTTGACCTTGGGAACCTCGGCGTTCCCCGGTTCGACGCGAAGGTCCACGTCCTCGGAAAACCGCTCGATGATCCCGTACGCTTTCGAAAGCGACGTACCGCCTTTGAACCAGATTTCGAGCCCGGTCTGATGGAGCGACCACAGGGTGTGCGTCACCCAGTAGTCCTTTTCGATCATGCCGGTTGAGAGAGCGCTTCGACTCGCGAGCCGTTCCACAAGGGCCGAAAAATCGGGATGGTCATGCGCGAACGGCACGCGTGACCTCTGCGTCTTGGATCGCTTGAGCGATCAACTTCTGTGTTTCACCGGTGCCAAACTCGCGCGCATATTTTTGAAGCGGCTCGGCTTGAAACCGGTGTTCGCGCATCGCCGACGTGAGCGCCACGCCAAGGTCCGACTGGGCCAAACTGACGCTGCCGGCGTTCTCGAACAGGTCCACGACGTACCATTCGGGGGAGGGGTTGCGCGGAAACCTGACACGACGAAGAAGGAAAGGACGACCCGCGAGCAGAAACTTTCCTGACCGTTTTTCGTTATAGACCAAGCGGGCCGGGAACCACGCGGTAGCGCCCAGTCGAAGGAGGTTCCAGAACTCGGGACCGGTGAAAAGGAATCGCGATGTCCCGAGGAAGGCGCGCATGAGCGCCTCGTCGTTCGGCGGAACAGGACCGAAACTGCTTTGCCTCGGGCGGGCGAAGAGGCCGTGCGCGAGTTGCTCGAGTGCTCCCTGCCGAACGAGGCGCTTTGCGAGCCGCGTCGGGTTTGCGGACCAGCGCGCGAAGTCACGGGTGCGGTACACTCTTCCCGGTTTCAGATTCGGCGTCGCGGCGGCGGGCATTCCATCTCTCCGTCAGAAAAATTCCGAAAAAAACGTACCACATGACGAACTGAACCACCATAGCGCCGTTCACGCCGTGGACACACTTTTGGTCACAGGGCTGGATGACTGGATTTCGATCAGTTCGCCAACCCCACCTGTGTCCAAAAGTGTGCCCTGAGGTGTGTCCAAAGGGGTCAAATAGCACCAAAAAGGAGCAAACGGCGGCAAAGGAAAAATCGCGTAAGTGTCGGGAAGGACAGCGGAACATCGCGGCCTGGTTAGGGTTTTTGTTCGCGACTGGACTCGCTTCAAATCCAGTCATCCCGACTCATTCCTCACGGTTCGCAAGTGATTGATCTTGCGAGCTTTTTTATGTGTCCCTCAAGTCGATCGCCTGAACGCATCCGCGGTTTCACGACGCTCTTGTAGGTCTCGCCGGTAAAGATGATCCCGATGTGCGACCAGACCGGAGTCCCTCGCCACTTCCACTCCTCGACGACGTCCGGGACCGCTTCGTGGACCGGGGCGCGGATCCTGCCGAGCGTCTCGCCGCGCCAGTCGGCAAACTCCTCGATTCGTTTGTCGATGATTTGCGAGGCACTCTTCTCGCCCGGTCGGTCCGCGGCTCGCTTCATCGTTTCCCGTTTTGGGGCGCGTCCGCTCTTGACGATTCGATCACGGCTTCCACCCGGGTAACACGGCGCGTTGTTTCACCCACGAAGCCCACTTCTTTTCGTCGAATTCTTCGCCCTCATGGATGTCGGACCAACGCGATTCGCCGCTTTTCGGCGTGCCGCCTTCGGGCAGGGGACGAAGCGATAGACCATTGAAAAAGGTGACCCGCACGAATCGCGTGAACACGTGGATCGACAAGAAACAGCCCGGCCCTTCGACTCCGTAAAACGGCGAATTCCACTTCACGGCCTTGCGCACGTCGGGAACGCACTTCACGACGAGCGCGTCGAGCCGGCGACCGACATCGCTCTTCCACCCC
>CAZPJD010000236.1:0-4372 GCA_964586775.1 uncultured bacterium | reverse complement strand
CTGCTCATGAGCTTCCGCGCCTCGAGGTAGGCCCGGTAGGTGTTGGACATCATCGCATCACCTCGTCACAGGCACGCCACGGGGCGTGCCTGTGCCACATTCCCCATCCGCCACCGGCGGCTCGCCGGCGACGGGGCAGTCGCCGGGGTGTTCCCAGCGCCCGTCGACGTAGACGCCGCAGCGGTCGCAGACCGCGCCGCCGCAGTGGCGGCAGCGGTCGGACGGGTCGTTGGTTTTTGGTCGTTGGTCGCTGGGAGCGCCATATTCGCACTCGAGGCACAGGCCCGTGCCGGTAGCTTCTTCTTCGTCGATCGGCTTGCTGCAACATTGACACGTATAATGACGCTTTTCCGGCTCGGCGCGGCAAAGCGGACACCCGCGTCCGTCGTCCTCACCGCTGCGGTGGCCGCAGACGCAGTCGCCGGCGGGCAAAATGCGGGCGCCGTCGTTGGTCGTTTGTCGTTGGTCGTTGGTCATGACGTCACGCGGCCTCGGCGTCGTCGGTGGCCGACAGGTCGAACGCCTTGGACTTGTCGGTCGAGTAGGCGAAGACCATCTCGTCCGTCTCGACCTTGGTGCCCAGCAGCGCGAGTTCCTCGGCGGTCAGGCGGCGCTCGACACCGCGATCGGTGATCGTGAGCGTCCGGATCGCGGTCTTGAGCGGGGTTTCCTTGACCTTAACCAGATCGGCGAACCGCTCGGCGACGAGCTGCCCGAACTTCGTCTTGCCCTTGGCGGCGGTGCGGATCGCGGCGACCACGTCGTCGACCTTCTTGAACAGCCACGCCGTCTTGGTCGACTGCCGAAAGCCGATGAAGCCGCTCGGCAGTTCGAGGCTCTTGCGGCCCTCGAATCCGCCGCGCTCGAAGTGGTGCCGGGCGAACAGCTCCAGCTCGCGGGCGAGCACCTTCTGGTCGGCGTAGAGATCCTTCGTCGCCTCGGCCTGATCGCGCTCGATCTTGGCGCGCTCTTCGGCGGCCTTCTGTTCGATCGACGCGATGGTGGCGTTCACCTCGTGCAGGCGGGCGAGCGCCGCGTCGGCCTCGGCGAGCGTGGTGTAGCTGGGCGTGGCGTCGACCTTCTTGTCCCGTTTCATCGTGCTCATCGGTCATCCCCGTGTTTGGTGTTCCCCGGCGAACCGCCGGTGGTGTTGGCCGGCGAACCGCCGGTGGTGGTGGACGCATCACGGCCCGGCGCGATCTCGATGTGCCCGCCGGGCTCGACGCAAAACTCGAAGACGTGCGCGCGGCAGTGCCCGCGCTTCGCCACGTCGCGGGCGAGGGCGAACGCCGCGTCGGAACTATTGGCGATGCTCGCGACGTATCCCTTGCCGGGGGCCGATAGGTCCTCGAGGGCCAGCGCCCAGTAGGTGCCGGCGCTCATGGGAAACAAAACGCTGGAGGTGATGGTGTTCATGCCGCCGCCTCCTCGTCGCGAACCGTGGTGATGAGGTAGCTGGCCGCGAGCTTCACGTGCTCGAACGCCGGAATTTTGGTGCCGTTGTTGGCGGCGACGTCGGCCGCGTCCTCGCACAGCGTCCGGATCGTCCGGTATCCGCCGACCGCCGCGCGCCGGTGGATGAATTCGATCGATCGCGCCGCCTTGATGCCGTAGTGCCCGGCGATCATCTGCACGTCCTCGACCGTGGGGACCGGCAGCGTGATGTGCGCGGTGATGCGCGAGAAAATCTGCTCGGCGTTTTCCCGTTCGTTGCGCCGCAGCAGGCGGCCCATCAGGCGGCCCTCGAGCCCGGCCAGAATGAGCGGGCAGCCGGTGGCGTCGTGAATGGCCCGGATCGCTTCGAGCGCCTTGAAGGGCAGCGTGTCGGCCTGGTCGATCAGCAGCGTGCGCGGGCGGCGTCTCAGATGCTCGATCAGCACGTGCAGCATGTCGCCCATGTTTTTGACGGCGAAGCCGTGCGCGCCGGTGAGGCGGCACAGTTCCCGGATCACGATGCGCGGCCCGGACACTTCGTCATAGGCGTAGTAGGCCGCGCCGTGGATCCGCGCGTAGGTCTTGAGGCTCGACGTCTTGGCGTAACCGGCCCGGCCCGAGATCGCGCCGACGCGCCCGCGCTTGGCGACGTGGCGGCACATCTCGAAAACCATGCGCAGGTTGGCGACCGGGTCGGGCTGCCAGTGCGGATCATGCCCGAGCAGGGCGGACAGACGGTCCACCAGCTCGTCGTCGGTGGGCTTGCCGTCCATGAAGCCGGTGATCGAAGGCACCAGTTCCTGCCGTCCGCCGATCGCGATGGCGAGGTCCAGGGGCACCATGCCCGTCTGCTTGAAGTAGTGCGCGAGCCGGCCTCGAAGGTCGCGCGACCCGTCCTTTTCGATCTGTCTGTTCACATCGTCCATCGGCGCTGCGATCATTGTTCACCCCCGTGAATGGTTTCGCCGAACAAACCGCGAAGCGGTTTTTGGTCGCTGGTCGTTGGTCCTTGGTCGTTGGTCAGCGCGCTCGGCGCGCCGCCCTTGGGGAAGGTGAGGAGCGAGGACTGGCCCTCACCCCCGGCCCCTCTCCCGTCAAACGGGCGAGGGGAGCCGCCGCCAAACCGCCGTTCGTGGTCGGCATGCGCGACGTCATCGTTCACGGCTAGCACGCCCTCGCGCAGGATCTCCTGGGCGCGGGGGGCGATCTGCCGGTCGATGAGGGCGGCGGACGCCTCGGCGATGAGCTTCTTGCGCCGGGCCTGCTCGCGGATCGCCTGTTTCGCCGCCTGCTCGTCGCCGACCTTCACGCCGAAGCTCGGCACGAGGTCGCATACGTACGCCTCGCGACCGTTCACGATCGCGTAGAGGTGGACGACGTTCAGGTCGTCGGGGTCGTAGGCGACGACGCCGCGCCGACCCACCGCCTCGATGAAGGCGATCGACGCCTGTTCGTCGCCGGGCCTCGTCTCGTAACGCTGCCCGAGCACCTCGACGCCCGCGTTCGAGACGGTGAAGACCCGGTCGCGGCGCATCATGGCGATGTCGAGCACGCGATCGGTCACCCGCTTGACGGGGCGCTCGGAGACACCATCCGCCGTGCGGCCATACAGGTCGCCAAAGATCTTGAAGGGCGAGAGCTTGCCGAGGGATGAGTGCCGCGCACCGTTGTAAGCGGCGATGATGCGGCCGGTCAGGGCGATGGCCTCGTCGCGGTCCATGACGCGGCCCGCGGAGAGGTCGGCTTTGAGCCGTGCGTCGTCCTTGGTGTTCGTCTTCGCCGTGATGTTGCCGCCGGTGTAAGCGTTGAACAGGTTCAGGTAGGAGTGGCTGAACGTCCCGTACCAGCGCTCCTGCGGGGCTTTGGATTCAGGGTTTCGGACGACGGCGTTCTGTTTGCGCACGCCGAGCTGGGCGAGGTAGCCGTCGAGGTGGGCGATCTCGATCTTGCCCCGGTACACGGTGCGGCCGTTCTGGTCCTTGTTATCGTACTCTTTGCCGTTGTCGATGTAGAGCCAGTCGCAAAGGCCATATCGCCGCCATCCGTCGCGCAGCGCCAACATGGCGGTGCCGCCGTTGACCTGGTCGACGAGCCGCCACGCGACGATCATGCGCGAGCGCACGTCGAGCCACGTGAGCAGCCAGGGGCGGATCGGCGCTTTGTAGCCGGGCCAGTTCACCAACGCGTCGAAGCCGGTGCCGTCGCCCATCCAGCACTCCATGACGCGCACGTCGGTCCAATCGCGGTGGATGGGGGGCACGAAGTTCTTTTTCACGTCGCGCGCGCCGTCGCCGCCGCGCCGCCGGGCCTGATACGCCTTGGGAATGGACGACAGGATCCGCGCCACCGTGCGCTCGGAGAGTTTCGGCAGCATCGGCTCGTCCTCGCGGGCGCGCCCCAAAGCGGTCTCGCCCACGCGGCGCTTGCGCTCCCACTCGTAGCCCTTGAAGACCTGGGCGATCGTCGGGCTCTCGCGTCGGGCGCGAAGCGTGAAGATGACCTTCATGACGGCCGTGTCGTGCTTGGCGGCGTTGCGGTTGCCGCAGCGGAGGTCGGAAAGGCCGGGTCGTTGGTCGTTGGTCGTTGGTTGCTGGTCGCCCTCACCACTGGCAGGGTGACCCTCACCCCCGGCCCGTTTGAGCCAGCGCCAGATCGTCGATTCCGAGATGCCGTTTTGCGCGGCGGTGTCCGCGACCATGCGCGTGCGCTCGCCCGCCGGCGCGGCGAGGATCGGGGCGACGAGTGTCCAGCGCCGCGCTGCGCGCGGGTCGTTGGTTTCTGGTCCTTGGTCGTTGGTGCCCTCACCCCCGGCAGGGTGACCCTCACCCCCGGCCCCTCTCCCGTCATCACGGGCGAGGGGGGCGGCGCGTTTGAGCCAGCGCCAGATCGTCGATTCCGAGATGCCGTTTTGCGCGGCGGTGTCCGCGACCATGCGCGT
>CAZPJD010000235.1:0-24055 GCA_964586775.1 uncultured bacterium | reverse complement strand
TATACATCTGCCAAAAATTGTTCCCATAACTTCCACGAGGCTGTTTCCACACCGGTTTTATATCGTCTGTTTCGACCGCTATCCGTTCACAAATTGTTTTTCTCATCACCTTCCCAATCTCTAGTGTTATCCTTGTTTCCTCGGGAAACAGCCCCTTAGACATACTCACCAATACTGATCTTTGGGCAGTTTTTAACGGGGCGATCAAAAAAAGTTTTGAGCCAGCAATTGTAAGTTTGAGACTGAAGAACATTTATGGTAGCGACTCAGGATGAAGCTCGACGTGCGATCGAGGCACTAAGTCTGAAGGATCGCAAGAACTTAACGTGGATAGCCGGGCGGCTTGCTGCTAGTATTGGCTCACGAGGCGGAGGATGCGATGGTGATGATTTTGTACACGAAGCCATCGCCGCGACACTGGCAGGATCACGACCATGGAACAAAAATTACCCAATGTGCCATCACCTCCGTTTGGTGATCAGGTCACAAGTAAGCAACCACGCACAGCATCACACTAGTCAACGGTACCAGGAACCGATTCTTCTTTCGTCGCTTGATGCAAATAGTGAGGATGATGGTGACGACGAGGTTCGGGCTAAGACGGCAGACGATTTCCCCACTGCCCTTCCAAACCCGGAAGAAGAGCTCGACTTGAAGCGACGTGAGATCTTTCTGTCCAAGGTGAAACATCACATGGCAATTATATTGGGCCAGCACTCCCTCGGAGAGAAGGTGTTTCAGCTACAGCTAGAGGGTTTAAGTGGGCCGGAAATCTGCCGTCACCTAAAACTTCCGCAAGCTCAATACGCGAGATACAACATGCAAATAGTCCGCGCTACGTGTAAGCTCAGAAAGCGCAACCTAGAAGGAGCGTTATGAAAGTGAAAACAAAAGAGAACGAAGTCCGGTCTCAATATGAACGACTACTAGATATGCAGACTGAGGCAATCATGAGTCTTTCAGAAGAGGAACTGGACGAAGAAATTCGGGAAAGCGGCTTGGATCCACAACAGTATGGAGAACATGCCACAAGGGTGTTTGCTGAGGCGCTAGGTGCTTACGGCCACCAAGCGCTCAATTTGTCTCGCGAGGCTTACAAGAAAGAGGTGGCTTCGCTAAAACGCGTCCGCCTGTCATTGCCGACATCCATGAAAGATAAGTTACAGCTTCTTAAGGCATGCTTATCACACCATCACTATCTGAAGCCTGCGGTGCTAACCGGCCAGTATCATAAATTGAGCGATATGGCGCCAGCAGACGTTGACAGTCTTTTGCGGCAGTTACATGTCTTGGGTCTGCTCAAATTCAAGAAGAGCTAGCATTTGTACAAACTTCAAGATCTGAGACGTCATGTCGAATCCTAGGAATGGCATCCCTCGCAGGTAACAAGTTTCACCCTAAATCAATTTACGCTCGCCCGTCAGCAGCAGCATTTACGGGCCTAGAACGCCACGGCAGCACTCGTATATCGGCGCTCATGTAAATTGATCTGTTGCTTGCCGTCGCGACGGGTCACGCGGTACTATAAAATTCACGTTGTCTTTTATGCTGGTCTCCTGTTCTCCTAATTGAGGAAGAGCACCTCCTTCTCCATGATGCCTGTATCATATTCTGACAAGGCTCGTCTTTCCTTGATGGCGTATCATGCTTGCTGACGATCCCCAAGCACTACTCAGAGCATTGGGCGTGACTGCTCCCCACGAGATTGATATCGAAGCCATTGCGCAGTATTGCGGTGCAACTGTGATGTATGAACCGCTTGAAGGATGTGAAGGGCGGATAATCGGCTTCAGCAATCGCGCAATTATCACCGTTAATCAGAGAGCGACTGAATCGAGGAGAAGATTCTCGGCGGCTCATGAGCTGGGACATTGGTTAAAACATCGCGGCAAAGTTGCACTGGTTTGTGATAATGATCAACTGACTTGTAAATGGGATGGGCACGATAAAGAAGGAGTCGCAAACCGCTACGCGGCCGAATTGCTCCTCCCACAATATTTGTTCCAACCACTCTTAAAGCAGAGACTCCTGACCTTTGAGGCAGTGCGGTGGCTAGCAAAACGGTTCGAAACCAGTATCACGGCGACCGCTATACGAGCTGTTCAGCTGACAGACTGTCATGCCGCGCTTATTTGCTCAAGTGGGCAAGGTCGGCTGTGGTTTGAGCTAAGTCCCAGGGCGAAGGAAGCGCAATGTTGGCCAAGGCGGAACCTTCCGATCGACTCGGGAGCGGCTGCTCTTCTTAAACGTGATGAAGAGCCCGGAAGTCCACAAGCGGTGGACGCATCAGTCTGGTTTGGCGGTAAAAACGTGTCCCTTCAGAATATCGTTGAAGACACGGTTCGAATTACTGCCCAACTTGCCCTTAGTTTGTTGGTTTGGAACTCGTCTCATGAAAGATAGTCGTTCTTTCGTAGTTCAATTGGCGAGGTCTTTCCCCTTATATGTGCTTATTCTCGCTCGTCAAGATTAAGGCGTCCCTCCCGCACCATTTGTTCTACGTAGCTGAAGCTTCTCGTACACCCCTTATCGAGATTGCTCTCTAAGAAGTTCGAAAAAGCCTTCCTGTACCAATTCCGTTGAGCAAGCAATCGGAAGCTTCGAAGCCGACGGTTGAAGGTACATACGCCCAGCCGGCGTCCGCAGTCGCAGGGACAGGACAGTTTGTTCGCCAGTCTCTTCTTCATTCCCAAATATCGAATAGCACGCATGGCCTGAATGTTGGTCCCAAGACCAAACATGTTAAGGTAATCCGCAAGTGCTCCTGGTTGGCCGTGTGCAAGTTCGCCGAACAATAGCTCACCTCCCTGCAACAATTTTCGAGAAACGGCATACAGGTAAGGAGTCAGGCACCGCTTGCTAAATCCACTCAGGGTTGGCTCAACAGAGATAGCCTTCAATAGTCTGAGTGGAGAGCCAAGACAGAGGGAATGATCATCTTGATTTATATGGTATTCCTGTGTGCGTGGGATACGGCCGTCCAATTCGTGCACGGTAGGAAGTGCCTTTGGAAACAGCTCCGGGATGTTGATTCGGAGGGTAAAGGCATCGGTAAGAAGACCATAGTCCTTCCATTCAGCAGAAAACGTAAAGACGCCTTCTAATCGCAGATCTGAACCGCGAACGGGATATACGTCCATGCCCGGGTAGTTTGAGAGGAATTGCGTCAGTCCCATTGCCGCATACATGCTCATCGACACCAGGGCTTAGGAGGCGAATCCCGAATAACATGGATAGCGGCAGATGTGGGGCTGTGACGTCCAACCATTTTCCTGGCGATCTCATCGCTGACCTTGATGCCAAAACGTTTTTGGACAACATCAAGAAGGAGCCCCTGGTTGTGGGGAGATAACATCGTGCTGAGGTCCTTTTTAGCCTGATCCGCCCAGATGAGGAAATTCTCTTCCAGACGGAGTCGTCGACCTTCCGGTGTCCTCCATTTGTCCGTAAAATCTTCCTGTGGATTGACCGGATTGGGCACTCGTGGAATGTCAGGACTCACATCCATATTGTTGACAATTTGTTCCAATGCGCTCGGAAGATCCACTTCTCCTCCGTAGGCATTGGCCGCCAACGTTGTAATGATGATCGACGTCGGTTTTCGCTCCGGGTCTTGTTCATACATTACATCACGGTGGCGTTTGATGATTTGTACGGCCTTTTGGAGAGGCGTCTTCCATTGGAACACAGGCAGATCCTCAATGTGCTTCACCTGTGCCTGCAGCACTCGAGCGGCAAGCCAGGCATCACCTAGCCGCATGCGTGATTCAAACCACCGTGCATACCCCTCAGGATTGCTGATATACCAATCATCCGTAATCTGGCGGTAGCGGTAATGTCGGTTGTCCGTAATTGCCGCAGCGAACTGGGCCATGTCCTGAGCTAGTAACGGTGACGTTCCCGCTTGAATGATCCGTTGTTGGATCGCAGCTCGAACATTCTCCGTGTGAGGAATGCACGGCACTGTATCCATATGAAACTGCAGACGGTCTTGGTAGTTCAAACGCCAACATCGATGTTTTTCTTCTAACTTCTCGTGAATTTGGCGCTCATTTCGATAGGCGTTCAGATCTGCTCCAACCAGCACCTTTAGTTGTTCTTGCGTATAGGACCGTGTGGTGATGTCATTTTCCAGCCGATACGTGACATCCAAATCATAGTCCTCACGTTTCCATGGCTTTGTCACGGTGCCCAGTCGGAAAGATCCTTGCGGGCCAATACTCGGTCGGAATCGAGCACTCTTGGCTTTTGATTCGTCCTGTAACCATAAGGCGAGATCCTGATAGCGACGGGATGCTTCCTGATAAGCCGTGTCCGGGATATCCAGCGATTCTATTAGTTCGGTCAACACATCAGTGCGAAGCTCATCAATCATGTGGCCCTCCTGGAATTTCGAGAGCCTTCACGAATGCTCTCGCATTTTTGTTCTGGTCGTACACCACCCATGGCATGTCGGCCTTCGGCATTCTCACCCTTCCCAGCTCTACTGCTGCGGCAACGGGCATCGCGGGAAAGATCGCTAAAGGTGTCTGTTGCCCGTGCCTCTCTGCAATGCGCACCATGAGACGACGGACCGCTTCACGAAATTGGGAAAGTTGACGCCTAGTTTTCAGGAAATCATTGTGTGGATGTCTAATGGTGAGCTGCCAGATACTCATTTCCCTGCCAAGCACTGAGATTACCCGATCATGGGCTATTGGTGCGCTCAACGCGATGATGAGGACGGGCGGGTGCCGGAAGGTCCGCGGAGCTTTAATCTGATAGTCAGTCTTATGCCTGCTTCTGCTCCACTGCCAGGTCTGTTCCGGCTCCCGCCGCAATTGATACACTTCCGCTGGAATTTTATCGGTAAAGAGGGTCCCAAGACGGATCAATAGAGGGATGGGTGCTAACCCAAATATTGAGAAATGTTCACCA
This sequence comes from uncultured bacterium, assembly GCA_964586775.1. Lineage (GTDB taxonomy): Bacteria > Lernaellota > Lernaellaia > JACKCT01 > JACKCT01 > JADLEX01. The sequence continues at coordinate 19,138 of CAZPJD010000235.1, read as the reverse complement.
GCTGCAATGCGCGGAGCGATCAGGCGCTCAAATCCTAATCGGAGATTCTCTTCTTCCGTCGTCCAGTACTGTCGTTGGTCGTCTTTCCCTTCCCAGGTCATACTGAGACAGAGTGGGTGTTCGTTCGATGGGTACCAATCGGGGAACGTCGCCCATTGAGCTTGGACTGCTTGAAGAGGCGATCGTTCATTTCCGATGTTTGCTCCGTAGAGTACGATGGTCGATTTCTTATGGGGTGCCACGCCGGTGACAAGGGCGATCCGCCTTTCATGCTCAAGTTTCCATTGTTGAAGAAGATCAGCGGGATATCGGCCCCCGTCCTTCCTCTTGTCGATTTTCTTATGACAATCGTGGCAGACGAGGAGCAGATTTCCCACCTCATTGAGCAGATGCAAGTCTCGCTTCAATGGACCATGGCCGCGCGGGCCATGAGAAGAGAATGAGTAAATATGCGCCTTTTCGGAAATATTGACCGACTCTTGGGTAACGGAAGACTTATAGACAATACGATTACATCCGTTGAATTGGCACCGACCTGCTGCTCGAGCCCACAGTTCCCGATCTACCGTTGGCCTAATATCCCGAGTGACCAGATGCAGAGTGTGACCCACATTCATGCCCGACAGTTTAGGTTGTGTTCTCGCCAATTTCATTTCCTCAGCCACCAGCCTAGAAAGGCAAAAAAGAGGCCTCTTCAGGTGACACCTTTCCCGAAGAGGCCTCTTGATAGTCCCGACTCCCACCGACACAAGATTTGGTGGCTGCTCCCCAATAAATTACGATGCTTCACCTATGGTTAATTGTTCCATGACCGGCCCTTCTCTCGCACATTTACGACAGGTAGCCACCGGCTATTCGAGGTCAAGTCCTTAGAAAACATTCTTTTTCATAAGGACTTGGTCGATGAGTACGCGAGGGCTTAGACCTGTCCGATAGAACACTGACTATCGTTCAAACATGCTCTTTACCCAGCGCAAGAATCTTTGCAGGGTCCCGCCCCGTTGGCGATCAAGGTTATGATAGTAGGCGCGCCGGCGCGTTTCCTCACCAAGACGGCCAGCAGCGATTTGCTCAGGCGTCCACTTGGTAGACCACATAACGTCGCCACGATATATCCAGTAATGCGATTGGCAAGCTTGCTGCCAATTCCCAACAGAAGGATGGAGAGTCGGTCCACTCTCTGTCTCCTCAATAGTCCACTCAGTTTGACCCAGCGGAGTCCGTATCTTGGACCCGCATCCACATGCGCAGAGATGCGCTGCAGCACCGAATTCTTCTGAAAAATAGAGCACACCCGGCCTCAATTCCTTCGGCATGTAATGGACACGTTGCAGCCTAATTTTCATTGAACTCCCAACCTCCAGCTATATGAAGATCGCCGACTCCGAAGAGAAGATGGTAGTAGGGAATCTCTTCGAAGTAGAACCCGCGCAGCTGTTTGAACCTGATAACGGCCAAGCACGCGTTGAGCGCGTTGAGCTCGCCGATCTGAATGTTGGTCCGGTACAGGTTCTGTGGGCGATCTGAAAGCTCAGCTAATCCCTTGTCTCGTACCTTCTGGCCATGCTCGGCAGAGTAATAAGTTGTGCGCAACATGCCGTTGAGTGGGCCTTTCTTACGATTCAGGTCCAGTCCTACATCAATAAAGGGGATGCCCTTTGAAATGAGCAAGTCAAAAATGTGACCTCGAGATGAACCTTTGTCGACACACACGAATGCGAAAGTCACACCGTTCAGCTCGTCAGAGCAGGAGGCGTCAATGAACTTGTGAGAGACGGATAGTCCCGTCCGAAAGTTTTCGTACCGTGAAAGATAAACCTCCGTCTTCGGTTTGCCGAGTTCAGTCGATTCAAGTCGGCCAGGCGAACGAAAGGCGTTGTGTATCTGGAATAAATCCAGGTCGAACGCCCGAACCTCTCTGACCGGCGTCTTCACAATGAAATCTAAAACATATGCGCCTGTCCCGCCGATGCCTATTACAGCAATCACATCATCCTTGAACTTCGCCGATAAGTCTGTGATCTCTGCTCTGCTCGTCAGTGTGTCATGAAATTTGAATACGGAGTCGGATGCGACCTCTTTTACAACGCGAAATGTATAGGGGGTGACGCCATGTAATTCAATGGCTGGCCAGGATATTATGCTGACGTAACTCTCAATCTTTTCAAAGAAATCCTGAAATTTTCCGGTTGCTCTAGGCTTGTTTGAAAACGAGCGCTGTACGACTACATCCTTGCTGGTCTCACTCAATGGAAGCTGAGTAGGTCCGCCACCGAGATTTGGGATCGGCATTCCGTCCAGCCCGTGAGGAATAGACCCGGCGAAAAATATTTGATGATCTGTTTGCGTAACTCGCTCCTGGTCTATGAATTCGAGCTTCGTAACGATTGCGCCAATGTGCAGACTCCGATCACTGCCCAGATATGGAATATCGCGTATAACGAGGTAATTGCAGTCGAAGGTAGCTGCATAGCCCTTTTCGACCAAGCGCCGGATGTCGTCGTTATGACTGACCAGTTTCTGAAACATTGAAGACCATACCTTCCTTGACTTTTACAGAGGCACCCGGTGAGAGCACTCCTTCAGGTTTATTACCATGGCCGTTCTTGTACTTGACGGAATATGTGATTTCGGGGTGCTGAGAGTAGTCTGGCACTTCCAGCGTGACCACTTCCGTATAGGTGATCTCATCCTTCGGCCACTCGTGCGGAGTGCCTTCTACAATAATTGTAACCGTCTTTTCCCCTGCCATAGTTTGTTCTCCCTCGATAAATTAAAATGCCATCGCTCTTCGCTATATCCAATCGGCTTTTTCTTGTGACCGATCATCATCATCTCTAGTGTTTGCGGTCACGTGGCGGCATGGGATCGTTGCCAGGCGATACAGTGTCGGAATCTCGCCACTGCCCGTCACGTCCCTGAATCCGCACTTCTCCCCCACCGAGGTTCGTAACAGTTAGCTTAGCAGCTCGTTCAGCCTCCTCTTGTGTGCGATGGACGCTGCTGGCACGATCAGCTCCAGCCTTCCTTACAGCCCATCCGTCTTCATGGTTGACAACGAAGCGGTCATTATTCTTCATGGGATGGACTCCTTCCTTGATTGGATTCGAGTGATCACTCTCCATCAAACAAACCTCGGTTGGTCAATTCATGGGCCTATGGTGTATTGTTTCCGTTGTGTTTCTCACGCTATGTCGTGAACGATCCGATATTAGCCAGCCATCTCAATTGTTCTTAATCGTTACCTGCCCCATTCGACTCTGTGCGACTTGCATTGGCGCCTGCAGCGGTGTAATCTCAGCTGTTGCTCAACAGGGCTACGGTGCCGTGAATCACATACTAAGTCCTGTAATTCCACGTACGCATAGCCAGTCTGTATGTTGTCTGCATAGACAACATACTACGAAGTTTGCATTTGCTTGTCAAGGGAGAGGTATGTCTATCGGCTTTGGTGGGTTTCTCGAGCGTCTTCGAACAGAAAAAGGCCTATCGCTGCGTCAGTTAGGACAGCTCGCGGATGTCGATCATGCCTATGTGCACAGGCTAGAGACTGGCGCAAAGGTCGATCCATCAGTTGAGATTGTGACCGGACTAATTCGAGCCCTGCGCCCAGGTGAGCGGAAAGCCAGGATCTTGAGATTCCTAGTGGGACAGACCGTCGAGAAGGATCTATTAGACGAGGTCTTGGAGGATGAGGACCTTTCTCTCGACGATTTCGAATCTGCGGCACAGATGCGTTCGCGAGGGCGCCCAGACGGACGGGAGGCGTGGCGTAGAGTGCTCAAACAGATCCGTCAGATACGGGAGAAAATGGAAGGTGGATGAGTCTACCGTTATTTTGAAAGCTCGTGCTTTTGTGCGAAGCTTTCCAGATCTTACATGCCCAGTTTCAATGGAACTCTATGTCAAGGACATCGATGCAGGGCTTCGATATGAGACAGAACTTCCTGAAAACGAATCCGGTCACTCCCTACCCATCAAAGACAAGTGGCACATCATTGTAAATAAGAACCACCTTGAAGAGCGGCAGCGCTTTACCATCTGCCATGAACTTGGACATATTTATCTGGATCTTTCGAGTGAACACACTGGCAAGAGTGATTCGCAACGTTATACCAAGCGGCCTAAAAATGAAGTGCTCTGTGACGTCTTTGCCTCTGAAATTCTGTTACCCTCTGATCATTTTAAGCCGTTAGTAAATGCAGCAGATCTGGGATTTAATTCTGTAGTCACATTGGGAAAGAAATTTAAGGCCTCGCTGACAGCGACTGGATCCCGTTTTGCGGCGCTGAACGACATGCCTTGCACATTTGTCTTATCTGAGCATGGGATCGTGCGTTACGCGAGCCGCTCCCCTTCCCTGAGAGAAATGGGAGCATGGGTTCAGATTGGATATCGTGTGCCGCCTTCATCCCTGGCAGCGCAAGGAGCAAAACTTGTCCAAGAGGGTCCCTGCGAGGTTGACCCCACAGAATGGTTTGAAGACTGGACTCGAGGAGGAACTCTCTATGAGGAGTCGAGGTATTTGCCTGATTGGGATCGAATGTTGTCGTCACTCTGGTTCGAGGAAGACTCTCTGCCTGCGGGAGGAGTCGCAGCAAACGAGGAAACTGAAGACAGCGCCCCGTACTGTCGAGAATTAGATGGTATGCTTTCATGGCCAGACAGAACGAAGAAGAGATAATGTCATACAAATGAAAGAAGATATTATCCGTGGGAGCGGAAACGTCTATCAGGATTTGAAAATTCCTGATGCAGATATTCGACAGTTTAAGGCTATTCTGGCCGCTGAAATCATTAAGACGCTTGATAAGAAAGATCTCACTGTCCGGAAGGCGCAAGGCCTTACAGGGGTTCCGGCTGCTGACTTTTCCCGAATACGAACTGCTGATCTCGAACGGTTCACCTCTGACAGATTGATGATGATCCTCAATAAGCTTGGCTCGCGCGTCGAAGTCTCTGTGAAAGTAAAAGAGCGGAAACAAGAGGCTGTTCACGTCTGAGACGGTTGCGTTCTTCGGTCTTGGTTATTTCTTTCGGGCGCGGGTTGGCGGCTGCGGGTACCTCATTCATCCACGAGCCGAGCCGCCCCTATGATACCTGTATCGTTCAAAGGGTCTCACGCTGGAGTTTCAGGCGACGAAGCAACTGCGCATTTACCGCCACAATAATGGTGGACATGCTCATCGCGACAGCACCCACACTCATGGGAAGATCGAATCCCCAGCGGACGAACAGTCCCCCGGCGACCGGGATAGCGACGAGGTTGTACGCGGTCGCCCACATGAGATTTTGGATCATCTTCCGGTAGGTCGCACGAGAGAGCTCGATGGCTCCGACCACGTCGCGCGGATCGCTACGCACGAGCACGATGCCCGCGGATTCGATGGCGACATCCGTTCCCGCGCCAATCGCCATTCCGACATTGGCCGTAGCCAATGCCGGGGCATCGTTCACTCCGTCTCCCACCATGGCGACCGACTTGCCGCCCGCTTGAAACCGTTTGACGGCCGCAGCTTTGTCGCCGGGAAGCACCTCAGCTGCGACCTCATCGATCCCGAGGCGTCGGGCGACGGACTCCGCCACGGTTTTCGCATCTCCCGTGATCATCGCGACTCGGATACCCAGCCGATGCAGGTCGGTGACGGCTTCAAGCGACTCGGGCCGGATCTCGTCTTCTACAGCAAGCGCACCGAGCAGTCGTCCTTGGGCGACGACAGACAGCACGGTCCTTCCTTCTGACGCCCAGGCGCTCGTGACCTTCTCAACTTCCGGAGGCACCGTGGCCTTGGCCTCGGCTAGTAGACGCGGTCCGCCGACGACAATGCTCTTGCCATCGACCATGGCCCGAGCCCCTCTGCCCGCCAGTGCCTCGAAGCTGGCCGCTTGTAATTGGCGCACCCCTCTGCGTGAGGCTTCTTCGACGATCGCCCTGGCCAGGGGGTGTTCGGAGTTGGCCTCGACCGCAGCGGCAAGCGCAAGCAATTCTGATTCCGACGTGCCAGGCACAACCGCGATACCAGATACTGCGGGAGCGCCGCGGGTCAGCGTGCCGGTTTTATCGAATATCACCATATCCAACAGGCGGGCCCTTTCAAGCGCCAGTCTATCCTTCACGAGCAGCCCATTCCGCGCGCCGAGTGATGTGGAAATGGCAATCACAAGCGGAATCGCCAGCCCCAATGCGTGGGGGCAGGCAATGATGAGCACGGTGGCCGTTCGGATCAATGCGTGTTGGGTGTCCCCCGCCACCCACCAGTAGGTGAACGTGATCGCGCCGGCTGCGACGGCCACATAAAACAGAATGGCGGCGGCACGGTCGGCAAGGACTTGCGTGCGAGAACTCGACGCTTGGGCGGCGGCCACCAGCCGCATGATACCGGAGAGGGCGGTCTGCTCGCCGACTGCGGTCACGCGGACTCGCAGGCTGCCACCGCCGGCGACCGTTCCCGCGATCACGGTCGTCCCTGGTTCCTTCGAGACCGCTTTCGACTCGCCCGTGATCATCGACTCGTCGACCTCAGCGGCGCCTTCGACGACGGCGCCATCCGCAGGAACGCGCGCACCGGGCCGGACAAGGACCACGTCACCCACGTGGAGTTCGGATAATGGCACCGTGCGAACGTCCGCGCCGGTGACCCGCTCGGCCGTGTCTGGGAGCAACGCGGCGAGTGCAGTGAGCGCGCCCCGGGCTTGGGAAATGGCGCGCATTTCGAGCCAGTGGCCCAACACCATGATCGTAATCAACGAGGCAAGCTCCCACCAGACCTCGACCTCAAATAGGCCAAATGTCGCAGCGAGCGACGTCCCAAACGCGACAATGATGGCCAAGCTGATGAGCGTCATCATGCCTGGCTTACGGTCGGCAAGCTCACTCTGTGCCCCCCGCACAAACACGAGGCCGCCGTATAGGAAGATGGCGGTTCCGAGAATTGCGGGAATCAATGTGGAGCCAGGGAAGGAGGGTGCCGTGTAACCAAGCCAGTGTTGAACCTCGGGCGACCAGAAGACCGTGGGAAGTGTGAGGGCAAAACTCAACCAAAATTTATCACGAAACATCGCTACGGAATGGCCCGCGTGGCGATCATGGCCCTGGTGGTCGTGCGACATCGGGTGACCAGCAGGTGGGTCAGACGTCTGTCCGTGATTGGTGTGTGTCATCGGGTCCATGTTGCGCTCCGATCGTTCGAAATGGCTGTCCTTTTATCACGAGTCCGGTGACTCGCCCACAATAGGGCGGAAAACAGGTTTCATGAAATCTGAGGGCCCTTCCAGACGGATGCTGTCCCTGGAGGGACAGCATGCTTACATTGCCTCAGTCAGATAGGTGGGATCGAGTGGCAGGGGGCGTGAGTCAGGATTTCCATTTTACCTTTCGACCCCCGGACATAGGCTTTCCATCGCGTCCCTTTGTCCGCATCACAGTGTGCTCAGCATCGGTCAAAACCACGCCCGTACACCCAGCGCAAATCGAATTTGACTCGGGTTACCACCATCTTGGCGGACGAGCGTGGCGGTTTCACCGAAACTTCTGTCCAGAGAGATGCCTATATAGGGGGCAAACTCGCGTCGGATTTCATAGCGCAGCCGAACCCCAAATTCCAGGTTGTTGAGACCCGACCCGGTCGTGAACTCCTCGACTCGTTGTATGGCGGCGTTGGTTTCCAAGCGGGTCTGGAGGATCAGTCGTTCCGTCAGCAACAGATCCTTGGTCAAGGTCAGACGCGCAGACACGGCCCCGTTTTGATCGATGAATGCGGTGGCCTCCAATGCATAGTTGTACGGTACGATTCCCTCGATCCCGATCACGCCGAACCCACGGGTCACGTTGCGTCCGCGGAACGTTTGCGTCTCGACGCGGGGGCCGATCTGAAAATCGTAATATTTCTGAATGAACCGGCCATACAGCAGTTGAAAGTCCACGTCGTAATCCGCTTTGAAGGCGGTGCCGCGCTGCCCTTCGCTTTTGAACCAGACTCGGTTGTAATCCCCGCCGTACCAGCCCTCAACATCCCACCGATAGTCGCTCGTACTTGAACCTCCCGCTGTTTGCGGACGGTATTCGAGGACGTCGAACAGGGTGAACAGGTGGTGCGCTTCATCGTTGACGGGAGAGGGCCAATCATATTGTGGCGATAAATTCGGCAGCGTACCTTCCTGCCCGCCGGAAGGGACGGCGGTGACAGACACCATGGGAGTGGTCGAACTAGCGAATGGCCTCGCTGCCGTGGACGTGTCCGGCATCGTGGACGTGAACGGAGCCGATGGGCCGAGCCTGAGTTGCGCAGCGACAATAGGCACGCCGATTCCGGCGCTTAAAAGGCAGACCAGAGCTGGGGCAAGGACGGTTCGCAGAGAAACGCTCATGAGTGCCTCCCTTGCTCGTTGTCCGAGACCTCGACGACCCGAAACATCCCGGCCTCCATATGAAGCAGGAGGTGACAATGAAATGCCCAGCGCCCCGGTGCGTCCGCGCTGATGGCGACGGACAACCGCTCGGCCGGCTTCACGATGACCGTATGTTTTCGCGGAAGATACGCTCCGGCGCCGTTTTCCAGGTGCATCCACATGCCATGCAAATGGAGCGGATGCTCCATCATGGTATCGTTCACGAAGGTCAAGCGCACCCGCTCGCCGTAGCGAAAGCGAATCGGCGCTTTTGCGTCCGAATACTTCTTGCCGTCGAAGGACCACATGTAGCGCTCCATCTGGCCCGTGAGGTGGAGTTCAATCTCGCGCTCCGGTTCCCGTTGGTCCGGATAGGGCGCCAGGCTTTTCAAATCGGTGTACAGCAGCACCCGCCGCGCACTGTCTTCCAGTCCTCTCCCTGGTTCCCCCATCCGGTTCTGCGAATATTCAGCGACCACTTGATTGCCGGTGCCGTGATCGTCGGGGCCATGCTTGACAGGTTCGGCGCCAGGAATCTTCGACCTCCGTAGGTCGCCTGAACCCATTTTCGGCATCTCATGGATGCCTTGCATCGGCGGCGTGTCCGGACCGTGTTGCATGGGCTCCATAGTTGGAGCGTCGTCAGACTGCTTCATGCTCGGCATGTCGCCGGCCGTGGCCAGGCCAGGCATCTGCATGCCGCTGCCATTCGGGTTCTTTTTCATGCCTGGCATATCCATGCCCTCCATCGCCATACCTGCCATGTTCATCCCCATGTCCGCCATCGTGCGGAGCGGTCTGGGCCGGCGTGCAGGGATCTCCCCACTCATGCCCGCGCTTGTCGCGAGGGTGCCGCGCGCGTAGCCGCTGCGGTCCATCGTCTCCGCGAAGAGGGTGTAGGCGCGATCCTCGACGGGTTCGACGATCACATCGTAGGTTTCCGCCGGTCCCATGCGAATCTCATCCACCACGACGGGTTGCACGTTCTGCCCATCCGCCTGGACGACCGTCATCTTGAGACCCGGGATACGCACGTCGAAGAAGCTCATGGCAGCCGCGACGATGAAGCGCAGCCGCACCCGATCGCCTGGACGAAACAACCCCGTCCAGTTGCCGGTGGGTGACACGCCGTTCATCAGATAGGTGTACGTGTAGCCGGTGACATCGGCAAAGTCCGTCGGGTCCATCCGCATCCGGTCCCAGCTCAAGTAGTCCCTCAGTGTCGGTAGCCAACCGGACCGTGCCACATCCGAGAAGAACTCGTGCGCGGCGCGCTTCTGGAAGTTATAGTAGCCGGGGAGCTTTTTGAGATGGGCCAGCAGGGCTTCGGGTGATTCAAAACTCCAATCCGACAGCATCACCACATAATCACGCTCGTAACGAAACGGCTCCGGCTCGACGGGGTCGATGATCATCGGCGCGTACATGCCCAAGAGCTCTTGGCCGCCCGAGTGACTATGACACCAATAGGTGCCGCTCTGGCGCACCGGGAACTGATACGTAAAGGTGGTGCCCGGCGCGATGCCGCCGAAGCTGACCCCAGGCACGCCGTCCATGTCGGGCGGTAGGAGCAACCCGTGCCAATGAATCGAGGTGATCTCCTCCAACCGGTTCGTGACGCGGAGCGTGGCCTGTTGACCTTCTTTCAGCCGAATCACGGGACCCGGGATCGTCCCATTGATCGTGATAGCAGGCGCGGTTCGGCCGTCCAGGCGAAACGGAGTCTCGGCGATGGTTAAATCAATGACGTTTCCGCTCAACGGCGAGCTTTGCGCCGCACCGTTCGACGCGCTCGCCCAGGCGTAGAAAGGAACGAGGTGTTCCACCGCCGCCAGCAGTCCTAGGGCTCCAGCACGTTGCAGCCATACGCGCCGTGTCATTCCGTTGTTTTGGATGTCCATGCTGATGCTCCTTCCCCCACTCTCGCGGGTATCTACGCGTGCCCTACGCCTTTCACTCGCTCCTCTTTCATTTCGCGCATGAGAAAGTAGTTGAGTCCCGTGCGGATCACAACAATGGCGCCCAATTTTCCGATTTGGTTCCAACTCGGTGCAATCGCCGTCGAGAGGATGTCCGCGGCCAGTTCAAACTCAATCGCGAGTGCCAAGTAACGCGCGAGCGTCAGCCGGACCTCGACATAACTTTCAGACTGTCGCAACGCAAGCGCGCGTCCGAATCCGTAGAAAGCCATAGTAACGCCGACCGCAATCACAAGAGCGCCCGTCGCTTCTACCGCGAGCCGCAGCCACTGCACGAGATTGATAATGATGCTTTCGATCGCGGCCATCTAACTGGCTCCTCCTTCTGCAATGTTCCGTCATCCTACAAGTCCCGACGCTCCATCCCTGCTGCGGAGTCCTATCAGCAGCAGTATGAGGTCATCATGCCGTTTTCCGGGTTGGAATTGACGCATCAATCACTACCTGAAAATCTCGCCCCTCCCATCCCGCTTGCCACAACAACGTGAACACGATGCGGGTGCGGGCCGAGAGTTGGGCCGACGGCAGATCTCCAAACCAGCACCCGAGTCCCGCCTCCCGCGTGTCCAGATCATTCGCCGTCACCCATCCATCAACGCTCCAATGAATCGTCGCTGCCTTTTCGGTGATAATGCGGAGCGTGTTCCCTTGGGCGATCCGTTGCGGCTGATGTGCGAGCGTCCACATGTCAATCGTGCTGCTTGTCCCGGCCTTGGCATAACGCTGATACACCGGCTCGATGCGGTCAAAGCACACCCCATCCTTGTGACTGCGCACCAGGGTCACATACTCCGCGTGCGCCCAACACAGCGGCATGGCCGACCCGGTCGGGCGACCGCGTTTCATCGTTCCCTCCGGCAAATCATCGGCGTCCCAGAGCTGTTCCGGTAACATGCCGCCCTCGTTGGCGAATGTTTCCATCGCGTCGATGAACGGCAACGGATCGCGTCCAGCAGCCAGCTCATAATGACCACGTTCGCCCGTCAGAATCGGCCAGCAGCGACCTTCACCCGTCCCGTCGTAGGCGCTGCCGTCGGCCTTCTGGCCATAGCCATCGTGATTGTAGCGCCGCCAGCACGGGCCTTGCGGCAGGTCGCGTTTGAGCACGTGATCGATCACCGCGAGGGAATCGACGATCAGCGGGTCGTCTGCAGCACGAACCCCCAGCCGGACCAGGTGGAGAAAATCGCCGCTGACGATGTTGCGCGCCGGATGTGTGCCGCCGCCGTTTGCGATGACAATCTCAGCCTCATCCGGGTCAGGCGACGCCACGGCGTGTGTCGGATCGGCCGAGGTGATGCGGACGTAGTGCCGCGGTGTGCCCGTCACGAGTTCGCCGCGGGTCGTGACGGTCCATTCCTCTAAATGGGTCACCAGCCAGTCGGCATACTCGAGCAAAAAGTCCGCCGCGTGTGTGTCTGTTCTGCCGCGCGCAAATTCCGCCGCACACACCACGCTCGCGATGATGGTGGCCAGCGTCGAAGGCGAGTACCCGGCATTCTCCTCCCAACGCTCCTGCGCCGTCACCGGTCCGTGCAGGATCACATACCGCGCGGCGCGCGAGACCAGCGGCCACGGATCGAATTGCCGGAGCGCGTCCGCCTGCTGCACACGCCAGGCGAGCAGAATCGGCCCCGCCACTTCATCCAGTTGAATCCCGTGCCAGTACGCCTCGCCGGCAATCGAACTGTTTTGCGGCAAGCTGCCATCGGCTGCCTGGACACACGCCAGCCAGATCAGCGCGCGCAACGGCGACTCCGTGTGTCCGCAGGCCAACAACGCCGTGGCGGTCTGCACCATGTCGCGCGTCCAGACGAGATGATACCCGCCGCGATCGCTGTCGTCCTTCGTCTCGCCCCAGGGAATGCTCAGCGACGCTACGAACGCGCCCTGGAACGTCTTGTCTTCATGCGCTAGTAACACACATTGGCTCACGCGCATCATGGACCCACCGTCTGTGGTGTGCCGGCTCAAATCCACCTTGGCGCGAGTGCGCTGCCATTGGCTGACATACTTCTCGCGCTGGTCGGCGAACGGGGTGGCGAACGCTTGCAGGAGGTGCGCTGACGCGCTGTGCGGAGTGCGCCCGAAGCCCACGCCCAGCGTGAATTCCATTCCGTCCGATAAATCGATCTCCCCGGTCAACGCGATGTTGCCGTCCTCGGCCTGTTCGAATTCCCAATCCATTGTGAAGTTGTCCATCAAGTCCTGCCAGCCATCGCTGAATCCGACGTAGCCCACGGAGCGCCTCGTGAAATCGGGCGTGCACCCGAACGACAGATCAATGTCCTCTCGTTGCACGTCGAAGAGTTTCCGGCCATCCAATCCACACCACCAGGCCGAGTTATGCTTGCCCGTGCCTTTCATGTGAGGGGCGAGCAACGCATAGAGACGGAGTTTGCCGCGCAGCTTCGGGTCCAAGACTTCCAGCCGCGTGTGCATCAACAACACCGACGAGTGCGGGTCCACGACGATTTCTTTGACGAGGCGATAGCGGCCCTCGCGGTCGGAATTGGTGAGGCGGTAGAGCAACGCGTTTGGCTCCGGGTATTCTGTTTTGTGTTCCATGTCCCGCTTTTCTTCGTGGCAGAACGATTCGCCATCCGTGATGAGAAATTGCAGGTCGCGGGTATTTGGCGTATCCACATGTGGAAAATAAATCTCGTTGATGATGCCGTGGCTAAGCGTGAACCAGACGCAGGAACTGCTGTGATACGCTGTGCCGATGCCGTCCTTGGCGATGGAAGTCCAGCGCGGCTTAATCCCTGGCGCCCCAAAGTCGTTGGCATTCTTATTCATAGGTCACATTAGTGTGCCATGGGGTACCAGCCGCACTGGGCTGTGTGCCACAGATACCCGCCGTGAATTTCTCGGCCTCGGACGGTCCCCACGTGCCGGGCTCGTATTCACGCACGGGTGTCACCAACCCCAAGACCGGTTGAACGACTGCCCACGCGGCCTCCACGCCGTCTTGGCTCGCGAAGAGGGTGCCGTCGCCCCTCATGGCGTCGCCCAGGAGACGCTCGTAGGCGTCCATCTCGTCCCCGTGCGGGTGGTGGACCACTTTGAGTTCCGTCGGATCGCCAATCAGCTCATCGCCGGGGCGCTTCACACGGGCGCCGATGGCAATCGTCACGTCGGGGCTCAGCCGGAAGCGCACATAGTTCGCCTGGCCTGGGCACAGGGTGCTGAGTGCGGGTCGTTTGAGCATGACCAGCACCTCGGTCATCGTCGTCGGGAGGCACTTGCCCGCACGGATGAAGAAGGGCACGCCGTTCCAGCGTGGAGAGTCGATGCGGAGCCGGGCGGCGGCGAATGTTTCGACCATCGAGTCGCGAGCAACGCCGTCCTCCTGGCGGTAGCCGCGGAACTGCCCGCGCACCAGGTCCTCGGGGCTGAGCGGGCGGATCATCCTGAACACCTTCACCTGCTCCTCGCGGATCGACTCGTGGTTCGTCGTCGGCGGCGACTCCATCGCGAGGAAGCCCACGACCTGGAGCATGTGGTTCTGGATCACGTCACGAATGGCGCCGGACTCCTCGTAGAAACTGCCACGGCCCTCGACGCCGAGGCTTTCGGCCATCGTGATCTGGACGCTCTCGACAAAGGTGCGGTTCCAGAACGGCTCGAGGAAGGTGTTCGCGAAGCGGAAAACCAGCAGGTTCTGCACCGATTCCTTCCCTAGGTAATGGTCGATGCGGAAGACACACGACTCGTCGAAGACCGTGTGGAGCGTCGCGCTGAGCGCCTGCGCGGACAGGAGGTCACGGCCGAAGGGCTTCTCGACGATCACGCGCGCACCGCGGGCGCAGCCTGACTGGCCAAGCCCTTCGACCACCCTCGCGAATAGGCTCGGCGGGATGGCGAGATAGTGCAGCGGATGGGCTGCTCCGCCGAGTGCCTGACGGAGCGCGGCGTGGGTGGCCGGATCGCCATAGTCGCCGCTGATGTAGTGGAGCCGCTCCTGGAGCTTCGCGAAGATGGCCTCGTCGAAGTCATCGTGCGTCTGGACGCTCGCGCGGGTGCGCGCGCGGAACTGCTCGACCGTCCAGTCCGAGCTCGCGACCCCGATGACGGGTACCTGCAGATGCCCCCGCCGTTCCATCGCATAGAGAGCGGGGAAAATCTTCTTGTACACGAGGTCGCCGGTGGCCCCGAAGAAAACGAGAGCGTCGGAGTGAGGCGCAGCGGGTTTGTTAGCAGTGACAAACTTGTCGGCAGCGGCGTCAAGTTTGTCGTCAGGAGCAAGAGGCTTGTCGGGAAGGCTCATAGTTACTCCTTACTTTGCGGGTTTCTCCAGATGGCCGCCGAACCCATAGCGCATCGCCGAGAGCAGCTTGCCCTGGAAATCCGCCGCGCCGCGGGAAGCGAATCGCGCATACAGCGCCGTGGTGAGCACTGGCACCGGCACCCCTTCGTCAATGGCGGCTTTGATCGTCCACCGGCCTTCGCCGGAGTCCGATACCCGGCCCGTGAATTGCGAGAGGTTGGCATCCTCGGCCAACGCGTCCGCCGTCAAGTCCAGCAGCCACGAGGCGATGACGCTGCCGCGCCGCCACACCTCGGCGATGTCGCCCAGATCGAGGTCATATTGATAATGCTCGGGATCGCGGAGAGGCGTCGTTTCGGCGTCGGGGTCCTGTGGTTGCTTGCCCATATTGGCGCCGAGCAAGACGCTGAGCCCTTCCGCATAGGCGGCCATGAGGCCATACTCGATGCCGTTGTGGACCATCTTGACGAAATGGCCGGCGCCGTTCGGGCCGCAATGCAGGTAGCCCTGCTCCGCGGTGCCGCCGGACTTCTTGCGCCCGGTCGTGCGTGGAATGTTGCCGCTGCCCGGCGCCAACGTGGCGAAGAGGGGATCGAGATGCTGCACCACGTTTATCTCGCCGCCGATCATCAGGCAGTAGCCGCGTGTCAGTCCCCACACACCGCCGCTCGTGCCCACGTCCACATAGTGAATTCCCTTTCGCGTAACGTCCTTTGCGCGCCGGATGTCGTCCACGTAGCAGGAATTGCCGCCGTCAATCAGGATGTCGCCGGACTCCAGCAGCGGCAGCAGGTCGGCGATGCACGTGTCCACGGCGGCGGCGGGCACCATCAACCACACGGCCCGCGGTTTCTGGAGTTTCTTCACAAGGTCGGCGAGCGAGGAAGCGCCGATGGCCTTCTCCTTGACCAAGTCCTTCACCTTCTGTGGCGACCGGTTGAAGACCACGCACTGATGGCCGCCCTTGATGAGCCGTCGCACCATGTTGGCACCCATCCGGCCCAGGCCCACCATCCCGAGTTGCCTTGTTGTGTTCTTTTTCATCACAGCCTTTGCGATGTGTTGAGGTTTGTCTCTTGCTTGGTCCAAGGCCGTTCTCCGCCTCTCTCTCACGAGGAGCGGGCCTTCTTCACAGGTCGTTGCCCGCCATCGGCATGTGCCCACAGCCGAAATCCGCCGATGAATGCGTTCGCGTTGTCGCCGGCCCGGCAACCGGGAGGCAGCTTCTTCAGTTTCTTGACGTCGCCTCCGCCCAGCACCACGTCGCCTGGTTCGAGGGCGGCGACCAAACGCTTCACCACGTCCACGACATGTCGCCGCCATCTTTTTTCCCGTGCTGCTTCAGTCCGCGAATCCCCACATAATCCTCGTACGTCGCCTTCTTGTACGGCAGGTGAGCCAGTTCCATGGGTACGACGATGCCAGCTCATATTTCGCAACTTCGTCACAGCCTCACGTTTCGCAGCCGCAAGGCGTTGATGATGACCGAAACGGAACTCAGGCTCATCGCGGCGCCGGCAATGATCGGGCTGAGTAGCAAGCCGAAGAACGGGTACAGCACCCCCGCTGCCACCGGAATACCTAACGCGTTGTAGAGAAAAGCGAAGACCAGGTTCTGCCGGATGTTAAGCATGGTGGCACGACTGAGGTGCATCGCTTTGGCAATGGCGCGGAGGTCGCCTGTCACCAGGGTGATGCCCGCGCTTTGCATGGCAACGTCCGTGCCGGTGCCCATCGCAATCCCGACGTCCGCTTCGCTGAGGGCAGGTGCGTCGTTAATGCCGTCGCCGGCCATCGCGACGTGTACGCCTTCCGACCGCAGCTTCTTCACATAGCTGACTTTGCCTGCCGGTTCAATCTCCGCCTCCACCGCATCGAAGCCGAGTGTCTTCGCGACTGCGGCGGCAGTGCGGCGGTTGTCGCCGGTGAGCATGACGAGTTTCAATCCGAATCTATGGAGTTCGCGGATGGCTTCGGCAGTGGTGGATTTGATCGGGTCGGCCACGGCGAGAATGCCTGCCGGCTTGCCATCCACAGCGACATACATCGCGGTCTTACCTTCTTCCTGAAGTGTCATAGCCGAGGCTTCGAGTGGGTGTAGACCGGTGATCTTTTCGTTCCGCAGAAAATCGCGTTTGCCGATCATGACCGCACGACCAGCAACGGTGCCCAGCACTCCACCCGCCGTCACGGAGCGGAAGTCTGTCACGGCTTCGATGGGGAGGTCTTGGTCCTTCGCGCCCTGCACAATCGCGGCGGCAAGCGGATGTTCGCTGCCCTGCTCCAGCGACGCCGCCAGACGCAGCAAGTCCTTCCCGTCGAACCCGTCGGTCGGCAGCACATCCATCAGCTTGGGTTTGCCCTCCGTGAGCGTGCCCGTCTTGTCCACGACGAGCGTCGTGACTTTCTCCAACCGTTCGAGCGCCTCGGCGTTCTTCACGAGCACGCCTTCCTGCGCGCCGCGACCGACACCGACCATGATGGACATTGGTGTGGCCAGACCGAGGGCGCAGGGGCAGGCGATAATGAGGACGGCCACGGCATTAACGATGGCGTGTGTGAGTTTGGGGTCCGGCCCCAGCCACATCCAGATGACGAAGGTGAGCGCTGACACAGCCAGTACGACCGGCACGAAGATCCCCGCGACGGTGTCGACGAGCCCCTGGATCGGCGCGCGGCTGCGCTGGGCCTCGGCAACCATGTTCACGATCTGCCCGAGCAACGTGTCGCTACCCACTCGCTCGGCGCGCATGACGAAACTGCCGGGGCCATTGACGGTGCCGCCCGTCACTTTGTCGCCGACGGACTTTTCCACGGGAAGCGGCTCGCCTGTGATCATCGACTCTTCCACGCTGGAGTGTCCTTCGACTACCTCACCATCAACGGGTACCTTGTCACCTGGAACCACCCTCAACCAGTCGCCTACTTTCACTTGATCAAGCGGGACTTCGTGGTCGCCCCCCGGTACAACTTGACGAGCAGTGGGCGGTGCAAGGTTCAACAATGCTTTGATGGCGCTGCCGGTGCGGCTGCGGGCACGGAGTTCGAGCACCTGACCGAGGAGCACCAACACCACGATCACTGCCGCAGCTTCAAAGTAGATAGCAACCTTGCCCTCGTGTTGCATCGTGTGTGGGAAAATGCCGGGCAGGAGCATCGCCACGGCACTGAACGCGAACGCGGCCCCCACACCGATGGCGATTAGCGTAAACATGTTCAAGTGACGCGTCACGACGGAGCGCCAGCCACGGAGGAAAAACGGCCAGCCCGCCCACCAGACCACAGGCGTGGTGAGCGCAAACTGAATCCAGCGCGAGACGTGGCTCTCCACCCAGGGCTGTCTGCCCAGTGCCGGGATCACGTGAGCCATCGCCAGGACAAACACCGGCAACGTCAGCGCGGCACCAATCCAGAAGCGCTTCGTCATGTCGCGCAGCTCGGCATTTTCCTCGTCATCCGTACCCGCCGTCACCGTCTTCGGTTCCAGCGCCATGCCGCACTTGGGGCAATCGCCGGGATGGTCTTGCTGCACTTCGGGGTGCATCGGACACGTGTAAATCGTGTTACCCGACGCAGGCACGATCGTCGTTGGGCCACGCTTTGCCGCGATGGTGGGGATGGGATCACTGCTCATATAGTTTCCTTTAGTCCACACTGATCGCCCCACTGGAATTCAACACTGTGTGCGCAATCATCAGTTCTTCGTTCGTGCAAATGACGCGAACCGTGGCCGGGCTGGCATTCACTGAAATCACGCCCGTATTCACCATATATTTATCCACAACAGCCTCCAGATTTATCCTCGGGCTTCGCGCCTGAAGGCGTGGACAGAAACTTTTTCCGGCAGTGGTCGCTGCAAAAGTAGAACGTCTTTCCATCGCGTTCGGCGTGGAGAGCGGTCGCTTCGTCCACGGTCATTCCGCAGATGGGATCTTTGGTCACGGCTTTCGATTCTTTCATGGTCATGTCTCTTTCTTGGTTGTGGTTGTCAGAATCTTTTGATTCTGGTTTTCACGTCGTTTCGTGTGAATCAAACATTTTTTGTTCCCGCTCTTCAGCAGCTTGGTCAGGTGATGTCGTCGTAATTGTCGCTACCCCGCGTTGATCACGTTGAGCGCTCGCGTGTCGGAGTGCGCGTCACCAGCCCCTCGTCGTCATCGTAGGGAGGGTGCCCGTCAAACTGGCGGAACGGACACGCACTGAGTTCCGCTACTCGCCAGGACGCCGGGCGTCGCCAGACCCGACGACTGTGAGACGCTACTTGTCCATCCCCTCCATTTTCATGCCCTTGCCGGCCTTCTTGTTACCTTTCATGTCCGTGTCAGGCTCCCTGCCCTTGCCACTCTCCAAGGGTTTTTCGCCCTGCATGCTCTTGCCACCCATCATGCCTTTGTCACCCATCATGCCCTTGCCGCCCATCATGCCCTTGTCACCCTCCATGCCCTTGCCGCCCTGCATGGCCTTGCTCCCCTGCATGGTCTTCCCGCCATCCATGGTCTCG
>CAZPJD010000234.1:0-35536 GCA_964586775.1 uncultured bacterium | reverse complement strand
CGCAGCGCGTGGCCGAGGAAGTGGGCGTAATCGGCGGTCTTCATGCGTCGCCCGTTTCGGCGGCGCCGTAATCCGAAAAGAAAATGAACTCGTGGTCGCCGGTGTATCCAAATCGCTCGAAGATCCACACCCAGCCGTCGGTCGAATGCAGGCTCTCGCACGTGAGTTGCCACGCGAGCAAGTTCGCCTTTTCGCCTTCGTCACGCCACGATTCGACCACGATATACGCCGCGCCGCGGCCGACGCGCCGGATTTCGCCGAACGCCGCTTCGAGGTCGCGGATGCCGAGGTTGTGCAGGGTGTTGATCGACAGCACGAGGTCGAAGGACGCATCGGGATACGGCAAGTGCGCCGCCGTTCCCTCGTCGAGATATTCGCGCACATCGTCCGGCGCGTGATCGATCGCGTAACGCGAAATGTCGATTCCGCGAACGAATAGCCCCGGCACCGCGCGCGCGAGTTCATTCAACAAAAACGCCTTGCCGCATCCGATGTCGAGCACCGACATCCCCGCGCGCAGGCCATAGTGATCCGCGATGCGTCGCGCGACTGGGGCCCAGCGCCCGTCCTCGCGAAATCCGCCGTATCCGAATCGCCGATCACCGTCCCAGTAGTCAGCGTCGAAGCGCTTGGCAACGGCGGCGCACTCCGCCTTGTCGTGCACCGCGACGCGTTCGCGATAGTCGCGCCGCGTTCGCGTGTGGAGTTGCGTGATGAAATCATGCTGCGCCATCTCGAACGATCCTACACGAATTCCGTGTGCGCGAGCCCCGCGTCGCGAAACTCGACGAGCGTCGCGATCTTCGCTTCCTGCGCGCAGTGGTGACGGCAATTGCGACCGGGGTTGTGCGACAGTACGCGCCGATGCGTTTCGGGATCGCGCCAGAATTCGACAAACGACCGGTCGCGCAAGCTGCCGATCAGCCCGCTCGGCGAATACGCCTTGTCCTGACACGTGTAGACGTTCAGGTCCGCCCCGATCGCGACGAGCCAGTGGAGCATCGGGCACGTGGCCTGCGTGGCGTGGTGGTGGGCGACGGACGCGTGGCCGCCGATGCGATCGACGATCGCAAAGCCATTCCCCGCGAGGTCGCGCTTCGCGGACTCCACCCGCGCGCGAAGTTCGTCCGCGTACGTCGCCAGATGCGCGGCGTTTTCCTCTTCGTCCGTGCTGACAACGACTTCCGACACCTTCACGTGCGCGACCCCGATCGCCTTCATCCTCGCGAGAAACGCGCGGACCTCGCCCACGTTCTCGGGCGTCGCGACGAAATTGATCCCGAGTTCGCACGTCGGGCTCTTCGTCCTCACGAACCGTTCGAGGTTTTCGCAGACGTGGTCGAACGCGCCGAGCCCGACCCGGCGGATCTTCGCGTAGGTCGCGCCGTCCGCCGCGTCCATCGATACGCGCACCCAGGTTGCACGACGGCCGAGGACATCGGCGATCTCGCCGCGCAGGGCGCTGCCATTCGTGAGCAGCGCGATACGCACGCCCCGCTCCGCGAGACGCTCGACCGCCGAGGTGATGTGCGGGTAGACCAGCGGATCGCCGCCGCCCGAGAACGTCACCGAACGAACGCCGGCCTCGGCCAGTTCGTCGAGCAGAGCCGCCAAGCGCGGCCACGGGATCTCGTCGTGTTCCCGGAACATGGTCGACATCGGCAATTCGGGATTGCGATAGCAGCAGTACGAACAGTCGTGGTTGCAGCGATTCGTGGGCTTCAGACGAACGTGGATCGGCGGCGTGACGCGACCGGCCAACCAGTCCCGCACCTTGTCGGGGAAGTGAAAGAATTTCAGCGCCGAGTAGTGATTCACACTGTCTCCGCGGTCAGCCGTCGCGATTCGCGCCGTGCGCATCGAAATCCCGAAGCGCGCGAAATACGCGATCCAGCTCTCCGTTGGTCCGATCGGGGCCACTGGGCAGTATAAGACCCGTGTCCGAAAAACGCCGCGCGAACGGCAACGGATTTGTAACTTTCAGGTGCGGGATTTTGTCCAGCGACGGATCGAGTAACTTCGCCTGAATCCCCCAGCGACGCAGGTGCCGGGTCAGTTCGTCACGCCGCTCGCACTCGACCTCGATCCACAGCGGCAACTCGCCGCGCGCCACGTCCACGGGGCGCAGGCGCACGCCCGGTAGCCCTCGCAACGCCTCGCGATATCGCCGATGGAGCGCCTTCAGCGCCGTCATTCGCGTCTCGAGCTGCCTGATCTGCGCGAGACCAATCGCGGCCTGAACGTCCGTGAGCCGAAAGTTGAAACCGAACGATTCGAAGCGTCCCGACGAGATTTTCGCCGCGCCGTGGTTGCGAACCCGCCGCATCGCGTCCGCAAGCGTAGCGTCGTCGGTTGCGCAGAAGCCGCCTTCGCCCGTCGTCAGCAGCTTCGTCATGCTCATCGAAAAGCATCCGATGTCGCCGCTCGTGCCGAGATACCGGTCGCCGCTCCTCGAGCCGAGCGCTTGGGCCGCGTCTTCGACGAGCGCGATCCCGTTCGCGGGCGCGATGTCTGCGAGTTCACCCATCGGCGCGGATCGCCCGTTGGGATGCACCGCGACGATCGCCCGCGTGCGTGCGTTGATGGCGCGTCGCACGGCGCGGGGATCAATGGTCCCCCGAGCGCCGCGAAGGATGTCCACCACCACAGGTTTCGCGCCCGAGAGAATCACCGCGTTCGCGCTCGCCACGAAGGTGAAACCCGGGACGATCACCTCGTCGCCGGAACGCATGCCGAGCGCCAGCAGCGCGGTCGCCAGCGCCGCCGCCCCGCTGCCGACGGCCACGACGTGCTGTGCGCCCAGCCAGGCTGCAAGCGCGGTTTCGAGATCGGCGACGATCGGCCCGGTCGACACGCGACCGGCGAGCACGGCATCCCGCGCCGCATCGCCCGCGTCATCGCCGATATTCGCCCACCACCAGGGAATCGTCTTCATGTCGCCAGCCGCGACGCGCCCCAGACGCCTTCGCCGTGAAGCCGGCGTACGACCCGCTCGCGAACGAAGAGGCGGACGACGTCACGCGCCACGCCGAGGACGTTTGCGACACGAAACGCCTTGGTGCGTTTGAGCGGATCGAATCGGTCTTCGACGCCGACTTCGACGAAATCGACGCCGCGATCGAGCAGGCGCACCAGCATCGCGGCGCCAAACGCGTAACTCGACGAGCCGTCGTCGGCTGCGCGCACGAGTTGCGTCGGCGCGAGCACCGAATGATTGTAGTAACGAAGCCGATGCCCGAAGGCCGAGTTCATGATGCGCGTGAAGAGCCACGACAGCGTACGCCGCGACCGCGAACGCTCGGCGGTGTTGGTCGTGAACGGAATCACGACGCGATTCGGACGCGCCTCGCGAAAGATCGTGTCGAGCGACGGCGCCGTCATGTCGTTGCAGCCGTTCGCCCGAATCACGTAGTCCATCCGCGCAACCCGCAGCCCGGAACGGAACGCGCCGCCGAGCCCGCGCGGCGTATCGTGATGACTCGCCCGAATCCGCGCGTCACCTCTCGCCAATTCGTCGATCACGCGCGCCGTGCCGTCCACGCTCCCGTCGTTGACCACGATGATTTCGTGATCGGCGAACCACCGCGACGCCGCCTCGCCCAGCATCTCGACCGCGGCCGCGACGTTGGCTTCTTCATCGAGAGCCGGCACGACGATCGACAGCGTTCCGCGCGACCGGTCCATCATGACGCTCCCGCGCGCATCGTCGACGACACCTCTGCGATTCGTGCGGCGATGGACGGGGCGTCGAGTCCGTGCCGAGCGCGCAGCCACGTCCCCGATCCGATCCCGAGATCCGCCAGGTCCGGCATCGAAAAGCGGACGACGCGGCATGCGATGCGGGACTCGGCGACAATTTGGCTCACAATGGCATGGAGACCGCCGAAGGGTCCGTGCTCCTCGATCGTCGCGATCAGGGCGTGCGTCGACGCGATTTCGGCGATGGCAGCGCGGTCGATGGGCTTGAGTGTCGGCGCGCTGAAACACGAAGCCGAAATTCCGAAAGCCATAAGTCGCTCGCATGCCTCGACCGCCGTTGCCAGCATGTGCCCTGTTCCGATCAACGCGATGCCATCCGATCCATTCCGCACGCGCAACAGCGAGCCGATTCGAAGCGACTCGATGGGCGCTTCGTGCACGCGCGGCTCGCCGGACTTCGCCAGACGAAGATACGCCGGGCCGTCGTGCGTGACGATGGCGCGCATCAGAGAATCGACCTCGAAGGGGTCTCCGGGGGCGAGCACGGTCATGCCCGGCAGCGCGATGAGCGCGGCGACGTCGTGCAGGGAATAGTGCGTCGGACCTTCCGCGCCGTAGGTCACGCCCGCGCCGACGCCGACGATCAGGACCGGCAACCCGTGCAGGCAGACGTCGATGCGAATCTGCTCCACGCACCGCGCCGTGACAAACGGCACGATGCCGTAAATCACCGGGCGAAATCCGCGCGACGCCATCCCCGCCGCAAATCCCACCGCGGCCTGTTCCGACACGCCGACGTTGATGAACTGCCCGGGCCGCTCCGCGCGAAATTCGTCGAAGACGCGAAAGCCCGTGTCCGCCGCGAGCAGGATCCAACGCGGGTCCGCTTCGGCGATGCGGCGGAATGCTTCGGCAAAGGCGGCCCTCATGACGACCCCCGCCGCCCTGCTGGATTCGCGCCCACCAGCGCAGGTGTGATCGACATATAGTGCGATTCGAGGCGATCCTCGAGCGCGGGCAGCCCCTTGCCCTTGACCGTCTTCGCCATGACGGCGAGCGGACCGGCCTGCTCTGCGCGAGCGGCCAACGCGGATGTGAGCGCCTCGTGATCGTGCCCATCGCATTTCTCGACCATCCATCCGGCCGACGCGAACGCCCCCTCGATGAAACCCTCGGGCAGGATCATCTCCGCACGGTCGTATCCTTGCCATCCGTTCGCGTCCACGATCGCGACGAGATTCGCGAGACGCAGACGTCCCGCCAGCGCGGCGGCCTCCCACACGGTCCCCTCCCCGCATTCGCCGTCGCCCAGCACCACGAAAACACGGCCCGATTCGCCGCGATGATTCTTCGCCCAAGCAATCCCGGCCCCCGCCGCCAGACCGTGACCGAGCGACCCCGTGGTCCACCCGATGCCGCGCGCGGTCCCCACCGTCGGGTGGCCCGGCAGGCCGCCGTCGCGCATGTAGCCGGCGAGAGCCGCATCGGGAATCGCGCCGCGCAATGCGAGGGCCGCATAGAGCGCCGACACACCGTGGCCCTTGCTCAGGATCAAGCGGTCGTCGGCCGCGTTCATGACGGCGAATTCCAACACGGCGACGATATCCGCCACCGACAGCGCCGAGCCGACGTTCGGGCCGATCCGGTGCATCTCGAGGACGCGCTCGCGGATGAATCGCGCAGCCTCTCGCGTATCGGAACTCATCAGGGCTTCTCCACGTTGGCGGCTCGTAGCACCTCGTCCACGTTCACCGCAAACTGTCCGGCGGACGACGCGATCAGCACTTCGCCGTCCGTCAGCGACTCGGTGACCGCGCGGACCCGTGTGCCGATTCGAATCCTCGTGAGGAACGCGAACCCTTCGGAGCGATAGAACGACAACGTGCCGTCCAGAAAGCTCGGAACGATAAGGAGGTTTCGCCCGGCATCATGGTAAGACGAGCGCGGGTACCGATCCGTCGCGACGGACTCGATTGTCTCTAGTGTTTCGTAAGAGACGCGCTCCACGCGATGGCGCGAGTAATAGCTGATATAGAAATAGGGCCGATCCGTCTGCGTGAGATACGAAACCACATCGTCGATGTATCGCTCACGCAGGACGCGACCTTCCAGATCCATCTTCGTCAGCTTGCCGCGCAACGGACGCAGGCTGGCCTTGTTCGACCCGAGAAAAACGACGGCGTTTCCGTCGGGCGACCAGATGCAGTCGGTATTTCGATTCCCGACCTCGATCGCGCGCGCGCTATCGCGCGTCAAATCGAAGTAGACCACACCGGACGCCTCGTCGAACTGCGCCAGAAATTTCGTGGGACTTCCGATCGGAAATCCCCGGATATTCCCGCCCGCGAACTTGGGATCGAGGCGGGCGAACTCCGCGTCAACCGAAGCCACCAGTTCCGAGCGCGGGTCGGACGGCTTCATCACCCACAGCTTCGGGCCGGAGAAAAACCAGTAGGCGCGTCGATTCGCGTCCCACACGGCTTCGTCGGAAGGCCGCCACTTCTCCTGCCGGCAGGTGTCGGACGTTCCGCCCCGATACGCGCAGAAGTCCGCGATGTGATGGTAGAAACGCCACCCGTTTCCCGCCCCGTCGTCAACGAAAAAGTTGATGTCCTGACGATCGAACGACGCGAGTTGCCGGACACCCGGCTGTGCCGCAATGTCTTGTGCGCCTTCGGGATGCATGGCCATGTACGAGTGAATACTCAAAGTGCCGAGCACACCGAGACCCGCGACAAGAGAGAGCTGAATCCATCTCGGCGCGGGAGAGGAGCGGGCGTCCTCGAGCACGCGGTGCAGTGAGATGACAACCGCGATGCCGACGACCGCGATCGCAACGACAATCCAGGAATACTCCCGAAACACCGCGTGACCAATGACGAACACGCCGACGCAGATCGCGCCCTCGATGAAGGACCGATGAGAAGGTCGAGCAAACCTTTCGGCAAGGAGATGCGACGCGGCCAAGACGGGAAGTGCGAGTTCCACACCCGGGAAGAATCGACGCAGCCATGCGGCGATGGCGATCACCGGCAGCCACGCCCAGGAAACCATCACGACAAACGACGCCCTCGACTTCCAACCGTCGCGCACGGTGAACCAACTCGCGACGAACACCGCGCAGCAGACGGTCAAACCGACGCAAAGAAGGATCGCATACGGGAACTGAATTTGGACGAGTCCGACATGAACGGGCAAGGCGGGGGCGACCCAGAGAAGCAGCACGAGCACCAAATGAGTCCACGCCCGCGTCCCGTCTCCTGTCAACACACGTCCCCCAAGGCGAATCGAACCGAGCCGGCCAGACGGACTCTAGATGAAATCATCATGGGCGAGCGGGTGCCGGAGCCGCCACAGGAACCGGTTGGACTGGTGCATCCGGCAGACGTCGCGACAGCGCCCCAGATCGAGCTTGTTCTCGACGAAATCGAGCACGTGTCGGCGATGCAGTGAGTCCCAGATCTCGGGCATCGACTGCGTATGGAGGTCGCCAATCAGGAAGTCGTCGTCCCCGGCGAAAACGTTGCACTCCCAAACGCGCCCGTCCGCGCCGACAAAGTTCATGAAGTTCGTCCCGTGGCACTGCCCATAGGGCTTTTCGCGACCGGTCTGCCGAGCCGATTCGACGCGGGCGATGACGGCGAACGAATCCGTCGTGAGCGGCGCAATCCGTGCCGCGAGTTCCTCGAACACATCGACGTCGGTCGCCATCCCGCGCGCTGACATCGGGTGCTCCGAATACGGCTTGAGACTGAAGTAGTCCGCGCCGATCTCGCGCACGCGCAGCACGAATCGTTCGACATCCCTCGGGTTTTGATCGAGCAGCACAAGCTGCACGCCGATCGTCAAGGCGAGTTCCAGCGAACGCTTGCGCGCGACGGCCGCCTCGAGATTCGCGACGACCTTCTCGAAATCCGACGGCCGCGTGCGGTGCATCCGGGCATATTCCAGCGGATGCGAGCCGTTGATCGAGAATCGAATCCACTTCAGGTCGTCCATCAGCCCGATTCCCGCATCGCGCAGGCGGCGGCCGTTCGTCGTCACCGACGCGCTCATGCGCTTCGCGGCGCGCCCGATCAAGCCCGCCGCGTGCGGGTGAAGCAGCGGCTCGCCGTGCCCACTGAACATGATGGATCGATTCCCCATCGCCGCGAGTTCGTCGATCGTCCGTTCGGCAAGAGCCGGGTCGATGAATCGCGCCGGCGTGTTGACGATGTGCTCCACCCCGCAAAAGCGGCACGCGTGGTTGCAGCCGGTGGTCAGCTCGAATTCCGTGTAGATGGGGGCCGACGTCCGCCCGGTTTCCTGCCACTCGGCCACGCGCGCGGGAAAGAGGCTCAGGCGCTCGGCGTCGAAGGCCGTGTCGAAGGTCGGTTCCCGCGCGGGGCGATCCGCCTCCGCGACCGGCGCGACGGCATCTCGCGTCGACGACATCACCGGACCTCCCGTATTTCGACCGAGGTGTGCCCGAATTCCTGAAAGCGGTTCGTCTTGATCTTCACGTCACATGGATGGCACGTGCCGTACGCCGCGCAAGGCGCGAACGCGTCGGAGAGTTGAAGTTCGTGGTCCAGAATGTGTCCGCGCGGATTTCTCTTCGCGTAGAGATCCGAGTGGCAACGATAGACGAATCCATCCGGATCGACGAGCAGCTCCGACGGCCGGCAACGCACGCTCCGTATCTGGCCGCTCATCGCGTCGTCATAGCGATACGTCCCCAGCATCCGGCCGCGATACGAACCCAGAAACTCCTTTGTGCGGATGTCGATCCCTAGCCGAGCGCATTCTTCCTCGGCGCGTCGGTTGGCGTCGGCGTGCGTGGGGTGATCGATGACGTAAAAGCCGACCGGGAACCCCGCGTCCATCAACACGCGCAGCGATGCGAGCAACTCGTTCAACCGGCTCTGCGTGGGATGGTACGAGACCCGAATCGCGGCGTATGGCGCTTTGCGCCACAAGCGTTTCGCGGGAACGGCCTTCACGAATCGTTCCACGTCGAATGACAGGTTGGTCAGGATGTCGATGTGCAGGTCGTCGCGAAGCCCGAGGATGATCTCCAGAAAATCGGGGTGCAGGCTCGGCTCGCCCCCTTGCAGCGTGACGGGCAGATCCTCGGGCAGGCCGAGGCGATTCAGACCCTCGATCCACTCGCGGCCCGACAGACCAAACGTGCCCTTCCACGGGCGCGTGCGCGGTCGGCCGACCGTGTTGATGCAGTAGAAGCAGCCCTTGTTGCAGTCGAGCGTCAGAAACACGCCGACGTAGTTGAAACGATTCGGCAAACGAACCGAAGTCGCCGGGGCGCTCGCGGAAACGCTGACGATCGGAGACGCCATCAACGGGCGTCCATCGTTTCGGCGACGTCGAGAACCCGCCAGGTGTACTCGAGCCCGGCGTGTTGATCGTCCGGGCTCGGCGCCCACGCGGCGTATTGCGTGGAAAGCCCCGGTTGAAAAGGACCATTTGCGACTTCGTGAATCACGAACAGGTCGGTGAGTGGAATGATCGCGTGGAAGTGATCGGATGCGAGTCGAATCGAGCGCGCCCCCCCGTGGCCGATCCGGGTCACGCGCTCCACAACTCCGAGATCCGAGTATTCGACGGCGAGACCTCGTCCGTGAATCGCCGTCAGCGACTCGGTGCGCTCGGGGTGCCGGTGCGGACGGCGGGCGAGCCCGGAGGAAAGAGCGATCAGCATTTCCTGCAGCATGTCGTCGTGACCTGCATGCAGACAGAGCCGGACGTCGCGCAAGGGGTTCGCGCGGGCGATATCGCACAAGGTCGAGGTCATTTCCTCGTCGATCACCGCGGGAATTCGCGAGATTTCGAAAACCAGCGAACGATCGGTCTCCGCGACGAGAGCCCAACCTTTCGACCCGGCGCGAGGAAATGTCTCGCGGTCTTCGTTCCCCATTTGTCGCGTCACGTTGCTCGGCATCTTGCGTTGCAGCTCTGGGGTCGATTCTGACGACCGACGAACACGGCGCCTCGTCGTCCCGTCGAGGCGGCGCTTCGTCGCCCGATCCCAATCGACATCCGTTATCCATTTTCAATAGCAGATCGTCCGAACGGCGACAACGAAAACGACGGCTATGGTACGGAACGTCACAGCCGAACGGTTCGACCACCCGCGACGCCGCATGTGGCGCGCGAAAATTGACGGGTACGTCGGCGCGCATCAAGATGCACCCGTGTCTCGCCGAATCGTTTATCTGGCGCTCTTCGCACTGCTCGGTTGCTCACGCACGCCCGCGCCGGTCGGCGCGACGATCGACTTCGACAAGTCGTTCGCCCGGGCGCTGCGTTCGTCGGTCACCGCGTACCCCGGGGCGGATGTGGAGATCGCGTTGGCGCTCGTCGGACCCGACGGCGCGCCGACGAGCGTTGATGAACCTGTCCGCATCGGGTGTCGAGGGGCGAATGCACGCGGCGACGGACAACCCGTGCGCAAGGGGCGATACCGTTTTTGGGTCGAACCCCGACTGGATGCGCGTCGCGCCACGTGCGCCATTTCGCTCGGATCGCGCGTCTTTCCCAAGGCCGTGGGGTTCGACATCGTCGCACCGTGTGCCCGCGAGGCGTACGAGATCGATCGTGATCGGGCGGAGGCAATTGCCCGGCGATATGCGCCCGTATTTTATCAGGACGTGGGGAGGACTCCCCGGGCGGATTTTCTGGCGGCGGTCGAATTTGACGACAATCTGGTCGCGCGCGACAACCGGGAAAACCTCGACGCCTATCCACTCGTAGGGACCGTGTACTACTCGGTCATCGAGACATCGACGCACGTCTTCGCCGTCTATGCCGTGTTTCATCCTGTGAACTATGGCCTACTTCTCGACGGCACGTCGGAGTTCATGGAAAACAGCATGACCGGGTTGCTCATCGTGGCGGACCGATCCTCACCCGATCGCCCGCCACTCTTCGTGGAGACCTACGCCGATGGCCAGTTTCAGCAGTATTCCGGAGACGCTCGCATTCTGCCGCGATCCGAGAACATCGACGGAGTCGTGCCATTCGAAGACCGGACGCACCCGCGCGTGTTTCTCGAAGCCGGTCGGCACGGTTGCCTGATTTCGTCGGACACGGTGATCGGCGAATTCACGGGCGAGCCCGGCGGAGACTTTCCCGGTGGCGACGGCGTGGTGTATCGACTCGGCGGCGAACCGCGCGAGCCCGAAAGCCCCAACGATCGCAACGCGTCTTATCGTCTCGTTTCGACGTTTGACACCCTGTGGAAGGTGCGCACGGCGGGAGAGCAAAGCCATTTGTTCGACGACGCGTTTCGCATGGAAACCGGCTGCGAGTATCCGGACCGGTTCGCGAGTTCGCGCAAGGATCGGCGCGGAGGCCGCCCCCCTTGGGCCTGGGACGACACGGACGACGAGGACGTTCGGATCGGCGAGTGGTTCCTGTGGCCCGCGTGGGTCGTCCAGAGCCACGTCCAAATGCCGCAGCCCTTCGATCTTCAGTACGTCTCCAATCCATTTCTTGGGATTGGCGACTGAGCCGGTGCGGGGCCTCTACGGCCCGAGGTGTCAGGCTCGCGCGAGGAATCGACGAAACAGATCCGGCCCGCTCGGGATCAAAAGCCCCGTCGCCGCGGCGTCGATCTCGTTGTAGCCGCGCCCTTCGGCCGCGCCGTTGTCCGACGCACCCGCGAGCACGTAGGGCACGGGAGAGTTGGTGTGCGTGCGCAGGGCCAGCGGCGTGGGGTGATCGGGCAGGATGAGGAGCCGGTAGTCCGATTTCGTGCGCAGATAGTCGAGCATGGGCTGAACGACCTTCGCATCGAAGTCCTCGATCGCCCGCTTCTTCAGATCGGGCTTGCCCACGTGTCCGCACTCGTCCGGCGCTTCGACATGCACAAAAACGAAATCGCCACCCGATTCCAGAAATTCGATGGCCGCCGCGACCTTGCCCGCGTAGTTCGTATCAAGCCAGCCGGTCGCCCCCTCGACCATCAGGACCTTGAGACCGAGATAGACGCCGATTCCTCGCACGAGATCGACCGCCGACACCACCGCGCCGTCGAGCCCGTACTGCTCGCGCATCGTGGGAATTGTCGGGGCTTTGCCCTGCCCCCAGAACCAGACCTGCGTGACCGGCGTCTTGAGGCGCAGGTTCTCGGGCAGTGTCGCGAACAGGTCGCGCGAGCGCTCCATCAGCGAGTTGAGCAGATCCGCGCCGGTGCCCCGCGGCAGATGCGCGTCGATTCGCTCGCCCATGATGTCGTGCGGAGCGCGCGTCTTGAGCGAATCGTCGAATCCCCGCGCCACGCCGAGGTGGCGATAGCCAACGCCCGGATAGAACTTTACGCCGTCGGCCGCGAACGTCTCGTTGAGCGCCGCAATCAGCGGACGGGCATCGTCTGTTGCGATATGCCCCGCCGAGTAATCGTCCATCAGCCACGCATCGCCGTCGCGTTTCAGCGTGACGAGGTTCGTTCGCAGCGCCGTTTCGTCGGGCGCGAGACGTACTCCGATGCTGGCCGCTTCGAGCGGCGCGCGCCCCGAATAAACGCGCTCGGGCGCGTAACCGATGGCGGAAAGGTTTGCCACGTCGGAGCCCGGCGACATGCCCGGCGGGATCGTGGCGACGAGCCCGAGCTCGCCGCGAACGGCCAGCGCGTCCATCACCGGCGTATGCGCCGCCTGCATGACGGTCAGACCGCCAAACGCCTCGTGCGGCTCGTCGGCCATGCCGTCGCCCAGCAAGATCACGTGCTTGGTCATGCGAGTCCCAATGCGCGAACGACCGATTTTTCGTCCGCCTCGATTTTGATCGGCGGCGCGCTGACGGCGATGGCACGGTCGGGATCCTTGAGCCCGTGCCCCGTCAGCGTGCACACGATGGTTTCGCCGCCAGAGAGTTCCAGGCGGTGGGCGTATTTGAGCAGCCCCGCAACCGACGCCGCCGACGCGGGTTCGCAGAAGATTCCGTCATCGGCCGCAAGACGGCGATACGCGGCGAGGATCTCGTCGTCGGTCACCATGTCGATCGCGCCGCCCGACTCGTCCCTTGCCGCGACCGCCTGTTTCCAACTCGCGGGGTTGCCGATGCGGATCGCCGTCGCGATGGTCTCGGGGTTTTCCACGGGATGGCCGAGCACGATCGGTGCCGAGCCCGCCGCCTGAAATCCCATCATTTTCGGGCGCGAGGCGACGAGCCCGCGCTCGAACCACTGCGTGTAGCCAAGCCAATATGCGGTGATGTTTCCGGCATTCCCCACGGGCAGGAAGTGGTAGTCGGGCGCGCGTCCGCCGAGGGCTTCGACAATCTCGAAGCTCGCTGTCTTCTGGCCCTGGATGCGGTGCGGGTTGATCGAGTTGACGAGCGTGACGGGATATTTTTCGCTCACCTCGACAACGAGGCGCAGCGCGTCGTCGAAGTTGCCCTGCACCTGCAACACGGTCGCGCCGTGCATCATCGCCTGCGACAGCTTGCCGAGGGCGATCTTACCGTCGGGGATGAGCACGAACGAACGCATCCCCGCGCGCGCCGCATACGCCGCCGCCGACGCCGAGGTATTGCCCGTGCTGGCGCAGATCACCGCGCGCGCGCCGGCCTCGCGAGCCTTGCTGATCGCCATCGTCATGCCGCGGTCTTTGAACGACCCCGTGGGATTGAGCCCCTCGAACTTGCACAACACGCGCACGCCGCGCCCGATGGCCGCCGCGATCGACGGCGCGGGAATGAGCGGCGTGTTGCCCTCGAGCAGCGTGACGACGTCCTCGTCGCACGCCAGATCGAGCCACTCGCGATAGGCGCGGATGAGCCCCGGCCACGCATGATGCGATACGTTCACGGAACCTCCCGAAGCACGTTCATCACGACCGTCGGCCGCGTCACGTGGGCCGATGCGTCGACGCGCGCGATGGATTCGCGGATCGCCCCCGCCGTCGCCTCGTGCGTGAGGATGATGACGGGCACCGCCTCGTGCCGGTCGCGGCCGTGCTGCACGACCTGAGCGATACTGATGCCGTTTTGCGCCAGATGCGTGGCGATGTTCGCGAGTACGCCGGGGCGGTCGAGGGCGGTGAAACGCAGATAGTATTCCGCCGGGATCTCGTCCGGCGGCAGGATGTCGGCACGGGCGCGACCTTCCTCGGGCACGCCGGTGGGGAACTCGTCGCACGGCGCGGTGCTCGAAGCGACCCGCGCGATCTCGATCATGTCGGCGACCACCGCGTTGGCGGTCGGCATCTGCCCCGCCCCCGCGCCGGTCATGACGAGGGGACCGACGTGCTCGCCGTCGATCAGCACGGCGTTGACCGCGCCGTGCACCTGACCGATGACCGACGACGACGGAACCAGCGTGGGATCGACCGACAGACCGATCCGATCCGCGTCGTCGCGCCGCGCCACCGCGAGCAGCTTGATCGTCATCCCCATCTCGTCGGCGTACGCGATGTCCTCGGTCGCGATGCCCTCGATTCCCTGCACCCGGACATCGGTCGCCGAAACACGCACGCCCCACGCCAGCATCGCCAGCAGCGTCAGCTTGTGCGCCGAATCCATTCCGTTCACGTCGAGCGTGGGATCGGCCTCGGCGAATCCCCGCCGCTGCGCCTCGGCCAGCGTCTCGGCAAGCCCCGCCCGCCGCTGCGTCATTTCGGTGAGGATGAAGTTGCACGTGCCATTCACGATGCCGACGACGCGCCGGATGTTTTCGGACGCGAATCCCGTCTTGAGGAGCTGGATGATCGGCACGCCGCCGCAGACGCTGGCCTCGAAACCGATCTTGCGCCCCGCGCGCGTCGCCGCCGCGAAGATTTCGTCACCGCACTCCGACAGCAGCGCCTTGTTGGCGGTGACCACGTTTTTGCCCGTCTCGAACGCGCGCAACAGCACGCGGCGCGGAACCTCGACGCCGCTCATCAGCTCGACGAGCAGATCCACGTCGGGCGCGGCGGCCACCTCTTCCGGATCCGTGGTGCCCAGCGAAGCGTCCATGCCGAGCGAGGTCCATTTTTCGGGCGAACGCGAGGCAAAGCGCGTAATTTGAAACGTCGTTCCGGTGCGTCGTTCGAGTTCCGCTGTGTGGTTGCGCAGGATGTGCAGCACGCCGGAGCCGACCGTTCCGAGGCCAATCAATCCGACGCGGATGTTTCGCATCTTTTGCATCTCCGAGAGATTCGACCCGGGCCGGGTCACGAAACCGCCGACAGATTCACCTGCCGGTCGGCCAGATAGCTGGAGCGGACGAGGGGACCGGACGCAACGAAGCGGAAACCAAGGGCGCGCGCGTGGTCGCGAAACGCATCGAATTCGGCAGGCGTCACGTAACGATGAACCGGCTGATTGCTCTCGCGCGGGCGAAGGTATTGCCCGATCGTCAATGCGCGCACGCCGTTCGCATGCAGATCCCCGAGCGTCTCAGTCACCTCGTCGTTCGTCTCGCCGAGCCCGACCATGATGCCGCTCTTAGCGACCGCGTCCGGGCGGCGGGCCGCCATCCACGACAGCACCGCGAGCGAGCGGGCGTAGTCGGCCTGCGGCCGGACCTTTCGCTGCAATCTTTGGACGGTCTCGATGTTGTGGTTGAAAATGTCGAACGGCGAATCCGCCACGACCTCGAGCAGCTCCGGGCGCGCGTGAAAATCGGGCGTGAGAATCTCGACGATGATCGAGGCATCGCGCGCCTTCAACTCCCTCACGCACGCCGCGAAATGCGCCGCCCCCTCTTCGGGCAGGTCGTCGCGCGCCACCGACGTGATGACCACATGACGCAGACCGACTTCGACGATCATGTCGGCCAATCGGCGCGGTTCGTCGGGGTCGAGCGCCCCGGGCCGGTCGCGCACGATCGCGCAAAACGAGCAATTGCGCGTGCAGATGTCGCCCATAATCATGACGGTGGCCGTCGGGCGCTGAAAACACTCGCCAATGTTGGGGCACTTCGCCGATTCGCAAACCGTGTGCAGCCCCGCTTGACGCAGGCGCACCTTCAGGTCGTGGGCCGCGCCCAGCGAACGAATGTGCGGCTTCGCCCATTCGGGCAAGCGATGTGAGTGGTGTTTCACCATCTATCCGCGCTTGACCATCTATCCGATCGTTCCTGTTTCGAGCCGGTCGCCAAAACGATGGCGAAGGATCCGCTCCACGGCCGGGTCGTCGCGAAGATCCGTGCGCCGATCCCACCACGTCCGCGCCGCGTTCCGGGCCTTTTCCAACAGTTCCACGTCGCGCGCCAGACTGGCGAAGCGCAGTTTCGGCAGGCCGTGCTGGCGAGCGCCCAACATATCGCCCGGTCCCCGGATTGCCAAGTCCTCGTCGGCAATGCGAAAGCCGTCGTCGCAATCGACCAGCGTCTGGAGCCGCCTCGTCGCCGTCTCGGTCCGCGGTCCCCGGCTATGCAGAACGCACACGCCCGGCCGGTCGGACCGCCCCACCCGACCGCGAATCTGGTGCAGCGATGACAGACCGAATCGTGGCGCGTCCTCGATCAGCACGGCACCCGCTTCGGCCACGTCCACGCCCACCTCGATAACCGTGGTCGCGACGAGCACCCGCGTCTTCCCCGACTCGAAATCGCGCAGCGCCGCCTCTTTTTCCGCGCCGGTCAATCGTCCATGCAGGAGCCCGATCGGATGGCCCGGGAAACGCGCGGCGGCCTCACTTCGGAAGAACCCCAACGCGTTCGCAACGTCGGACTCCTCGGACTCTTCCACCGCCGGAAAAACCACGAACACGCGGTCGCCCCTCGCGAGAATCGGCGTCAAGAGCGCGTATGCGCGATCGCGATCGTCTTCGATCCACGCCGTCTCGCAACGGCTTCGACCGGGCGGCCGATGCCGGATAACGCTCAAATCCAGATCGCCGAACGCGGTGTGCGCGAGTGAGCGCGGGATGGGTGTCGCCGACATGACGAGCACGTGCGGCGTCACGGCCTTGTCCGAGAGCCGCGCGCGCTGGCCCACGCCGAACCGATGCTGCTCGTCCACCACGACGAGGGCGAGGCGGTCGAACTTCGCGCGAGCCCCCAACAGGGCGTGCGTTCCAAAGGCAAGTCGAATCTCACCCCGCTTCAAACGCCCTCGGCTCTCGCGAACGACGTCGGAAGACGCGTCGCCCAGAAACAGCCCCACGCCCACGCCGAGCCGCTCGAAGATCGGTGACCAGCGCTCGAACTGCTGGCGCGCAAGCACCTCCGTCGGCGCCATGATAGCGGCCTGAAAGCCGTTCTCGATCACCCTCGCCGCCGCCAGAATCGCGACGATCGTCTTTCCCGAACCCACGTCGCCCATCAGCAGGCGGTGCATCGGTCGATCCGCGGCAAGGTCCTCGCTGATCGCGTCCAGCGCCTCGCATTGCCCCGGCGTCAAGGCGAAACCCATCTCACGCATGATCGAATCCGCGAGCGCCGACACCCGACCTAGTTCCACCGCCCGACCGCGCTCCGAGTTCCTTCGACGCAGCAGGAGCCCGAGCTGCAGGAAGAACAGTTCGTCGAATATCAGACGGCGGTATGCCGGCGTGTCGCGACGTTCGAGCGCCCCCGAGTCGGTTTCGTCCGGCGGCGCATGAATTGTGCGCAGGGCATCGGCGAGGCTCGGCATATCGAGATCGAGTTCCGCGCGCGGCAACGCGTCGATCAATCGGTCTTCGAGCAGGTCAATGGCCTGTCGCGCCCAAGCCGCCAGACGCTTCGCGGGAACACCGGGAATCTCCGGGTACGTCGGAACGAAACGCGCGAACGACGCATCGTCGCCGTCGAGAAAGATCACGTCGGGATGCGAGAAGACGATCACGCCCTTGTGCGCGCGAACCACGCCGGACACGAGCGCGCGCCGGCCGTCGCGAAAACTCGAGCGAAGTCCCTTGGCCGTCGCCCCAAAAAAGTGCGCCTCGATCGTGCCGGAGTCGTCCGTGATCCGGACCTTGCCGAACGCGCCGCGACCGCCCCAACCTCGCGACGAAACGGCGTCGCTGATCGCACCGATCACGTGCGCCGACTCGCCCTCGCAAAGATCCGCGATGGGCGTGATCCGCGATCGGTCGACGTATCCGCGCGGGATGATGGTGAGCAGATCCTCGACGCGCCGGAAACCGGCGTCGGCGAGCCTCGTCGCTATGGCCGGGCCCACGCCGTGAAGACGCGTCAGTTCCATGTCGATTCAGGAAATTGGCGCGCGGTCAGTGCCGGCGGCCCCTGCGACGTCGCTTTTGGCCGTCATTCTTTTCGTCGCGCTGGAATTTCAGGTCGTCGCGCGGTTCGCCACCCGGCGCGGGCGCATCCGTCGGCGGTCCCTGGGGGCGTGCCTGCTGCTGCGGCGGTCCTCCCGGCGGGCGATTCGGGGGCGGTCCGCCCTGTGATCGCGACTGCTGCGGCCCCCCCGGCGGCCTGGTCTGTTGCGGTCCGCCTTGGGGACGTTGCGATTGCGCCCCACCCTGCTGGCGATTCTGCTGCGGTGCGTTTTGACCGCCGCCCGGACGATCGAATCTAGGTTTCTGGCCCTGTTGGGGCTGCGGACGGCGGTTGCGGTCGCCATCGGAACGACGAGGGTCGTCCTGAACCTGAGGCTTGGGCTGGTGACGACGCGCTTCGGCCTCACGACGCCGTTTCTCCTCTTCCTCCTGCCGACGCACCTCGCGCATCTCGGCTTCAACCAGATCCGCGGTCAGCGCGGGAGGAGGCGGCATTTCGATGCGATCCGCCGTGACGGCGTTGTCGGTTTCGATCAGGCTCTCGATCCGGTTCAGCATCTTTTCGGTGTCGCCCAGCACCTGCTCCTGCGCCTCCTGATCCGCGGAATCGAATCCGTCGAAGTCGTGCAGGATCTCGGTCAGCGCGACCTCGACGGGGATCCGCAGGTCGGTGCGCGCGAGCTGGTCCTTGACCTTGTTGCGGATGATCGTCTGCACCCGCTCGATCGGGCGATTGTTGGTTCGATCGGCCCGGACCTGCGTGTAGAGGTCGCGGAGTTCGGATATCAGATTCTGAAGGTTTTCCATCGTCCCAAGCTCCCCGAAGGCGCGTTCGCGTCGCCCACACGAAGGTTCAGTGTGCGCGAAGGTCGCGCCGCGATCAAGTCGAACGTGCCCTTACATGAGTTCCTTGTAGAACTGAAGGGGGTCGATGCGCGGAAACAGGTATTGCTTGATCTTGCACTGCGCGAGCCGGATGTACAGATCGCGCGCGTGATCGGGATCGCCCAACGCGATGCCCTTCGCCACATTTTGAATCAGCTTGTTCGCCCGGCGTGGGTGAAACCGGATCAGATCGCCGAAACGCGGTTCGCCCTGAAACGGCAGAATCCGCGCGTCGAAGATCTCGCCCTTGATAAAGGGAACCGGGTTCTCTTCGGCGACGACGAGTTTTGCGTCCGTCAGCAAGTCGCGGCACTCCACCCGGTCCTCGTGGACCCGCTTGATAAGGAAGAGCCCGTGACGGGACTCGAGGAAACCCGCGAACACCGCGTGGTCGGGTTCGGACTGGTCGCGCGCGATCTCCTCGACGAAGACCGCCAGCGGCGTGCGTCCCACGTCGTCGAGCGGCCGCTCGAAGAGAAACCAGTCCAGGTAACCCTTCATCACCTCTTCGTAGTAGTCCTCGTTCTCCGGTTTGGCGCCGATCTGGCCGAAGTAGTAGCGGCGCGCCTCGGTCATCTCGACCGGATAACGTCCGTGCGCGAACTGCGCCACGCGATCGAGGTAGTCGGAGAGCGGCGCGGTCATCGCGGGCGCTTCAATCCCGGGCGAAGACGGTGCGCCCACCGACCAGGGTGCGTTTGACGTCCGCCCTCATCGCGCGACCGACGAATGGCGAGTTTTTGGAGAGCGAGTAGATCCGATCCGTCGTGAACGTGTACGTCGCCTGGGGGTCGAAGATCGTGACATCGGCGACGGCGCCCTTGGCCAGCGTGCCGTGCGGAAGTTTGAACGCCCCGCAAGGCGCGATCGTGAGCAGTTCGATCGCACGCATTTCGGTGATGACACCCGCCAGGACGAGTTCCCACGTCAGTGCCAGCGCGGTCTCGAGGCCGATGATGCCATTCGCCGCCTTCTCGAACTCGCAATCCTTCACGAGCTTTTCGTGCGGCGCGTGATCGGTCGCGATGGCGTCGACGGTGCCGTCGGCCAGTGCCTCGCGCACGGCCTCGCGATCGACCTCGCCGCGCAACGGCGGCGCCATCTTGAAATTGGTATCGTACTCGCCCACGTCCTCGTCGATCAGCGTGAAGTGATGCGGCGCGGCCTCGCACGTGACGGGCACACCGCGCGCCTTGGCCATGCGGACGATTTCGATCGCGCCCTTGGTGGAGATGTGCTGAATGTGCAGCCGCGCCCCGGTGAGCGCCGAGAGGACCACGTCACGCGCGACCATGGTGTCCTCGGCGGCGGCGGGCACCCCGCGCAACCCCAAGCGCATCGAATGGAACCCCGAATTCATGGGCGCGTCGCCCGCCAGATGCTCGTCGATCGCGTGCACCGAGACCGGCACGCCGAACGACTTGGCGTAAACAAGCGCGTTTCGCATCACGGCGGCGTTCATCACGCACCGCCCGTCGTCGGTGAAGCCGATGACGCCGTGTTCGCACAGTTCGCCCATCTCCGTCAGCGACTCGCCGGCCAGTCCCTTGGTCACGGCGGCCATGGGGTAGACGCGGGCGAGGTCAGCCTCTTTCGCCTTGGCGAGAATGAGCGCCGTCACTGAGGAATGGTCATTGACCGGGTTCGTGTTGGCCATGCTGCACACCGACGTGAACCCGCCGGAGACAGCCGCCATGCAACCCGTGGCGATGGTTTCCTTCTGCTCGAATCCCGGCTCGCGCAGATGGACGTGCAGATCGACGAACCCCGGCGTGGCGATGCGGCCCGACGCGTCGATGCGCTCCGCCACGTCGGCGACCGGCTCGCCCGGACGCACGAGATCGAGGATCCGTCCGTCCTCGATCAGGATGTCCCGAGGCTCGTTGAGCCCGGACGCCGGATCAATGACCCTCGAATTCGCGATCAGCGTCCTCATCGTCCGCCTTCCTTCCGGCCAGCAGGTACAGAATCGCCATGCGCACCGCGACGCCGTTGCTGACCTGATCCAAAATCTTGCTGCGCGTGCTGTCGGCCACGTCGCTCGAAATCTCGACGCCACGGTTCATGGGGCCCGGGTGCATGATGATCGCGTCGGGTTTCGCCCGCTCGAGCCGCGCCTCGTTGAGCCCGTAGAACCGCGCGTATTCGCGATTGCTGGGGAACAGCGCGCCGGTCTGCCGTTCGAGCTGGATGCGCAGCATCATGATGACGTCGGCATCGTGGATGGCCACGTCCATATCATTGGTGACCTCGACGCCGAGCCGGTCGATCGCCGGTGGAATCATCGTCGCGGGTCCGCAAACGCGTACGTTCGCGCCCATTTTCTTGAGGCCCAAAATGTTGCTGCGCGCCACGCGCGAGTGCGAGATGTCGCCGACGATCGAGATCGTCAGCCCCTCGATGCGCCCCTTGGCCTCGCGGATCATCAGCATGTCGAGCAGCGCCTGGCTGGGATGCTCGTGCGCGCCGTCGCCCGCGTTGACGACGCTGATGCCGACGCGCCGCGACAGCAGGTGCGGCGTGCCCGCGTTCGGGTGACGCACCACGATCACCGCCGGGTGCATCGCCTCGATGTTGCGCATGGTGTCGAGCAGCGTCTCGCCCTTGCCCACCGAGCTGGAACTGGGCGTGAAATTCACGGTGTCGGCGGATAGCCGTTTGGCCGCGATCTCGAAACTCGTGCGCGTTCGCGTGGACGGCTCATAGAACAGGTTGACGACGGTCTTTCCGCGCAGCGTCGGGACCTTTTTGATCTCGCGGCGGTTGATTTCCTTGAAGTTTTCCGCCGTGTCGAGAATCGTTTGAATCTCGTCCACCGACAGATCCTCTAACCCCAGAACGTCTTTGCGTGTCCACATCATTGACCCCTGGCCCACCCCGGAATCAC
The DNA here is from genome assembly GCA_964586775.1 of uncultured bacterium. Classification (GTDB taxonomy): domain Bacteria; phylum Lernaellota; class Lernaellaia; order JACKCT01; family JACKCT01; genus JADLEX01. Next base: position 13,914 of record CAZPJD010000234.1, on the reverse strand, counting down.
CTCGATCCGATCGTTCGTCGAGGGCATCGGGTCGAGCGTCACGCGTACCGCGTCGTCGTGGACCGTGTCGAGCCACAGACCGACAAAATCGGCCCGTATCGGCAATTCACGATGCCCCCGGTCCACCAGCACCGCGGCGCGGACGAAGTCGGGGCGCCCGTATTCCATCAGCGCGTCGAGCGCCGCGCGGATCGTGCGGCCCGTGAAGATGACCTTGTCCACCAAAATGACGGTCTTTTCCTCGATGCCGAATTCGAGGCGCGTCTCGCCGATCAATGGTTGCGAATTGATCGTGAGGTCGTCACGGTAGAGCGTGATGTCGAGAACGCCGAGCGGGATTTCGCGATCCAGAATCGTCCGAAGGGCGAGGTCGAGTCGGCGCGCGAGCGGCAGTCCGCTCTGCCCGACCGACACGAGCACGAGATCGTCGATCTCGGAAGCACCTTCGACAATTTGATGGGCAATACGTTTGATGGTGGTGTCGACGCGTCTCGCGTCCATGACCAAACGGGCGGCGGTCTCAGCCATCGTCTCCCCGTCTCGCGCGGGTCCGAGCGCGCGCGCGCGTCCCTCGCGGCCTGTCGGCCCGTGCGGTATTCGCTGCGCGGTCTGCTCGTCCGGAAAGCGCCGTTCGACGCGCGCGGACTATAGCAACGCGTCCGCCGTGGGTCAATCCGCGATCCGGCTTTTTCATCCTACGATCCCGAAATTCGCGCCCCAAATCGCCAAGTCGAAAGCGGCACCTGCGTTCGAGTCGAAAATCGCCTTCTTTTCCTCAAAACGCCCCCATCTCATCAGGAATGTCGACAACACCCCTCGACATCCTCTCCAATTCGAGAATGTCGATTTTCCTCTCACAAGCGGGCGCGGGAACCTCCATGGCGCTTCGCGCGCGGCGCGATGAAAACCGTATGTTCGCCGAAAAACAGCGAGGCCGGGAGAACCCCGGCCCCGCGCGATTCACAATGGCGGTTTGGATCAGAACGCGATGTCGCTGTGCAGGCCCAGGATCTGGTCGGGGCCCTTGGTCACCATCTCGCCCTTGTCATCGGCGATCTCGGCCGTGTAGCTCGTGCGCTGCAGGTCGAGGGCGATCTTCACGTTCTTGATCGGCTTCACGTAGAACGCGGCGAGGATGTAGGACGTCTCGTCCTGATAGCCGAGGCCCGTGTCCTCTTCGTTCGCTGTGTTCGGATCGTAGGAGTCATAGCGCAGGGCGACGCCGTAGTGCGTCGCGAACCAGAAGTCGACCCATCCGGCGACCGACTGCGAGACCACATCGTCGGTGTTCGGGATGTCGATGCTGTACGTGCTCTGCACGAAGTCGCCGGCGACGATGAAGCCCATCTCGTCCTTTTTGACGTCGTAGCGATACGCGAGGTTTCCGCGCATCGTCGTGCGAAGCTCCTCGGGGTAGTCGGGCTGGATCTTGTCGTAGTTGTAGCCGCCCCACAGGGACAGGCCCTTGGCCGCGTCGATGCTCGCCAGCGGACGCACCAGCACGCTCGCCTGTACGGCCTTGCCGGCATTGACCTCGGCGGCGGAGCCGCCTTCGCCGTTGCCGAACATCACGCCCCACTTGCCGTAACCTTTGGGGAAATTGCCGCCCATCGAGAGGCCAAGGTCGTTCAGACCGTTGCGGGTCGTCGCATAGCGGAACCACGGCTCGCCCGTGATGTAGGCGAGGTACCACACGTCGGTGTAGTGCTCGTACACGGGTGTCTTGATCTGGCCGAACGCGACGCCGAACGAGTCACAGGGCTGGTACTTCGCGTACGCGAAGCGCATGTAGACGGTGTACTGGCCCGTGCGCGCGCCGGTCGTGCCGAACACCTCGGTCACGCTCTCGTCCACATCCTCGGTGGCCGGATCATCCGCCGCTCCCGACGGAACCGTGATCTTGGTGTAGGCATAGTCGCGGCGGGAGTCGAACGTCACGTTCGCGCTCCATTGCTTGTTGAGCTGGGCGTTCAGGCCGATGTAGCTGCGGGTGAGGTCGAACGAGTTGTAGTCGTTGGTGGGGAAGCGCGCGTCGTAGTCCTCATACCCCGACATGTTGTAGGTGTAGTTCGCGTAGATCTGGCCGAACGGGGTGACCGTCGGCTTGGCGTCTTCGGCCGCGGCCACACCCGCCACCAAAAGCGCCGCCAATGTGACCGTCAGGAGGAGCAAGCCCGAAATCCGTCTCATGCACGTCTCCTTGATGTGAAGATGGAACCCAATGGCAATCGTATCAGCACCCACATGAGCCCTTGTGACTTAGCACACTTTCTGGCGGTGAGCAAAGAAAAAGCGCCCTGTTTTGACCTGCGTCAACAGCCTGTTCCGGGTGGCGGCGCATCCTCCAGTCGCCCTTCGCGTCACGCGGTAGCCTTGTTTATGAAGGGCTTACGACGATTTCGGGGCCTTGTCGTGACGATCACGTGACGTCGCGCCCGATTGTGTGAACTCCGTGAATTTCATGACGTTTTTACCTGCGGAGTCGCATGGCGAACGCGCGGATCGCCTCGTCGGGCGGCCACCAGCGCCACACCGAATGCGACCGCCGCCAAGATGCCGCCCGTAACCCACAAGCGAGGCGCGGACAATTTCGTTCCGATCGCCAAATAGGCGCCGATCCCTGCGGGATTCGCGACAAAACCCGCAAGGATCATGACAACGGCCATCGAGGCATGGGGCGATCGGGCGGTTCCAACCGACCCCGGCGCGGCGACCAGCGCGACCGTGTAAGTACCCACCACCATCGAATAAAAACCGCGCACCCACGCTGTCAGCTCGCGTGTTTCGTTCGCGACGAGCGCCAGCGCGGCGAGGATCATCGCCGCGCACCCGATCGCGACCAATCGCCGAAATCCGACTTGCGAGAAAAACACCCCCGCGGCGAGCGCGAAGGCGACATGCCAAATGCCGTTCGCGACCCAGTCGCCCGACGACGCGAAGACGGAATGCGCCGCGACGCCGCCTTGCCCCACGGGATAGAACACGAAGCTGTCGACCGCGACGAGCAATGCGAGAGGAAGGGTACTTCGTGCGACCTGGGCTATCGTTCCCGTGCCTTGGCAGATTTCGTGAACGGGGGATTCGAGAAGAAAATCGCGAAGAACGACGACGACCGCGACGGCGAACGCAAGCATCAGCGCGCACACGAGCCCCGCCGCCTCTGGCGTCGGCGCGAAACCCGCGATCAGGTTCGCGGCGAGGTACGTCGCCGCCGTAACTCCCCCCGCGTAAACGCCTCGCCGCACGGCGGAAATCCGCGTGTGAAACGCCGAGAGCAGGAGCACGATCTGCGCGCCGAGCAACGCCCCGAGCAACGCGAACAGCGCCGCGATCGCGCCGACGGACCTTAGAACGAAACCCGCGACGCCGAGCGAGGCGATGCCGATCGCGAGCACCGCGATTGCGCCGAACAGCGCGAGCGGATCCGGGGGTGTGCGGTCGAGACGACGCCCCGTGAACCAAGCGGACGCGATTCCGAAGACCGTGAGCGCGCCGAGCGGCATCCGCAGCGCCTCGATTCCGAGCCCAAGCCGCGCGTAATGCCCGAGCAATGCGAACTGCACGATAACGATGTAGTAGGCCAGATGCGCGGCCAGAAGCACGGACACCGCGGCTGGCGCGACGAATCCGGCGCGCCGCTCGCTCACGTCGTCAGTTCCCGCGCGACGCGTAGAACAGCGCTGCCAGCAACAGGAGCCAATAGCCGACGTACGCGAGGACCGTGTTTCGGCACGCGGCGACGATGTCTTCCAAAAATTCCGTCCGCGTTTCGGGATCGCGGGTGACGAAGAAAATGGGGAAGACGATTAACAAGGCGACGACCATTCGCCGCGGCAACATGTCGGTCAACACGCCCGCGAAGAGCACCGCCGCCGTGATCCACAGCAGGACGATCCACAAACGCACCCCCGCGTCCTCTCCAAAACGCACGACGAGGTTGCGCTTGCCGACTTTTTCGTCGGCCTCGACGTCGGGGATTTCGTTGATGGTGATGATCGCCGCGGACCACAGCCCCAGCGTAAGCCCGAGCACCCATGCGGATACGGGCACCGATCCCATCTGCACGTAGCACCCGAGCGCCGTGAGCGCCGGGCCGAAGTTGAGCCCGACCATCACCTCGCCGAGCCCGCGATAGGCGAGCCAGATCGGCCGCATCGTGTAGAAAACGCCCGAGAGCAGCCCGAAGAGCGCGAGCCCCCAGACCGCGACGCCGCGCTCGTAACCGAGCCACGCGAAAACGACGCATCCGAGCGCGTAGGCGGCGATCCCCGCGTTGCGAATCGCGCCGGCGCCGATCAGGCCGTCCTGAATGACGCGCGTACCGCCCGAAAACGGCGTGTGGATCTCGTTGATGTCGTCGGTCCCCGAGACGTGATCGTAGTAGTCGTTGAGCAGATTCGCGCCGGCGTGAAAGAGCCACACCGCGATGGCGGTGACGGCGAGCCAGCCCAGATCGAGCGCCGCGCTGTTTTGATACGCGGTCGCCGCACCGACCGAGACGGGGATGAGGCTGACGAGCAGGAACCCGCGAAAGACGCCGATCGCCCGCGCCCAGGCCATCAAGGGCCCGACACGCGCGGCGGCGACGCTGTTCGGTTCGGCGTGATTCGCGCCGCGTTCGTTTTCGGTGGGGGCGTCCATGCGGTGCGGGAGATTAGCCCGCCGCGCCGCGCGTGACAACCGAGTCGGTGATCGCTGTCGAGGCGGTGACGTACGGGCGACCGTTCCACGTTGACGAAGACGTCCGTCAATTCGGCTGGTATTCATCCGCGCCGATGTCAAAGCCGTCGCCCAATGGCCGAGAGTCTCCGTCGATATCCGCGCCTGCGCGATAGAACGGGTCCCAAAGCGCCGGATCGATGCCCCCGTCGACGCACTCGCTGCTCGAATCCAGGTGAATCCCGTCCACAAACAACGGATCCACCGCGATGTTGCCTCCGCTCTGAAGACACCCTGGCCACCCGCACGCGTTGATTGTCGCGAGGTCATCAACGCACGTGGGCGGATCGTCGTCCCGGAGCAGCGGGCAATAACCGGCCGGTTCGGTCGCGTGCAGGTCATTCGCCATCAAGACAACCGAAGAGTCCGCGGTGACAACTAACGCGGATGCTTCTTCATCGTCGTTCGCAACTACGACGTTGTTGATCGCGACAACCGAGCCTTCCAAGATCAAGCTGAACGAAAAGGCGTCGTCCGCCGTCGCCGTCCCCCCGACGATCGTGTTGTGCAGGTACGTCGTATCGCCGGATGCAACGATACCGACGGTCCAAGCGTGCGCGGAATCGACGACCGAAGTTGCTTCGCCAGCGGCGATCCGGTTGTTGGTGAAAAATGAGGGCGCTCTCCCGATCGCCATGACGCCGTAGCTGGCGGCGGTGGATTCGTCGCCCACGGACCGGCCCCCGACGCATTCGTTGCGATCCGCATCCACGGCGCCGCTCGACCACAACGCGATGGAAATGCCATTCGGGTAAATCAGCTCGCGCGCGGACCAGGATTCCACCTCGCCAGCCCCGACATCGTTGGCGAGAAGGCGCGCCGAAGCATCGCCGAGAAGTATCCCGACGCTCGCCGCGTTCCAACTGTCGGAAAATCCCCCCGCGAAGACGTTGTCCGACGCCGTGATGTCGGCAAACGCCCGCAGGCCCACGGACCATCCTTCGAGCGAGTCGCCCCCCTCAATCTTATTGCCGATGAGAATCGTCCGCCCGCGTGCATCGACGCCGAACGAACTCGAAGCGAGCAGCGACGCCGCGATCCCGCCGCCGATCTCATTCGAATAGAGGTGAGCCTCCCCGATGGCCTCGACTCCCGTCAGATTGCTCATATCGCAATGACGCGTCCCATCGTCCGGCCCCATAACGCGGGATTGCGAAAGGAGCAGGCGAGAGCCTTCTTCGACCACAACGCCGGATGCCTTCGGAAATCCACAGGTTTCATCCACGGAGAATTGGATTGTGAATCCCTCGATCGCGACGTTGACCTCGTTATAAACAAGTATTGGGGCGAGCGGCGGCGAACCGGCGACGATCGTTTCGTACTCTTCGATGTCGCGTGTCCACCCTGTGGCCTCGTATCCGCCGAAGAGAGAGACCTTGGCGAGCACGGTTTCCGCATACGTTCCTTCCGCCACGAACACGACTTTTCCTGCCGACTCCGCCGCGTCGAGACCCGCGTTGATCGTCCTCTTGGGGGTCGCCATGGTGCCGGGATTCGCATCGTCCCCGATCGTCGCGACAAAAATTCCCGTCGTGTCGCTCGGGGTTAAATCTCCTCCAACGCCATCTTGATCGATTCCGTCATGCGGCAATTCGGGTGACTCGGCAAAGACCGCCGGCTCGCCGTCGTCCGGATCCCCGGAGCAATCGGTCCAGCCGATCGGGCAGTAACCGATATCGAAGACTTCCGTCTCGCCCGCGTCACCCGAACCGTCGTGATCGTCGTCGCGAAAGCACGTCGCCGGTGGCCAGGTCGTCGTGGTGGTGGACGTCGTCGTGAATGTGGTGGTGGTCGTCGTCGGGGCTGAGGACGTGGTCGTCGCGGCGGTCGTTGTCGTGGCGGCCGTCGTCGTCGACGTCGTACTCGTCGTTGTCGGCGACGTCGTGGTGGTGGTTGTGTCCGTCGTCACCGTGGTGGTGGTCGTGGGGACGGTCGAGGTCGTAGATCCGGTACTCGCCTCTGACGAGGACACGGATGCATCGGTGTTATCGTCGCCATCGTCGCACGCGACGAATACGACGGCGATCACCAAAAGAAACGTCACGGCCGCTTCACGCCCAGGAATCATCGTCGCACCTCGCGACAAATTAACTGAAATGGAGCGTATCAATTTCGCGTCTCGACGCAAAGTCCACCCCATCCGGAAGGCTCCTTCGCGAAGCAGGGGAACGACCACTCGTGATGACGCCGTCTTTTCAATCGCCCGTGTTGTGCGTTATGGGTATGGGACTGGGAGTTCGCTTGCGACGAATCTATTTGGACAACAATGCGACGACACCGGTGGACGAGCGCGTGCTCGCCGCCATGATGCCGTATTTTGCCGAGGTGTTCGGAAATCCATCGAGCATCCACCAGACCGGCCAACGCGCGCGGCGCGGCATGGACGACGCGCGCGAATCGCTGGCGGCGGCGCTCGGCGTCGAACCGAAGACGATCGTCTTCACGTCGGGCGGTTCCGAATCGAACAACGCCGCGATCTTCGGAGTCGCGGAGCTGCACGCGGGCAAACCCCGGCACATCGTGACGACGGCCATCGAGCACGACTCGGTGCGCAAGGCGTGCGCGCGGCTCGAAGCGCGGGGCGTGGAGGTGACGTATCTCGCGCCGAACGCGCGAGGCGTGGTCGAGGCCGACGCTGTGCGGGAGGCGATGCGTCCCGACACGATTCTGGTTTCGGTGATGGCCGCAAACAACGAGGTCGGCACGCTGCAACCGATCGAAGACATCGCCCGCGCCGCCCGCGAGCGCGGCGTGCTCTTCCACACCGACGCGGTGCAGCGCGCGGGCAAGATGCCGATCCGGCTGGACGAGTGGGACGCCGACCTCGTGACATTGTGCGCGCACAAGATCCACGGTCCCAAGGGCATCGGGCTCCTCACCATCCGCCCCGGTGTGGAGCTGCCGTCGTTTGTCATCGGCGGCAAGCACGAGCGCCTGCGCCGCGCGGGAACCGAAAACGTGCCGGGCATCGTGGGATTCGCCGAGGCGTGGAAATGCTGCGACGACTATCTCGCGCAATCGCCGGCGCGCATGGGCGAGCTGCGCGACCGGCTCGCGGCGCGGATCGTCGATGGCGTGTCCGACGTGCGCGTGACCGCCCCGCTCGAACGCTGCACCCCAAACACGCTGCACGTGTGCGTGCGCGGGCTCGACAGCGAGTCGCTGCTCATGAACCTCGACATGCTCGGTGTGTCGGCCTCGTCGGGCAGCGCGTGCGCGTCGGGCAGCCACGAGGTCAGCCACGTGCTCGCCGCGATGGGCATTGCCGACGAATGGGCGCTCGGCGCGGTGCGTTTTTCGCTTTCACGAAATACGACGGCCGGCGAGATCGACGAAGCCGCCCGAATCTTCGCCGAGGTCGTGCGTTCGCTGCGTGAATCGCGCGATTCCGAAAACGAACGCGCCGCGAACTCGGTGTGAATCCGCGGCGCGCGTTGCGATTCCCCTACCCCTGAAACGGCTCCATCATCGACTTGTGCAGCAGGCGCCGCCATTCGTAGTCGGTGCGGCGCTGGATCATATCGACTTCCTGTTCGGTGAGGTGGCGAAAGCGCCCCTGACGCGACAGGTAGTCCTTCACCGGACGCACCCGCGGCTCGACCGTCACGCGGTAGTCCTCGCCGTTATAGACCTCATAGAGCGGAAACACGTTGGTCTCGGTGGCGAGGCGCGCGACCTCGATGCTTTCGTCCGACGACGTGCGCCATCCCGGCGGGCACGGCGAGAGGATGTGCAGGAACTTCGTGCCACGATACGACATCGCCTTGGCCACCTTCTCCATCAGGTCGCGCGGATAGGCGACGCTGGCCGTGGCCACGTAAGGCGATTTGTGCGCGGCGAGGATCTGCACCATGTTCTTCTTGGGCGTGGTTTTGGACGAAAGCGCCGGCGTGGTGGTCGTCCACGCGCCCTCGGGCGTCGCCGACGAACGCTGGATACCGGTGTTCATGTAGGCTTCGTTGTCGTAGCACACAAAAATAATGTCCTCGTTGCGCTCCGCCGCCCCCGACAGACTTTGCAGCCCGATGTCGAAAGTGCCGCCGTCGCCCGCCCAGGCCAGCACCGTGGTGTCGTGCTTGCCCTGCATGTCGAGCGCCGCGCGCACGCCGCTGGTCGACGCGCCGGCCGTTTCGAAGGCGCTGTGCAGCACCGGCACGCGCAGCGTGGAGTACGGGAACGGCCCGCAGATGATCGTCCAACAGCTCGCGACGATCACGACGACGGTGTCCTCGCCGAGCACCTTGAGCACGTGACGCATGGCGATCGGCGCGCCGCACCCCTGACACGCCAGGTGCCCCGAGGTCATCAGTTCGCGGTCGGGATACGTGAATTCGACGGCGCTCATCAGTTCGTTCCTTTCACGGCATCGGAGCGGGTCACGACAGCAGGCCCTTGAACACGACGTCGTCGGCGGGCTCGTCGCGACCCATCGCCTCGACCACCATCTCCTCGATCAGCTCGGGCGTGATGTCGCGCCCGCCGAGCCCCGCGACATAGCCGAAGACGGCCGGACGCGAGCGCGCGTTGAGCAACGCACCGCGCAGTTCGTCGGCGAAGATGCCGCCCTTGCCGAAGCTGATGTTGCGGTCGATCACCACGGCCTTTTTCGCGTTTGCCAGCACACGACGCACGTCGTCCACCGGGAAGGGCCTGAACAGACGGATCTTGACCAGGCCCACCTTTTTGCCCTCGCGACGCAGTTTGCGCGCGACGAGGCGCGCCGGGCTGGTCGTGGAACTGCTGGTGACGATCACGAGATCGGCATCGTCGCAATCGACGGCCTCGATGCGGCCGTACGAGCGACCGAGCAGTTCGTTGTATTCCTGCCCCGCCTGCTCGACGACGCCCAGCGCTCGCCGGTGCGCCTCCTGCATCTGCCAGCGCATCTCCATATAAACGTCCGGAGTCACGAGGGCGTTGAACGCGTGCGGATCGGCGGTGTCGAGCACCACCCGATGACGCGGGGCGGGCAGGTAGCGGTCGATCTGCGCGGCGTCGGGAATGTCCACGGGCTCATAGGTGTGCGAGAGAAAAAAGGCGTCGTAGCAGACCATCACGGGCAGCGACACGTCCTCGGCCACGCGATACGCCTGGATCACCGTGTCGAGCACCTCCTGATTGTCCTCGACATACATCTGAATCCAGCCGGTGTCGCGCTGCGAGAGGCTGTCGGTCTGGTCGCACCAGATGTTCCATCCGGGCGACATGGCGCGGTTGACGTTGACCATCACGATCGGCAGCCGCGCGCCGGCCGCCCAGTGCAGCATTTCGTGCATCAGAGCGAGGCCGTTGCTGGAGCTGGCGGTGAAGCTGCGCACGCCGGTGGAACTCGACGCCACCACCGCCGCCATCGCCGAGTGCTCGGATTCCACTTTCAGGAACTTCGCGTCGAGCCGCCCGTCGGCGCACATCTCGGACAGTTCCTCGACGACGTGCGTCTGCGGGGTGATGGGATACGCCGAGATGACCTTCACGCGCGAAAGTTGAACCGCCCAGGACGCCGCGTGATTGCCCATGAGAACCTTTTTCATGGATCACTCCTTGTCCATCGCCATGGCGTTTCGCGGGCACTCGTGAACGCACACGCCGCAGCCCTTGCAGTAATCGAGCTGGATGTCGTAGCCGAAGGCGTCGTCCTTGGGCGAGATCGCCACGTCGGGGCAGAAGACGTAGCAGTTGTCGCACTCGGTGCACACGCCGCAGTGGAAGCACCGCCGCGCTTCGCGGTCGGCCGCCGTGTCGTCGATCGTGAAGACGATCTCTTCGAAGTTGTCCATGCGCGCCGCGACCGGGCGATGCGTCATCACCGCGCGCGGGGACTCGTGGAAATAGTTCGTGTTGAGTTCGCCGTACGCGACCACGTGCCGCGCGTCGGTGTTGCCCAGATGTGCACGCGGCCCGTCGATGCCGCCCGCCGTCAGGTACCGCGTAACGGAAACCGCGCCGAAGCCGCCGATGATGAGGTCTTCGACCGAGTTCGATTCCTCGCCGCGCAGGAACCGGTCGATCGCGACGGCCGCCTTTTTTCCGTCGCCGATCGCGTGCGCCACGGTGTTCGGCCCGCTGCCGCAGTCACCGCCCGCGAAGATATGGGACGCGCCGAGGCGGCCCGTCGGCCCCTGCTGCACGTGCCCCGAACGCTCGGGGAATTCGCCGCCGAGGTATTCGAGCCGGCCCGTTTGGCCGATGGCGATCACGACGGCCGTCGCGTCGATCTTGAACCAACTTCCTTCGATGGGCCGGGGCGTGCGCCAACCGGTTACATCGGGCTCGCCAAGCACCACGCGATCGAGGACGAGCCCGCAGGCCGCGCCGCCCTTCGTCAGGATCTCACGCGTGGCGACCGACGTGACGAGGTCCACGCCCTCGCGCAGCGCCTCGACGATTTCCTCGGCGAAGGCCGGCATCTCGTGCTGCTCGGTGAGCGAATAGATCGTCACCTCGGCGCCCAGCCGCCGGGCCGATCGCGCCGCGTCGATGGCGGTGTTGCCATCGCCGATCACCGCCACGTGGCCGCCCACATCGGGCGTTTCGCCGCGCGCTATCGCCTCCAGGAACTCGAGGCCCGAATACACGCGCTTCGCATCCTCGCCCGCCACCTTGAGCGCAAACGACCGATACGCGCCGGTTGCGACGAAGACCGCGTCGGCGTCGCGCAGCTTCGCAAAATCGTCGGGCGTTTCGACGCGCGTGCCGCCCTGAAAACGCACCCCCATGTCCCAGATGCGTTTCGTCTCGGCGGCGATCACGTCGCGCGGCAGGCGATACGACGGAATGCCGTAGCGCAGCACGCCGCCGGGTTCGGCCTGCGCGTCGAAGACCGTGACCTCGTGGCCCATGCGCGCGAGGTGATACGCTGCGGCGAGGCCCGCCGGGCCCGCGCCCAGCACGTTCACGCGCTTGCCCGTCGGCGGGCGCAGCGGATGCGCGGCCAGGTGATCGCGCGCCCAGTCGCCCACGTAGCGCTCCATGGCGTGAATCGCGATGGGCCGATCGTATTGCCCGCGATTGCACGCCGTCTCGCAAGGGTGAAAACACACGCGCCCGCACACGCCGGGCAGCGGGTTTTCGTCGAGCAGCACGCGCGCGGCCTCTTGGAGACGGCCGTCCTCGACCAGCGCCAAAAATGCCTCGACGTCGTTGCCCGCGGGACAACCCTGATTGCACGGCGGAGTCTTGTTGACGTACAGCGGGCGCATATAGCGCCAGGAGCCGGTGCGGTTCCACAGCATCGAGGCGAGCGATACGACGCGTTCGGGAACCTGTTCGAGTCTCTGAAAGACGATGGGGGCGGGCCTTGCCATGACGCTCTTCCCGGTTGGGGATGTTGTTTCGGGGTCCGTCAATTCATTCGCGTCTGCTCATACGCGTCGCGGGCCGCGCGCGCGTTGGATTCGCCCTTGAAGGGCACCTCCTCCAAGATCGCCTCGACCACGTGGTCGATCTTCACGATGCCCAGCGCCCGGGCCGCCGCGCCCAGGATCGCCGTGTTGACGATGGGGCTTTGGCGGCTGCCGAGGTGATACTCGACGGCGATCGACGACGCATCGACGCACGCCACGCGGAAGCGATCCAGCTTGGCATAGTGCTCCGGCGCGGCGTCGGAGTTGATGAGGATCGTGCCGCCTTCCTTCAGACCCGAAGTCACGTCCACCGCGTCGATGAGCGTGGGATCGAGGACGATCAGGTGGTCGGGGCGATAGATGTTGTTGCGCAGATAGATGCGGTCTTCATCGACGCGCAGGAACGCCTCGACGGGCGCGCCGCGCCGCTCGACGCCGAACTTGGGGAAGCTCTGGACGAATCGGCCTTCCTTGAACATCGCGCACGCGAGGATCTTGGAGGCGATGACGGCGCCCTGCCCGCCCCGGCCGTGGAAACGCAGTTCGATCATGGGCAACTCCCCAAGGACATCGTCATCCGCGAACGCGGTTCGGCCGCTCAGTCCGCCTTTGGCAGCAGAACGGCGATGGCGCGCGCGCGGCTCGGGCCCTTCGCGCGAACGCGATGCGGAAGGTCCGAGTAGAAATACAGGCTGTCGCCCGGCAGCAGCTCGATCGAGCGTCCGTCGCCCTCGAAGAGCACGACGCCCTCGAGCACGAACAGGAATTCCTCGCCGCCGTGCGAGGCGGTTTCGATCTGCTCGGCGATCTCGGGATTGAACTCGATGAGAAAGGGCTCCATGTGCTTGCCGACGAGCTGCCACGCGAGGGATTCGTAGGTGTACGACAGACGCGGCGTGGCGTCGTCGCGCGACGACTTCACCTTCAGGCGCTTCGCGGCGGGCACGTGCTCGATCTTTTGCACCGGGTGCTTGTCGGTGAAGAAATGATCCATGCCCACGCCCAGCGCCTTGGCGATGTTGAGCAACGTGCCCAGCGTCGGCGGTAGGACATCCGTCTCGATCTGCTTGAGCAGAACCGGCGTCACGCCGGCTTGTCGCGCGAGGTCGTCCACCGTGACGCTGCTCGACTCGCGAAGTAACCGGATTTTACGACCGATTCCGAGACGCTTGAGTTCCTGATCGGCGGCGCGAGGAGGTGCGGTTGGCATGAGGGTGACCCGTTGGAAAAGGCCGCGAAGGGCGGCAACGATCAAGCCCCCTCAATCTAGCGGATTTCCATGTCCAATTCAAGGAAAAATGAATGGCGATTCAGAGTGTGGCGCAAAACCAAACGGAATCGTGTGGCGCGGCCGCCCTCGGCCGCGAGAAACGGATTAAAATTTTGTGGCGCGGCCGCCCTCGGCCGCGAGGAACCGCCAAGACGCAGAGCTGATTGCTACGCCGCGGTCGCGGCTCGTCGGGCCGGTTTTTCCGCTTTGGCGGCTTTCGGTTCGGCGAGGGTCGCCCGCCCGAATGCGCACGGAATCGGGCAGTGGCCGCACAGCGGCTTGCTCTTCAGGCAAAAATCCTTGGCCAGATGCACGATCTCGGCGTGGTATTCGTTGAAGAGCCGCGCGTCGGGCGGCAGCGCCGACTCGAAGAACTCCTGCGCCTTGGCGTAGGTGATCTTCTCCTCGAAAAACCCGTGACGGGCGAAGACGCGCTTGGTGTATGCGTCGATGACGAAGACCGGCCGCCCGATGGCGTAGAGCAGGATGGAATCGACGGTCTCGGGTCCGAGCCCCGGCAGTTCGAGAAGCCGGTGGCGCAGAACGTCGGTCTCGAGGGCGTGCGTCGCCTCGATGCGTCCG
>CAZPJD010000233.1:0-12361 GCA_964586775.1 uncultured bacterium | reverse complement strand
GGCACAGCGAGGAGGAGCTGCGCATCATCCTCGACGATTCGCAGGAGCAGGGGATGATGTCGTTTCGCCGCCTGCTCTTCATGGAAAACGTCTTTGATCTGGGTGCGCTCGCCGTGCGCGACGCCATGCGCCCGCGCGCGCAGGTGGTGTGCTTCGACGCCCGCGCGCCGTGGGACGAAAACCTGCGGGTCGCGCGCGCGTCGCGGTTCACGCGCTATCCGCTGCTGGACGGCGACGCCGAGCGCCCGACCGGATTCGTACACCTCAAGGACGTGCTGCTGCGCGCCGACGGCGCAAACGGCGCGCCCGACCTCGTGGCGCTCGCGCGTCCCGCGATCCGCGTCACCGAATCGGCGCGGCTGGAAGCGTTGCTCGCCGAGATGCAGCAGCGCGGCATTCACACGGCGTTTGTGACCGATGACGCGGGGCGCTGGTCGGGGCTCGTCACGCTCGAGGACGTGATCGAGGAGATCGTCGGTACGATCCGCGACGAGTTCGAGGACGAGGAGACGATCCACCTGTCCGACGTGGTGACGAGGGCGCACATCCATCTGGGGATCGAGGCGGATTCGCCCGCGCAGGCCGTGGCCGAGGCGCTGGCGCGCATGGGCGAGGGTGCGCTGCCGCTGCCCGCGACGCAGATCGTGCGCTCGGTGGAGGAGCGGGAGCGCCAAGTCGGCACCTACGTCGGCCACGGCATTGCCATGCCGCACGCGCGTCTCGCGGGCATCACGCGGCCCTTCGCGCTGGTTCTGCGCAGTGATCGCGGCGTGCCGTGCCGGGGCGCGGCCGAGCGCGCGTACCTGCTCTTTGTGACGCTCACGCCCGCGGGGCAGCCGCGCGTGCATCAGCGCCTGCAATCGGGAATCGCGCAGCTTCTTCACGACTCCCGCTACGTGACCGAACGCCTGCTCACGGCCCGCTCGCCCGAGGAGATCCTCGACGTGATCCGCGTGGGCGAGCAGGCGTCGCTGGTGACGGAAGGCGGTTAGACGGGGGAGTTCACCAAGTCAGCAACAGACGGTCCGCGACGACCTCGCGCTCCATCGTTTGCCCGCCCATTTGCAAGCGGCGCAGCATGGAACGACCGCAGTCTATGCGAATCTCCCGTTCAAACAGTCCTTCCGGAATCGGTAGATCGCAGACGTGGCGACCCGAGCGTTTCGTTCCATCGATGCTGAGAGCGACGTGGACACCGCGACCGCGACACTCGGCGACAGCATCCAGCAGTTCGTCGAGCCGAAACGCCTGTGCACCGTAAAGAATCGCCTGACTGTGGGCGTACGGCGGATCGCAGTAGACCAAGTCGCCCGCACGGGCCTCGGCGAGCGCTTCCCGATAGTCCATCCGGCGAAATTCCGCCCCGCGCGTCCGACGCCGCCACTCGTCCACGCGTTTCGCGAACGATGCGGGGGGTACCGGTTTGTGCGGTCCGCAAGGCGTGGACATGAAACCATCGGCTTGACGAAAACGGACAACGCCCGCGTAGCACGTGCGACACAGAAACAGCAGGTCCGCCCCGTTGGGCGAGCGATTGTATGCGGCCTTCACGCGCTCGTATTCCCAGACCTTGTCGCCGTTCGCCATGCGCTCATATCGATCGGAGTACCAACCCTTCAGAACCTCGGGGTTCTCCTTCAGAGTCCGCCAGATTTCCATCAGCGGCCCAAACGTGTCCGACGCCACGGCGAATTCGGGACAAAGCGTCCCGAGCACCGCGCCGCTGCCCAGAAATGGCTCGAAGTAACGACCGAATTTCGGCGGAAACCACGAAACGATCCGGTGCGCCATCCGCTGCTTGTTGCCGATCCATTTCAATAGGCCGGTGGTGAAGGGCGCGATTTCGGCCTGTCGGCCTTCGCCGAAAAGAATCGTCTGCATCGGTGCCGTTGCCGACACGCGCGTGTCGTCGGAGATCCGCGAAACCATGAAAAAACCGTATGCGAATTTTGCATTCGCGTCAACGAGACCTTAAATGCGCCGATGACGATTCGCCCTTCGAATAACGACCGAGATCGTTTTCTCGGATTGCTTCGCCAGATTCGCAACGAAGCGGGGATGCGTCAGGAGGACTTGGCGGATCGGCTCGGCCAGCCTCAGTCCTTCGTCAGCCGGTACGAGTCGGGCGAGCGTCGGGTGGATCTGCTCGAACTCGAACGCATCTGCAACGCGTTGGGTATCACCCTCGGAGACTTCGTCGCCCGATACGAAGGCGGCCGTTGATGCGAGCCGATCCGCGCTTTGCGCGTAAACCGCTCGAGTTCTGGGCGCACGTGCGCTCGATCAGCGAGCAACTGGGCTACGTGAAAAAAGGCAAGAGCGAAATTCGTTCCCCCGGCGTCGAAGACATCGCCAAGGCCATGAAGTCCATGGGTTTCGAAGCCGACGAAGTTCCGGGCGACACGGGAGCACCTTCGGAACTCGCGCATGCTCTCGTCCACTACTTCGCTCATCGTGCCAAATTGCTGAACGACGATGTCCGACCACTTCTCATGGATGCCGATGAGGCGGAGAGTCTGTACGCGCAGGTTCGCCGACGGACGCGGACAACGCGCCCTCCGACTCTGAACAAACAAAAAGGCGCGAAACGCAAACCGGCGTTTCTGACCGAGATCGTGCGCATGACGATCGAGAGTCGGATCGGAGACCATCTCTGCGATTTCGACCCGCGAAGACTGACGGCATTTTCGAGCGATGGTAGGCCGTGGCGAACTTTGTCGCGTCGCCTCGATGGCGCATTTCCTTCGGTGGTGGATCCGGTCGCGGTCTGGGAAATCAAGGAATATTACCATACGACAACGTTCGGCAGCCGCGTCGCGGACGGCGTGTACGAAACGGCGCTCGACGGGATGGAGTTGGCCGAGATGCGACGCTCCACCGATCGATTGTGCGCGCACCTGCTCGTCGTGGATGGCCGTTACACGTGGTGGAAATGTGGCCGTTCGTACCTGTGCCGACTCGTGGACATGCTCCACATGGGCTACGTCGACGAGATTCTCTTCGGGAAAGAGGTGGTGTCGCGGTTGCCGGACGTCGTGGATGGTTGGGTTCGACAGCTCGAAACGTCGATCCGCTGATTCCGTTGCCTCGTCGATGATATCGTCATCAAGATTGGAGCCCGCCGTGCTGCCGCCGCTTCCCAAACTCGTCGCCCTCGATCTCGAAGCCACGCAGTTTCGCGGGCGCGCGCACGTGGTCGAGGTCGCCGCGGTCCTGGTGACCGATGGACGCATCGACCGCGTGTTCGACACGCTCGTCGATCCCGGCTGCCCCATCGACCCATACACGCAGGCCGTGCACGGCATCTCGAACAACGACGTGAAGGGCGAGCCGGCCTTTCCCGAGGCGTGGAGGACGCTCGGCCCGATGCTCGACGGCGCGGTGGTGATCGCCCACGGCGCGCAAAATGACGCCGAGTTCATCCGGCAGGAGATCGTGCGTCACCACCTCGAACCGCCGAAGGTCGAGTGGTGGTGCACGTTGCGAATGTCGCGCAAGCTGCTGCCCAAGCGCTTCGAGGGGTTTTCGCTCGCGCGCCTCACCGAGGATCTGGGCATCAAGGCCGCACCCACGCACAAGGCCATCGACGACACGCGCGCGCTCTACGAGCTGTATTCCGCGCTCATCGAGTTTGCCGTTCAGAAGGACCTGACGTGGGACGCGGTGCGGGAGATCGCCCGAGCCAAGGGCCGCCACTGGCCATTTAATTAGGGACAGTCACCGGTTTTTCGTGGACACCGCCGCGTGCTGTCGGCCGCATTTTTTTCTCGCATCCCTTCTCGACTTGTGGGACAATGTGTTTACCGGAGGGCGATCATGGCGCTGGACGAACACCCGAAGCCCCGGATCGACTGGTCGCTGAACCCGATCGAGAACGTGCGGCAGGTGGCGAGGATCCACCGGAACGCGGCGATCGGCGGCGGCGTGGGCGCGGCGCTGGGTGCGTTTGTGCTGGGCCCGTTGGGGGCCGCGCTCGGTGGTGCGGTGGGCGGCTACGTCGGCAGCCGGATGGACGAGAAGGACAGAGCCGCCGACAGGACTCCGCCCGACGCGCCGATACCGCCCGGGACGCCGGGAGCCTGATCCCCGCGCGAACGAATCGCGCGACACGGGTCGCGTGAGGGGGATCGCGCGACGCGGGATGCATGGTCCGCCCTCCGGTTCGAAGTTGATCCCGCAAATTCGGGCCAGGTCATGACGACGGATTCGCCATCGCCGGAATCGCCGCGGAGCGCGGTGGAACATCGAGTGTCGGGAAACGCCAAGATGGACGCGCTCGCGCGTCTCGCGAGCGGCATCACGCACGACTTCAACAACATCCTGACCAGCATCAACGGGTACGCCGAGATCCTCGTCGAGAGCCTGCCGCGCGATCATCCCAATCACGACGACGCCGCGGAGATCGTCGCCGCCGGCACGCGCGCGGCCGAACTCGTCCGTCGCCTTCAGGCGTTTTCGCGCAAACAGCCCCGTGCGGTGCGGCCCGTCGATCCGGCGCGGCTCGTCGCCGATCTGGGTGGCGCGATCGGGCAGCTCGCGGCCGGCGGGGTCGAGGTGCGTTATGAGGTGGATGCCGACGCGCCGCTCGTGAACGGCGACCCCGAGCTGCTCGGCGAGCTGATGCTGGAGCTCGCGTCGAACGCGGTCGACGCCATGCCGGACGGGGGAACGATGACCGTCGGCGTAGCGCGGCGCGATATTCACGATTTCGCGTGCGGCCACTGCGGCGAAAGCGTGTCGGGCGCGTTCGTGGAGCTGCGCGTCGCCGACACGGGCGCGGGCATGGACGCGGAGGCGCGCGCGCACCTGTTCGAGCCGTTTTTTACGACCAAAGAGCGCGGACGGGGCAAGGGCCTCGGCCTCGCGGTCGTTTACGGCATCGTGCGGCAACACCGGGGGCACATCGAGATCGAGAGCGCGCCGGACGAGGGCACCACGGCCCGCGTATGGTTGCCGTGCGACGCGCCCGTGGTGGAGGCGAAGATCGTCGAACCCCCCGCACCCGCGCGGGCGATCGGCGGACGCGAGACGATTCTGCTCGTCGAGGACAACGACATGGTGCGCGGCCTCGCGCGGCGCGCCCTTGCGCGGGCGGGATATTCGGTCTTCGAAGCTCGGGACGGCGAAGAGGCGGTCGCGCTGGCGAGCGCCACGCCGTCGAAGCTCGATCTGCTGCTCGTCGACGTGATCCTGCCGGGGCTGTCGGGCACGCGCGTGGTACAGATCGTGCTGCGCGCGCGGCCCGAGTCGGCGGTGCTGTTCATGTCGGGGCACGCCGAGGACATCGTGGAGCAGGACGGCTACCTCGCCCCCGGCGTGTCGTTCCTCGCCAAGCCGTTCACGGCGGACGGGCTGCTGCGCAAGGTGCGTCAGACGCTCGACGAGAAGAGGGAGCTGTCGTCCGGGGATTGAGCGTCGGGTAACCGGATCGTCCTTGACACCTGTTGCGACGCGAAACTAGGATTTCCAGCGGGAAGCCGGAATCCATGGGACGCGAACCGATCTACGAACCCAACGACAAGCACAAGAAACCGTGGCAGAGGGGCCGAAAGGGGTCCCTGTGTCCGCCGGAACTGGACCGGGAAGCGGTCAAGACGCTACTTCGTGAAAGCGTGCCGTGGGAAAAACAACGATACGTGTGCAAAGATGGTCGCTTTTATTGTGCCAAGGAGCACGCAAAGGGGCGTTGGCACGGCCATCCCGTCTCCTGGAGGGAAGTCCCTGAACCGATTCGTCGCGAGTGGCTTCGCGAAGGTCGAATCCGGCGCGCGGATTTGAGGAAGATCTGACCGATCATGACGACACTGTTCAAGTTTTTATCCGGCAACACGTCGGATTTCGCGATAGAAATCGAAATCCAGGAAGACGACTATCCGGATGACGATCTGCGTTCATCGTGGGGAGCGTTGCGAATCTGGTCCCACGGAATCAATCTTTGCGCACATCGCGAAGATGGAAACGACGTCGACGCGGTGCACTGGTACCTTCTACCCTTTCTGGAGTGGAGCGCCCGAAACTGGGACGCGATCTTTCACGAGGAGCGTCTCCCGGTTCTCGCCGATGGCGAGGCGGGTGCCGGGGCGGCACTCTCGCAGACGGCGTGTCCTCCTCCTGTTGTCGAGGGTGATCTGAAGGCGTGTCTTCGATGGGAAGGAGCTTGGCAGTCTTGGTGGTCCCGACACGCGATTCAGTCGTGCAGAGAGGGCGGAATATTTCCCGACCTTGTTTTCAGGCGGTGGCGGGACGTTCTCGAACTGTCATGGACCTCCGAGTCGGTGGCTGGTCAACCCGACCATTTCCGTTTCAATTTTCCTTTCGGGGTGACCCATCACGACGTCAAGAAAGCCGCGGAGGTGTGGTTCGAACTCCTCCGACTATCGGCCTCGTATCTGCGAAAAGAGCTTCCGAAGTCGACTCGTATTCGCAAGCTGAAGGCCGACATCGACCACCTCGCATCTACCGACCGACACAACAACCGGTTGCAGCTTCTCGCGGGAGCTGCGGACCGCCGTGAAGTCGTGTGGTGGCAGGGAGCGGTCTCCGATGTGAGAAAACGGTCTCGTGCCGCGTACCGGGCAATCATGGATTTGGGTCCGGGAACCGGACAGTTCGTCATCGAAGGACACTGCCACGCGGCGCTCATGTTCGGTTCGGTCGATCCGCAACTCGGCAACGCGGACCGCGCCGCGCTGATGGGCTGCCTGATCGACGCCTTCGATCCGAAAGGGGACGGGCCGACATTGAAAAAGCTCGTTCGCCCCTCCAGGCCGACCCGCATGGCCGGACGGCCCTGGCAAGACGGATACGAACTCGCGCGCGAGGTGATCCAAAAATTGAATATCGAGAGTCCGGACGGGTTTGTCGATATCGAAGGCGTCTGCCGGAAGCTTGGCATCGATATTCGGAATATCACCTTGACGGATTCAGGAATTCGCGGTGTTTCCGTCGCTGGACCGTCGCATCGTTCGACAGTGTGGATCAATCAAGGCGATCCGCACAACGCGCATGAACCGTCTCGGCGATTCACGCTCGCCCACGAACTGTGCCACATTCTTCATGATCGGATCTCCGGGTCGAAACTGGCCATCGCCAGCGGGCCGTGGGCGCCCGATGCCATCGAAAAACGGGCGAATGCTTTTGCAGCCATGCTGCTCATGCCCGAACCGATGGTGCGGGCCGCGTTTCAGAACGGAAGATCGGCACGTATCGGTTCCGGCGACTTGACGGAACGAGTAAAGAAATTCGCGGAAACGGCCCGCGTCAGCGTCAAAGCGGCGCAACGGCATCTTCAAAATCTCGGTTTTATCCCCAAGCGCGATGGCTTCGATTTCTAAGCCGCAAGGCCGGTCTTGGGCATTTCTCCGTCCGCTGCGATCCGGTTCAGCTTGAACTGGAAATACATCACGCCAAAGAGCACCGTCCAAACGATGTGGAAATTCACCGGGTTGTTCTCGTGCGCGTTGAAATGAACGTGGAGCATGTTCCGCATGCGCAGGTGCGCCGCGAGCATCACGCCCTCGAATGCGGCGAACGCAAGATTCACCGCCGTGTCCCAGTCCTTCATCGCGCCCTCGTTGTCCGCCGCCGCGGCTGCGATCGACCCGATTGCCGCCGCGAGCGCGAGTGCGCCACAGAGCGCGGAGACTTGGATGAGCCAGTCCGGCAGCCGCTCCCGCGTCCGCAGATTCGCAAAGGCCGCGCGACGTTTCCAGAACCAATACGGGTAGTAGAGCCCGGCGGTGAATCCCGTGGCGAAGAAGATCCACCACACGGGTACGCGGGGCAGGCCGAGCGCGGCGTGTGGACGCGCGGCGCGATGAAACCACGTCATGCCGTCACCATAGCGGGATTCGCGGTGGCGACAAGGAAGGGCGCCCCTCGCGGGACGCCCTTCGAAATTTCGGAGAATTCGCGCTCAGTCGATTTCGTACGCGCCGATGTCCCACACGCCGTTGACCGGCCGGGGCGAACCGCCGATGTCGTACCACGCCCACTGCTCATCCGCGGCGTTCAGGTAAGGCAGCGGATTGACGCCCGCGTCGATCAGCGGGCTGCCCGCGCCCGGGTGGTAGTCGCCTGCGCCGGCAAAATCGGGGTCGTCGTTCAGGTTGCCGCCGGCCTCGCCGCAACTGTCGAAGTCGCACGCGTTCACGTCGTCGATGTCGGTCACGTAGTTCGTGCCGTCATAGACCAGCGCATCGGTGCTGCCGTCGAGGTTGTTACCGACCAGCACCGCCTTGCGAAACGGCGCTCCCGCCGAAATCGCCATCACGAACGAGTTGCCGACCGACGGCCCCGACCCGAAGTGATTGTTGAACAGCAACGGATCCGCAAGTTCGAGCCCGCTGATCATCAGGTTGAGCGCGGCGCGGGTGTTGTCGCCCTCGCCCGCGATGATCACGTTCTGGCCGGCCATCATGTCCATACTCCCGATGTAGAGAGCCTGGTTGTCACCGACGGCCGATCCGGTCGTAACGATGCTGTTCATGAGCACCAATCGGCTGCCCGGCATGCCGCCCATGGCATAAACACCCATGTTGTAGGCATCCGCATCGCCCGTGGAGAGTTCGAGACCGTTGATCGTCAGGCTCGAGGCCGTCGCGTTGACGCCCATGATGTTCGAGGTCGGCGAGTCCGCCGCCGCGATCGAGCCGCCCAGCCAACTGACGGTCGAAGTGATCGTGTAGAGCCCGAAACTCTGGGAGACGGACTCCCCGATATCCATCGTCGTGTTGGCGAATGTCGCCGAAACCGATATCCCCATCGCGCCGATCGCGTCATCCGAGTCGCCGATTGAGATCGCCGTGTCCGCGACGGAAACACTCGCGTATGCCAGATACAGACCGAAGGCGTCCCCCGTCGGCGAACCGTCGTTGGCGATGTCGCTGTCCGAGATTTCGACGGTGCTGTAAGCGGCATACACACCGTAAGTGGTGTCGTCCGACGAATCGCCGACGTCCACCGAGGAGCGGTGAAGTGAAAGCGCCGAGCCGGCCGGCAGGTAGATGCCCACCTTCGTGCCCGTGCCCGCGAAAGCGCGGATCGTGGAATCGACGACCGACACCCGCCCGTCGGTGGTGCCGAGGATGCCCACGGACTCTCCGGACGACGCGCCTTCGATGGTCATGCCGTGCACCAGCACAGCACCACCTTGGTCCACCCGCAACGGAGAAGAGTCCGTGTCGGCCTCGAGCACGGTCGGCGCCTTGACGTCGCGCGTCCACGAGTCGGGGTCGTAACCGCCGTAGAGGTTTGCCGTGCCGTCCAAGGGCACCAGAGCGTCCTCGGTGTACGTTCCCTCGGCGATGTAGACGTTCGGTTTGCTCTCGTCCGCCGCGGCCTCGTCGATGCCCTTCTGAATCGTGGCGAAGGGGTCGTCCTTCGTGCCGTCGTTGCCGTCGTCGCCGCCCGCGCCGTCCACGAAGAACCCGTCCGCATCGTCGGCGAGCGTGTCGGCCTCGTCGCAATCCTGGTCGATGCCGTCGTCAGGGAAGTCGACCGCACCGGGATAAACCGTCACGTCGGCATCGTCGCAATCCTCGGATTCGCTCATGTACTCGGGCGGAACCGCGCCGTTTGTGCACAGATCGACGCCCGTGCCCGCGTAGCCGTCGCCGTCCGCGTCGACGAAACCCGTAACGATCGCGAAGGCATTCGCGTCGTTGTCGTTGCAGTCGGGACCGGCATCGCAGTTCTCGCCGTACGTGTCGCCGTCGCTATCCACGCACTCCGGACCGATGTCGTCGTCGGCGTCGTCATCGCTGTCGTCGTCGGCATCGTCATCGGTCGAGTCGTCGTCCGTGTCGTCGTCGGTCGAGTCGTCGTCGGAATCGTCGTCGCCGGGCGAGCCAGAATCGTCGTCGTCATCGTCGTCGCCGCACCCGCAGCCGACGACGGACGCCGCCGCCAAGGCGAGCATCAGGACCAGGATCCAGCCTCTTGGGGAAAACATGACCGCGCACCTCCGTTGGTGAAAAGTTCAACTTCGCGTCTCGTGCGCCCCCATCATACATGCAATTTCCACGAACGCACACGAATCCGAAGTCGATCCCGCGATGCCGGCTCTGGGGGAGCGCTGCCGGCTCAAGACGAAAACGGCGACGGGGCCCTTCGGCCCCGTCGCCTCGCGGATTCGGCTGGGATTGTCAGGGCTGGTATTCGTAGGCCCCGATGTCCCAACCCGCGCCGCGCGGGCGTGGCCGGTTCATCACATCCCAATTCAGCGGGTCGGCCAATCCCGGCGGCATGTAGGCGAAAGGATTGACCCCCGCATCGACGAGGGCGCTTCCGGCGGTCAGATCGTAGTCGCCGGCGCCCGCGTTCACGAACTGCGGATTCACGTTCAGGTTGCCCTCCGCCGCGGCGCAGTCCGTCCAACTGCAGTCGTTGAT
The DNA here is from genome assembly GCA_964586775.1 of uncultured bacterium. Taxonomy (GTDB): domain Bacteria; phylum Lernaellota; class Lernaellaia; order JACKCT01; family JACKCT01; genus JADLEX01. The sequence goes on along the minus strand of CAZPJD010000233.1, from coordinate 1,970 downwards.
ATCCGCGGGGACCGTGAGGCACTCGGCGGCGTCGGCCTGCAGGAAAAGGCAATCCGGCGCGGTGGATGAGGTGATGTTGTTGCCCACGAACGTGAGCGGCGCGCCGGTGCCGTCGTTGGAGAAATACACACCGTAGGTGTCTCCAGAGGCGGCGCCCACTGTGATGGTGTTGTTGATGACGGTCATCGGGGCAGCATGCAAGTCCTGATACGGATACAGGAACGCGCCGACGGAGTAACCGGAGCCGCCGGACGAGGCCAGGATCGTGTTATTGGCGATCACCGATTCGCCGTCGATGCTGACGGAAAACAGCCCAATGCTGTCGGTCAATGCTTCACCGGCCTCCACCACGTTGTTGGCGAAGAACGTGTCGCCGATCGTGGTCGTGTACGAACCGTAGGTACTGTCGGACTCTCCGCCGCTAAAGATGTTTCCCTCGGCGGTCAGACCAAACGCGATTTGGAGGTAAAGCCCCATGGCGAGCCCCACGGAATCGCCCGCCTCAATGTCGTTGTCGAAGAAGTTATAAGTGCCGAACCCGCCATAGCACCCATAGCTGATGGCCGAGGCGGAAGCCGCGCCCAAGACGGTGTTTCCCCGGATGTCGAATGTGGCGCCGGGTGTCGCCCCGACCGCATACAGTCCGTACCCGGTAGTCGCGGGATCGCCCACATCGATATCATTGCCCCAAATGCGGGAGTCAAGCCCCATCGCGTAGATTCCGACGCTGACGTTGGCAGACTCGACCGTGCTGACCACGTTATTGCGCACCTCGACGTTGAAGGCGTACGCAAAGACGCCGTAAGCCGAATTCGTGAGGTTGGTGCCCGTCGTCACCTGATTGTCGACGACCGTGGCATCGGTGTTCAGGAACGCGTAAATCCCGAAATTCTTGCCGCTGTCGTCTCCGCCGCCGACGATGTTGTTCGAGATCCGGATCTCACCCCCGCTCACCATGATTCCCATCGAGGACGTGACAACCGAATCCGGCATGTTCACCTCGAACCCGTCGATGGTGAGAGGCTGCGTCGGGATGGCGTAGATGGCGAATGTCGTCTGCCCGTTGATGGTCGTGGGATTGTTGACGAGATCGCGCGTCCAGTCCGCCGGGTCGTAGCCGCCGAAGAGCGACGCCTCGGTCGTGGTGAGCGACTCGTCGTACGTGCCGCCGGCGACGTAAACGTTTTCGCCCCCGTCCACCGCCGCCGCCTCGTCGACACCTTTTTGGATCGTGGCGAAGGGCGCGGCCTTGGTGCCCGCGTCGCCGTCGTCGCCGTTTGCCTCGTCCACGAAGAAGCCGTTGGAATCCGACGCGATGAAGTCGCCGTCGTCGCAATCCTGATCGATGCCGTCGTCCGGAATATCGAATCCGTCGGGGTTCACGTCGGGATTCTGGTCGTCACAATCGTTTCCTTCGTCGGCGTAGCCGCCGGGCAGCGAATCTCCCGAACACACCTGCGTCGCCGTGCCGAAGAAATAGTCGCCGTCGGCGTCGACGTAGCCCGTCAGGAACTGCCAAACCGAGGCATCGCCGTCATTGCAGTCGGGTCCGTCGATCGACGTGTAGCCATCGCAACCGGCGAAAACCAGATCGCCGTCGTTGTCGAGACAGGTCGCGCAGCTCAACCAGTTGTTCTCGTCGGCGTCGTCGCAGTCGGGACCCGCGTCGCAGTCCGTGCCGCGCGTGTCGCCGTCGTTGTCGACGCATTGCGGTTCGACGTCGTCGTCCGCGTCGTCATCCGCATCATCGTCGACGTCGTCGTCTGCGTCGTCATCCGAATCATCATCGGAGTCGTCATCCGTGGCGTCGTCGTCGGAATCGTCGTCCGTCGTGTCGTCGTCCGCCGGTGCGCCGGAATCGTCGTCGTCGTCGCCGCACCCGCAGCCAACGACCGACGCGGTCATCAGGGCGAACACGAGCACCCACATCCATCCCTTGGTTAAACGCATAGCCGCGAACCTCCGGTTCA
>CAZPJD010000232.1:0-6860 GCA_964586775.1 uncultured bacterium | reverse complement strand
CTGCACCTCATCAGCCGAATCGAAAACCCCGTCACGCCGTTCACCACCGACCTCATGTTCGGCGCGTTCTACCGCCCGGGCGTCTTCTGGTTTTGGAAACTCAATTGGCTCGCGGGCGGCCTGAATCCCGCCGTCTATTACGCCTTCAACATGGGCTTGCTGGCGATCACCTGCCTGCTTCTCATGCAGTTCTTGCAGCATCTGACGGGATACAAGGGCTACAGCGCGTGGGCGACCTTGCTTTACGCGATCTCGCCCATCACCGCGCAGGGCGTCCTGTGGCTCTCGAATCGCTTCGACCTGCTCGGAGCGGTCTTTTTTCTCGTTTCGTGCGTGCTGTTCCTGCGCTACCTGCGTTTCCACCGTCCGTGGGATTTCACGGGCTCGCTGGCTGCGGGCGTGTTCTCGTACTTCTGCAAGGAGATGTACATCACGCTGCCGATGGTGCTCATCGCGTCGGGCGCGTTCATGTTCCACTTCCGCGGCCAGCTCTCGAGCGCGATCGTTCGGCGCACGGTCGTCCTGTCGTCGCCGTATTTCGTCGCCGCCGCGGCGTTCATGATCGTGCGTTACGCCATCCTCGGCACGATGGGCGGCTATGTGGGTGAGCCGCGCGTCGATCTGACCTTCGGCTACCTGCTGGGGCTACTGGCGGCTTTCGGCAACTACGTCTGGTATTTCGAGTGGCCGCTGGTGACGCTCGGCCTCGTCGTCATCATGGGGCTGCTGCTCCAAAAGCGCCATTTCTGGCGGGCGAATCCGCTCATGTGGTTCGGACTCGCGTTCGCGGTCCTGACCGCCGCGCCACTGGCGATGGTCATCCGCATCGAGACCGTCATGACCTACCACACGCCGCGCTTTTTCTTCTTGCCCGGCATTGGCCTCGCGATGATGGCGGCGGCGGTCTACAACCCACGAACGGGACCGGTGAGGCGCGGCTTCGCACGGGCTTTCATCGTGCTCATGGCGCTGGTGGGATCGGTGAACACCTTCCTTGTCGCGCACCACACGATGGAGACCACCCGTCGCGCCGAAAAGAACCTCACGCGCATCGACGAGTTCCTGAAGCAGGAGTGGAAGGACGACGAACCCGCGGTCATCTACGCGTGCCAGCGTGGGCTCGACGTCGCCCTCGATTCGTCGCTCAAGGTTTGGCACCCGGAGTATCTGGACAAGGCGTTTTTGGTGAATTGCAGCGGGCAAACGCAGGTCTTTTCCGGCGACGCCCTCTACAAATCGCGCGGCGGCGATCTGACCTTCCCGGCAACCTTTACCAAGAACCCTTCCCGATTCGGGGATCTGTGGTACGGTGTGGTGGACGTCAAACCCCGAGATGTGCTCGCCGGACTCTCCTCGAAAAACCACGTTTACGCGATCTACAAGAACCCCCAGGGCGAGCTGACCTTCGTGACGCCGGACCGGCTTCGCGAGCAGATGGAGACGCTGGGAGCGACGTTCGAATGAGAATCGCGCGCGCGTTCGCGATCTTGATCGTCGTTGTCGGCATCGCGGGATGCCGTTCGGCGAAGCCCGGCCCCAACGTGGTGCTCATCGGCATCGAGAGCCTTCGAGCGGACGAGCTCAAGACCTTCGGCGCGGCGAAGAGCCCCGTCTCGTACCTCGATCTTCTGGCGACCAAGGGCGTGACCTTTACGCAGGCGCGCGCGTCTTCGTCTTGGGCGCTGCCGAGCTGGGCGAGCGTACTCACCGGACGCAGCCCGTCGGCGAGCGGAGTGGTCGAGATTGGCCGCCAGCTAGATCGCTCGGTCGAAACGATGGCGGAGCGATTCGCACGCGGCGGTTACGCCACCGGCGCGGTCGTCACGAACCCGCTGCTCGCGAAGCAGGCGGGATTCGCGCGCGGATTTCGCTCGTATGTGGAGCGCTTCGACGCCCCCGCGATGTCGGCGGCCGAAGCGGCCGAGGCCTGGATCGACGAACACCGTGACGAGTCGTTTCTGCTGACGCTCGATTTCGCCGGTCCCCAGATGCCCTACGAATCGAACGGGGACGACGCCAGTTTCCGCAGGGCCGATCTCCCGGTGCGCCAATTTGGGCCGCGCGACGCGATGCTCGTCGTGAATAACTGGCCGCAGCCCGCGGCGCAGGCCGGGCTCGCGGCCGCACGAAAGCTCTACCGTGCCGAACTCGACCATGTGGACCGCGCGATTTTGCGCATCGTTCAGCATCTGCAGAAGCGACGCCTCGAAAACGACACGGTTCTCGTAATCTTTTCCACGAACGGCGAGGAGTTCATGGAGCGCGGGCTCATGAACAACGGGCTTTCGCTCAACGACGAGCTCGTGCGGGTGCCGCTGATCGTCGTCGCCCCTGGGGTTGCGCCCGCGGGCCGAAAGATCGACGCCCCCGTCGGACTCGTTGACGTTTTCCCCACGGTCACGGAACTCGCGGGAATCGCGGCCGTCGCCGAGACGCCGGGGCGTTCGCTCGCCGCGCTGTGGAGCGGAGACGACGCGGCGACGCGCGCCGCATCGGAGGCGTTTCGCGCCCGGCCGCTTTTTGTCGAGACATCTCACACCGGCCCCGACCGCATCGCCGTCGTCGTGGACGGTCACAAGGCCGTGTTTTCGAGCCGTTATGCCGTCCATGGGCGCGACCTCGGACCGGAGCTTTACGATCTGGCCGCCGATCCGAGCGAGACGAAGAATCTGGCCGCGGACGACGCGGGAGCCCTCGCGCGATTCGAATCCCACCTGCGCACGCAGCCTTGGTATTCGCGCCAGCAGACGTGGCGGCTGACGTTCGGGGGATCCGATCGACCGACGCTCTACAGCGGCCGCGTGACCAGCAGCGGACGGTTTGTTTCGTCGTTCAAGCTGCGCTCGCAATTCCAGATCGGGAAGACGCAGCTCGTCAGCGACGACTTTCTGCTCGTTCGCGGGCCGCAGTCGCTGTACTTCGCGGCCACGAGCGAGGATGGTTCGAACGGATTCCAATTCGAGGTCGAACCCGCGGACGCGCGCGTCGAGGTGACGCCGCTCGTGGATGGACGCGCCGCGTATGAGAATCTGGCCACGTCCATCGGTCACCCAAAGCGGATTCCCGTGGATCTCGCCTCGCTCGCCGATTCGCCGGTCGCCGACGCGAGCGGCGCGGGTTACGCGATCTCGAGCGAATGGATCTGGACCAGCGCCGCGAACCCCGGCGGTGTCGAGATGACGGATCGGATTCGACCCGGAATCGAGCTGATCGAGCGCCTCGCCGTCCTCGTCGAAAAGCGCGATCGCACGCTGCGCGACCTGTTCGTTCAATATACGAAAGGCGAAGTCGCCCCATGAGAAAACGCCGTTCGTCGCAATTTCGGCGGCTCCTTGTTGCCCTGGCGATCGTGTTTTCAATTGGCGCGTGCGGCACGAAATCCGACCGCCCCAATATCGTCTTCATCTCCATTGACACGCTCAGGGCCGATCAACTCGGCGAGTACGGCAACGAGGGCCGATTCACGCCCGTGCTGGATGAATTGGCGAAGAGGGGAGTACGTTTCGCGCAGGCGCGCACAACCGCGCCGTGGACACTGCCGAGTCACGCCTCCGCGTTCACGGGGCTTTTCCCCACGGATCACCGCGCCATCGACGATCGCATGAAGATTCGCGGCGACGCGCCGATGCTCACCGAGATCCTGCACGACGCGGGCTATCGCACTGCCGGGTTCGTCACGCACTACTACGTGGGTGAAGATTACGGTTTTAAGCGTGGGTTCGACGAATTTACGCGGCGTGAGGAAGCGCCCGCGGACCAGATGGTGGACCTCGCGACGCGTTGGCTGCGCGAAAACGCGGGGCGCAAGCCCGTGTTCCTGTTTCTGCACCTGTTCGATCCGCACACGCCCTATACGCCGCCGCCGTCGCTGCGCGTCAAGCACGTCGCAGATGGCCTGCCGCAGCTTCGCGGCGACACCGCCGAGGTGATGGACGCCGTTCACGGACGCGGCGACCCCAAGACGGTCGATGGCCTGAAGGCGCTGTATCAGGCCGAGATCGAGTCGGTCGATCAGACGCTGGGGCGGCTCTTTGCCGCCATCGAGCGCATGGACATGAAAAACACGATGGTCGTGCTCATGGCGGATCACGGCGAGGAATTTCTCGACCACCGGATGATGGAGCACGGTTTCACGCTCTACGAGGAGCAGCTTCGCGTTCCGCTCATCGTGGCGTGGCCCGATCACCTGCCCGCCGGAACCGTGGTGGATGCGCCCGTCAGCCTGATCGACGTGATGCCGACCATCGTGGATCTCGCGGGGGCAACTCCGCCCGCCGGCATCGCGGGCAAGTCTCTCGTGCCGGTGATGCGCGACGGAGCAGCGGGCGCCGCGCTCGCGGATCGCGTGCTGATATCCGAGACGACGCGCCTCGGACCCGACCGCGTGAGCGTCGTGAAGGACGGATGGAAATACATCTACGCCCCCACGTTCCGCCTGAACGACCGCGAGGTGGGCGAGCGGCTCTTCGATCTGGGGGCGGATCCACACGAGAAAAACGATCTGCTCAAGACGCAGCCCAACCGCGCGAAGGGCCTCATCAAGGCGATCTTCGACACGGGCCTCTACGTCAAGCGCCGCCAGTTCTCGGTGTTCTTCGCGGGCACGTCCGATCCGCACAAATATCTCGGCACGCTGCGCACGGCCGGGTCGTTCATCGCGGCGAACAAGGACAACATCATCCTCGACACCGACGCCAAGCGCCAGCTCGTGACGCTCGAATTCGGCCTTAAGAAAGAGGAGAAGCGCCTTCAGTTCCTCGCCCTCGGCAAGGATGGCGACAACGGCGTGACGTTCATTCAGGAGCCCGAGAACTCGGAACTGCGCTTCGACCTGCTCGTCGATGACAGGCGCGACACCGCGAAGGTCGCGCTCGGCGCGGTCGCGAAGCCGGACGCGATTCCCTTCGCCGTGCCGACCGATCTCGCGGGATCGCGATCCTTCATGCCGGGGGGCGGGTACACGATCTGGTGCGACGAGGTGCTCGTCAACGCGCACGTGCTCTCGCGTTTCGAGGTCGGCGACCAGCTCGAGATGAGCCCCGAGATGGTCGATAAACTGAAGTCGCTCGGCTACATTGACGAGGGCGGCGCGATCAAGAAGGGCGCTTCGAGCGAGCCAAAGGCCGCCGAAGGCGCCTCGGATATACCCGGCGCCGGTGCGATCGACTATCGCTGCACGCCGCTGCCGTTCTAGCAAATCGTAATAGCGCGGGACGGATCATGGATTTCGTCGACGAGGTCAGAATTTTCGTGAAGTCGGGCGACGGCGGCCACGGCTGCGTGTCGTTCCGGCGCGAGAAGTTCGTGCCGCGCGGCGGACCCGATGGCGGCAACGGCGGCAGGGGCGGCGACGTGGTTATCATCGCCGACTCGCAGTCGATGAACCTCTACGACCTTCGCCACAAAAAACACCACCGGGCGAAGCGCGGCGGTAACGGCGGTGGCGCAGATTGTCACGGTCGCGACGGCGAGGAGAGCGTCGTGCATGTGCCGCCGGGCACGGTGATCTTCAGCGAAGACAAGTTGGAAGTCCTCGCTGACCTCGACGAATTCGGAAGCCGTTACGTCGCCGCAAAGGGCGGGCGCGGCGGCAAGGGCAACGCGTTCTTCACGTCGTCCACCAATCGCGCACCGAAAATGGCGCAGGACGGCAAGGAGGGCGAGGAGCGCTGGCTGGTGCTGGAACTCAAGGCGATCGCCGACGTGGGGCTGCTGGGATTCCCCTCGGTCGGAAAGAGCACGCTCATCACCGCGATCTCCGCCGCGCGTCCCAAGATCGCGCCGTATCCTTTCACCACGCTCGTGCCGCACCTCGGCGCGGTCGATCGCGACCCGACACGCCGATTCATCGTCGCCGATATCCCCGGCCTCATCGAGGGCGCGCATCAGGGGATTGGTCTCGGGCTGAAATTCCTGCGTCACATCGAACGGACCCGCGTGCTGATTCACGTGCTCGATATGGACCCGCACTCGGGCCGCGAGCCGGTCTCCGATTTCGAAGTGCTGAACGACGAGCTGCGTTCGTACAAAGACGAATTGCTCGACAAGCCGCAGATTGTGGCGGCGAACAAGTGCGATCTGCCCCAGGCCGCCGAGCGTGTAAAAAAAACGGTGTCCGCGTTCCGTCGACGCAAGCGGAAGGTGTTTCCCATCAGCGCGAAGGACGGCACGGGTCTCGCCGAACTGCTCGACGAAGTGGAACGGGTGCTGGCCGAGGCCGATCGCCCCGCGGCGAAAAAGAGGCCGCCTAAACGCTCTTGAGGGACGTTTTTGTCGCGACCGACTTGGGTGCGAGTGGCACGTTGTGATCGTCGACGAACACGAGCTTCGGCTCGTGGGCCTTCACTTCGGCCTCCGCGAGTTCGACCCACGAAGCGATGATGACCTTGTCGCCGGGCGAGACGAGTCTCGCGGCGGCCCCGTTCACGCAGATCATGCCCGAACCGGCGCGTTCCTCGATGGCGTAAGTCTCGAACCGGTTGCCGTTCGTCACGTTCCACACCGCGACCTTCTCAAATGGAAGGATGTCCGCCGCCGCGAGCAGATCGGTGTCGATCGCGATCGATCCCTCGTAGTTCAAATCGGCCATCGTGATCGTGGCGCGGTGGATCTTGCTCTTGAGCATGGTGCGGTTCATGGCTTCGCTCCCGTGTCCGGTCGGCTTTTATAACCCGGTGCCGTGCTCGCGCAGGAGCACGACGTTGTCGATCAGGCGCGCCTTGGCGAAAAACACCGCCAGCGCCAGCAATGTGGGTCCCTTGATATTCTCACCGACCTCGTCGAGGTCGGGCAGGCTTCGCGTCTCGGCATAATCGAGCCGCCCCAGCGGGGCCTTCGCGAGTTCTTCGTCGATCGCCGCC
>CAZPJD010000231.1:0-31054 GCA_964586775.1 uncultured bacterium | reverse complement strand
CATGGCGCACGGGTGTTCGCGACCGTCATCCCACGAAACGCCCATCGGCCGGACCGGCGGGAGAGCGAGGAGTTTCTTCGCAAGGATCACGTGTTCCTCTTCGAGAGGTACTTCTATTTCTTGGAATCTTCGCGCGACTATGGGTTGATCGTCATGGACGAGACGGAGAAGCAGGCAGACCGCAGATTCGTCCGTAAAATGGAGGCGTATTTCACGCAGACCGAAAACGGGAGGTACCGGTCCAGCCGCATCGTGCCGAGCCCTTTCTTCGTCGCATCGGATCTCACCTATCCCGTCCAGGCTGCGGACGTGGTGATTTACTGCGTGAACACCGGTTATCGAGTTTGTGCTGGAATGGACGAGGCGTCTCGCTCCGAAGTCCGAACGATCTTCGAGCCGTGGTTGCAGCGGCTGCAATATCGGGGAGACTTCACGGCGGAAGAAGGAACCCGCCGCATTTACGGGATCACTTACGTCTCGGACCCCTATTCGTCCTGAAAAGGATGAAACGAAAAAGGAGGCAATGCCCTTGGAGCGGGTTGGCCAAAACCAACGCGCCCCTCGGCTGAGCCTCCAACGGCATTCTCCGCGTTTGCGCGGCGTCCGTCAATCGGCGCCATGAAAGCGAGCGTCAACATGGTCTCCAGCAACAAGCGCGATCGTCGAAAGCCGGATCACTACACCGACAAGGCCAAGAAGGCCGGGTTCGCCGCGCGGTCGGTCTTCAAGCTCGAGGAACTCGACCGGCGGCACCATATCCTCGCGCCGGGCATGGCCGTGCTCGATCTCGGGTGCGCGCCGGGGTCGTGGGCGAAATACGCGGCGCGGGCGGTGGGCGCTTCGGGCCGCGTGGTCGGCATCGACATCACCGCAATGAATCCGCCGATGCCGAACTCGACGATCCTGACCATGAGCATCTTCGACGCACGAGACGAACTGGCGCGCATCGCCGCCGGGGGGTTCGACGTGGTGCTCTCCGACATGGCTCCGTCGACCACCGGCATCCGCGACGTGGATGAGGCGCGAAGCCTGGACCTTTCCAGCGCCGCGGTGGACGCCGCACGGACGCACCTGCGCGATGGCGGCACGTTTGTCTGCAAGGTCTTTCAGGGCGGCGACACGAAGGGGTGGTTCGACGAAGTGCGGGGGATGTTCGCGTCGCTCGACCTCGTTCGTCCCGACGCCGTTCGCCGCGACAGCCGCGAGATCTACGTGCTGGGCCGGGGGTTCCGGGCGTCGACAAGCACTCGTCGATTTTGAAAGTCGAAAAACGACGCCGGATTGCAATCGACGGAAAAGCGTGGCATCCTCAATTATCCCTCAAATATGAGGGGAGGAATTGACCATGCGCCTGGAAGCCACCGTACCGGACAATCGCGGAAACGCCATCGTGGATCTGGCAAAGGAACTCGGGATGAGCAAGAGCCAGGTGATCGACGAGGCTCTTGCCCTCTTTCTAAAGGCCATTCTCGAAGTTCGACGTGGTCGCAGAGTCGTCACGCTCGAACCAGGTGAGAACTCGCCCGCTTGCGAAATCTCAACACCGACACTCGCGGCGCTGGAATGGGCGCGTACCCCGATGAAACTCGATCTGCCCCTGGAAGAGATCGAGGCGATTCAGGCGCTGAACGATAGCCCGCCGGCCCCCGGCCCGCGTCTGCGTCGTATTGTGGCTCGCACCGAACGTTAGGTGGGCGCGGAGATGACGCGTCGCGTTGTCAAGACGATCGATCCATTGGATGCAAAGTCAGATTTCTCGTGCGGTCGCTCGGATCTCGATCTTTATCTTCGCCGCCATGCGTTGTCGAACGACGCCCGGGGCATCGGACGCACCTACGTGCTTCGGCGCGGCGACGACGACGACCCCGATCTGCCGCTCGTGCTGGGTTTCTACACACTGAGCATCGCGATCATCGAGTCCTCGCAAATCGCGGCGGTCGACCAGGAGCGGTTCCCGAAATACCCGCTTCCCGTCGCGCTTATCGGGAGACTCGCGGTCGACGCGCGGGCACAAGGACGCGGATTCGGGGAACTTCTCGTCTTGGACGCCCTGCGACGGGTCATCGACGCGGCGAGGATTCTGGGGTGTTTGGGCGTTGTCGTTGACGCCAAGGACCGGGCGGCCGAATCGTTCTACTCGAAATACGACTTCATCCCGGTCGGCGGCGACGCTTGGCCCAAGAGGCTTTATCTTTCGATGTCCACGATTCACGCGGCGTTCGTGGAACGCCCCCGATAGCTGCGGCGAGGCTGCGAACCCGCCTTGCCTATTCGCCGGTCCCGTGCTAAACAAGCGCCGCTTTTAACGCCCACGAACGCGTCTGGGCGCACGAAAACGCCCGAATAATCGGGCCATTACACACACCTCGGGACCGACGCAACGGTGCCTTCGCGCGAGCGCGCGGGGTTTTGCGTTCGGGCTGAACGACGGTGGAGGACGAACCGGAGGAACGATGATCACGATGAAGCAGATGCTCGAGGCGGGAGTCCACTTCGGTCACCAGACCAGCCGGTGGAATCCCAAGATGAAGCCGTTCATTTTCGGCGATCGGAACGGCATTCACATCATCAATCTGGAGCACTCGCTCCGCAAATTCACCGCGGCCTACCGGTTCGTCGCCGAGTCCTCCGCGCAGGGCGGCACGATCCTGTTCATCGGCACCAAGCCGGCGGCGCAGACGGTGATCGCCGAGCAGGCGTCGCGCTGCAAGATGCCGTACGTCAACAACCGCTGGCCCGGCGGACTGCTCACGAACTTCCAGACGGTGCAGATCTCCGTCGCCAAGCTCAAGCGGCTCGAGGACATGGCTTCCAAGAACGACTGGGGCCAGGCGACCAAGAAAGAAACGCTGCTCATGGAAAAAGAGCGGGTGAAGATGCTCAAGAGCTTCGGCGGCATCAAGGAGATGCACGGCCTGCCTTCCGCGGTTTTCATCATCGATCCGCGCAAGGAGCACATCGCGGTGGATGAGGTGACGTCGCTGGGAATCCCCATCGTCGCCGTCGTCGACACGAACTGCGACCCGTCGCGCATCACCTACCCCATCCCGGGCAATGACGACGCGATCCGCGCGATCACGCTGTTTTCGACCGCCATGGCCGATGCGGTCATCGAGGGCCGTCGGTTCTTCGAGGAACGCATCCGCGCCGAGGATCGCGGCGATCAGGCATCCAAGGGCGCGCCCTCCCGGTCCACGCGACCGGTCGAGCAGTTGGTTCAGGAAGAACCGCTGCCCGGCGTCGAGGTGAAGGTGCGTCACCGCACCATGGTGCCCGGAGAGGAAACTGACGAGGCCGATCACGCCGCCGAGCACGCCGAAGAAACCCCGGAATCCTGATTCCGGCCATCGCAATTTTTTCGGGCGGCCGATATCGCCGCCCCACACCGTTTTGACGGATTGAGGAGAAGGTCATGACGATTTCCGCCGAGATCGTGAAAAAGCTGCGCGAGCAGACCGGCGTCGGGATGATGGACTGCAAAAAGGCCCTCGAAGAAACGGGCGGCGACTTCGACGCCGCGGTCGACTACCTGCGTAAGAAGGGCATCGCCAAGGGCGCCAAACGCGCCGAACGCACCGCCGCGCAGGGCGTCGTGGGCCACTACATCCACACGGGCGCGTCGATCGGCGTGATGGTCGAGCTCAACTGCGAAACCGATTTCGTGGCGCGTAACGAGGAATTCCTGCACGTGGCCAAGGACATCGCGATGCACATCGCGGCGTCGAGCCCGCGTTGGGTCAAGCCCGAGGACGTGCCCGCGGACGTGATCGAGCACGAGAAATCGATCTACATGGAAGAGGCGCGCCAGAGCGGCAAGCCCGAGCAGGTACTCGTCAAGATCGCCGAGGGCAAGCTCCACAAGTTCTACGAAGACAACTGCCTGCTCCAGCAAAAGTTCGTGAAGGATCAGGAGAAGACCATCAGCGATCTCGTCGCGGACCTTTTGGCGAAGATGGGCGAGAAGATCGAAATCTCGCGCTTCATGCGCTTCAAGGTCGGCGAGGTCGGCTGACCCATGCCGGGATCGGGCCAGCCACGCCGGGTCCTGCTGAAGCTGTCGGGCGAAGCCCTGATGGGCGACACCGGGTACGGCATCGATCCGGCCGTGATCGAGCGCGTCGCGGGCGAGATCCGCGACGTGCACGCCCGCGGGGTCGAGTTGGCCGTTGTCATCGGTGGCGGAAATATCTTTCGCGGGGTCGCGGCCAGTTCCAAGGGCATGGACCGCGCGACCGCAGACACGATGGGCATGCTCGCCACGGTCATGAACTGCCTGGCCATGTCCGACGCGCTCGGCCGGCTCGGCATTCCCACGCGCGTCATGACCGCCATCGAGATGAAGCAGATCGCCGAGCCCTACATTCGGCTTCGCGCGCGGCGGCACCTTTCGCACAAGATCGTGGTGCTGCTCGCGGCGGGCACCGGCTCGCCGTTTTTTTCCACCGACACCGCCGCCGCCCTGCGCGCCGCGGAGATCGGGGCGTCGTGCCTCTTCAAGGCCACCAAGGTGGACGGCGTGTACGATTCCGATCCCGCGAAGAACGCCGACGCGGTGCGTTTCGAGTCCCTGACCTACGACGACGTGCTGCGTCAGCACCTGCGCGTCATGGATGCCACCGCGATTTCGCTGTGCGCCGAGAACAAGACGCCGATCAACGTGTTCAACATGTCCGTGCCCGGAAACATCGTGCGCGCCCTGTGCGGCGAGCCGATCGGCACGACGATCGGAGAGGCCGATGACGAATGAAGTGCTCGAGGCTCTGGACGACGGCCTGAAAAAGGGCATCGATGCGTTCAACCGCGAACTGTCCAAGTTGCGCACCGGGCGCGCCAATCCCGCGCTGCTCGAGGGCATCCGCGTGGACTATTACGGCAGCGCGACGCCCATCAACCAGATGGCGTCGGTGAGCGTGCCCGAAAACCGGCTCATCGTGATCGTGCCCTGGGATCAGGGACAGGTCGGCGCGATCGAGAAGGCGATCCAGAAATCGACCCTCGGCATCTCGCCCGCCAGCGATGGCAAGGTCATCCGTCTGGCGTTTCCGCCCCTGACCGAGGATCGCCGCCGCGACATCGTCAAGCAGCTCAAGAAGCTCGCCGAGGAGTGCAAGATCCAGGTGCGCAAGGAGCGCCGCGACGCGATCGAGACGCTCAAGTCCTTCGAGAAGGACGGCGACATCTCCGAGGACGATTCGCGCCGCGCGCAGGAAAAAGTGCAGAAGGCGCACGACGAATACATTCGCAAGGTTGACGAGATCACGGAGCGCAAGGAAAAAGAGGTCATGGAGATCTGACCGGGTCCGTTTCGATCGCGCTCGCGAAGGCGCGATCGCGTCGGACCTGTTTTCCAACCGGGGGGATCGCGTGCTCACACGTCAACAAGTGCTGGAGCTTCCCCCGGAGCGCCGCCCCCGGCACATCGCGGTCATCATGGACGGCAACGGGCGCTGGGCAAACGAGCGCAGGCGTCACCGCCTGTTCGGACATCGCAAGGGCATCATCGCCGTGCGCGAAACCGTGCGCGAATGCCACCGCCTCGGCATCGCCTATCTCACGCTTTACGCCTTCTCCACCGAAAACTGGAGTCGTCCCGCGGGAGAGGTCTCGGGGCTGTGGCGGCTGCTCAAGAGTTACGTGAAATCCGAACTGCCCGAGCTGCTCCAAAACGGCGTGCGTCTGAACGTCATCGGCGCGGTCGATCGCATCCCCAAGGACACGCGCGACGCCATCGACGAGACCATTCGCGCCACGTCGGGCGGTCGCGGCCTCGTGCTCACCATCGCGCTGTCGTACAGCGGTCGCGACGAGATCGTGAACGCCGCGCGCAAACTCGCCGAACGCGCGCGGGCCGGCGCGATGGATCCGGCCGCCATCGACGAAACGGCTTTTGCGAACGAGCTCGACACGCACGACATGCCCGATCCCGATCTGCTCGTACGCACCAGCGGCGAGCTGCGCATTTCCAATTTTCTCCTCTGGCAGCTCGCGTATTCGGAGATCCACGTGACGCCGACGCTGTGGCCGGACTTCGGTCCCGCCGAGCTTCACGCGGCCATCTTCGACTACGCGCGCCGCGAACGCCGGTTCGGCAAGACGGGTCAGCAGATCCGCTCCGAATCGACGACCTAAGGGAGCTTTTTCATGGCGATGGACAAGAAGAAGATCACCGCCGCGCTCGCGCTGATCCCGGCGTTCGCGTGGCTCGTGGGCTGGGGAAAGCCCGAGTACTTCCTCGCGCTCGCCCTGCCGCTCGGCGCGCTGGTCGGAGCGTACGAACTCGGTCGATTGGTGTTGCCGGGGCAAAAATTCGAGCAGACGCTTTTGGTGATCGCGAGCGTTTTCGCGTGCGCGGCCTCGCAAACGGGCATCATGGAAGCGACCGTGGGCGCGCTGGGCGCGATCGTCGTCCTCACGATGTCCGCTCTCCTGTTCACGGAACGCGATCTCGCGACCATCTACACGTCCACCGCGAAAGTCGTTTTCGGCGCGGTCTACGTGGGCCTGCTCGTCGGTGTGGTCGTGGCCATCAAGCGGCTCGAACCGGCCTTGGGCAACACCAAACTGCTTTTTCTTCTGTTCGCTCTCACGTGGGCGGGGGACGCGGGGGCGTTTTTCGCGGGCAGTCTTTGGGGACGGCGAAAGCTCTGGCCGGCGGTTTCGGCCGGGAAAACATGGGAAGGTCTTGTCGGCGGCTTCATCTGCACGATCGCGTTCGGCCTCGGCGTGGCGTGGTTTTCCGAAATCTGGCTCTGGCAGGACGGCCTCATTTTGGGGGCACTGGTCGGAATTTTCGGGCCGATTGGCGACCTGGTGGAATCGGCCCTCAAGCGCGGCGCAAACGTGAAGGACTCGGGGATGTTCCTGCCGGGCCACGGCGGTGTGCTCGACCGGATCGACTCCATCCTCTTCACCGCGCCCATCGTGTATTATTACGCTCTTCTGAACGGACCTTTGCGCGTCGCCGCGTCGTGAGAGGGCATGAAACGAATCTCCATCCTCGGCAGCACCGGCTCGATCGGGGTCAACGTCCTCAACATCGTCCGCGCCCATTCGGGGCGTTACTCCGTATGCGCGCTCGCGGCGGGCGGTCGGGTGGACCTGGTCGCCGAGCAGGTGCGTGAGTTCCGTCCGCGCGTCGTGAGCCTTCGCGACGACGGCGATGCCGCGCGCCTGCGCGACCTGCTCGGCGCCGACGCCCCGCGCGTCGTGCATGGCGAGGCCGGCATCCGCGAAGTCGCGACCGTCGCCGAGGCCGACATGGTGTTTTCGGCGGTGGTCGGGGCCGCGGGGATGCAGCCGACCTGGGCCGCGATCGACGCGGGCAAACCCGTCGCCCTCGCCAACAAAGAAACGCTCGTGATGGCCGGGCGGTTGATTCTCGCCCTCGCAAAACTTCGCGGCGTTCCTATGCTGCCCGTCGATTCGGAACACTCCGCGATCTTCCAGAGCCTCGTCGGCCACAACCGAGACGAGATCGAGCGCATCATCCTCACCGCGTCGGGAGGGCCGTTCCGCGGGCGAACGTCCGCTTCGCTCGAAAATGCGACGCTGGACGAGGCGCTCGCGCACCCGACGTGGAAGATGGGCCCGAAGATCACGATCGATTCGTCGACGCTGATGAACAAGGGGCTCGAGGTCATCGAGGCGCACTGGCTTTTCGACATCCCCCCCGAGCGCATCGATGTCGTCATCCACCCGGAATCCATCATCCACTCGATGGTGGAGTTTCAGGACGGTCAGGTGATCGCACAGCTCGGCGTGCCCGACATGCGCGGCCCGATCGGTTACGCGCTCAGCTACCCCGAGCGGCTTGTGGGCGTGATGCCGCGCCTCGATCTCGCGCGCGTGGGGCGGCTGAACTTCATGGAGGTCGATCGCGACGCCTTCGCGTGCCTCGGCCTCGCCTACGATGCCCTGCGAGGGCCTGACGACGCGCCCGCCGTGCTCAACGGCGCGAACGAGGTGTCCGTGGCCGCCTTCCTCGCGGGCCGCATTGCGTGGCAGGATATCGCCAAGATCAACGGGCAGTGTGTGGAAACCGTTTCGGGCCGCACGCTGTCCACCCTCGACGACGTGATGGCGGCCGATGCCCGCGCGCGCGAGTGCGCCGATCGGCTCGTCGCGGCGCGCGATCATCGCGCCGCGGCCGCGTCTGTCGCCCATGCTTAAGTGGAGACAAGCCCCTGCATGAACGGAGACATGCCCATGCCTAAACGGAGACAGCGATGGATCTGATTCTCTCGCTGGGACAGAAAATTTTCTCCTTCATCGTGCTCATCTCGGTGCTCGTGATCGTGCACGAATGGGGGCACTTCATCGTCGCGCGCTGGTGCGGCGTGCGCGTCGAGGCGTTTTCGCTCTTTTTCGGCAAGGTGATGTGGAAACGCATGTGGCGCGGCACCGAGTGGCGCCTGTCGGCCATTCCCTTCGGCGGCTACGTCAAGATGCTGGGCCAGTCGGACCTCGGCAGCGACCAGAACGAGGCGATGTACCGCGACAAGGCGCTCGAAGAGCTCACCGGCAAACCGCACGAGACCATCACCGAGCAGGACGTCGCCGCCGTCGATCCGCGCGCGCTCGCCGAGCGTGCCGCGCTGCTCAAGTCCGTGTCCTTCGCGCACAAGTCGGTGTGGCAGCGCTCGGCCATCGTCTTCGCCGGGCCGCTGATGAACGTCGTCCTCACGGTCGTGATCTTCACGGCGATGTTTTTCGTCGGCTACCCGACCACCACCACGCTGGTCGGCGACGTGACCGATGGCGGCGCGGCCGACCGCGCGGGCCTGCGCCCGGGCGACCGCGTGAGGGCCATCGACGGCCGCGAACTCTCGCGCTGGGACGACATGTCGGAGATCGTCGAGAAGTCGGCGGGCAAGCCGCTCGTCTTCAGTGTCGCGCGCGGCGACGAGACGCTCTCGCTCACCGTCACGCCCGAGGCCGGGCGCAAAAAGAACGTCTTTCAATTCGAAGAGGACGCGGGCCTCATCGGCATCGCGCCCGATGGCTACATGCCGATCCTCGGCGTGCGCGACCCCGCGTCGCCCGCCGCGATCGCCGGGCTGCAAACGGGCGATCTGGTCAAGTCCGTGAACGCGAAACCGGTGCGCTATTTCGACGACGTCGAACGCGAGATCGCGCAGGCGAACGGCGAGATGACGATTGAGGTCGAGCGCGGCGGACTGGCACTGGACGAGGCGAATCGCAAGCCGGAGACGGTGGATATCCGGCTGCCCGTCGCGGCGGGATCGAATCCCGCGGCCCTCGGCATCGAGCGCGGCGACCTGTACGTCTTCGAGATCGTGCCCGATTCGGCGGCGGTGAAGGCCGGCGTGCAAACCGGCGACCGCATCGTGTCGATCGACGGCACGCCGATCGGCGACTGGTCCGCCTTCAGCAAAAAAGTGAAAGAGAGCGCGAACAAGCCGCTCGAGATGGTGGTGGATCGCGCGGGCGTCGCCCAGACGCTTTCGATCATGCCCGACGTGAAGCAGGAAAAAGACCTGCTCGGCGACATCATCACGTACGGCCGCGCGGGTATCTATCCGTGGATCAGCCATTCCGCGGCGGAGATGGTGGACGAACGTTACGTCAACCCGCTCAAGGCCGTCGCGCGCGGCGTCGAGATGACCGCCTATTGGAGCGTGCTGACGGTGCAGGGCTTCGTGTACCTGATGACCGGCGACGTGTCGGTCAAGTCGCTGGGCGGCCCGATCATGATCGCGGATTTGGCGGGTAAGAGCGCCGAGGTCGGCATCTTCTCGTTCCTGTTCACGATCGCGATCCTCTCCATCAACCTGGCGATTCTGAACCTGCTGCCCATCCCCGTGCTCGACGGCGGGCACCTGATGATCTTCACGGTCGAGGCGGTCTTCCGGCGGCCGCTGCCCGAAAAGGGCCTGCGTTGGGTCACCAACTTCGGCCTCGCGCTCGTCGGCGGGCTCATGCTCACCGTGATCTTCAATGACATCGCGCGGATCTTCCCGGGGCTGCGCACGCTCTTCGGCTTGCTCGAATGAACGAGCGCCTCGCGACGGTAGCGGCATGATCGTGCTCGCGATGGATACCTCCGGCCCGGTGGCCGAAGTGGCCCTGCGCGCGGGCGGCGAACGCTTCGCCACGGCATCGCTTCGCGGCGCGGCGCATCACTCCGAGACATTGATCGCAACGCTCGACACGCTGCTCGCGCGGCTCGGAGTCGCCGTTTCGGACATCGACCTGTTCGCGTGCACGGTCGGCCCCGGTTCGTTCACGGGGCTGCGTATCGGCCTCGCGACGGTGCTCGGCCTCGCCGAGGCGACACGCAAACCGGCGATCGGCATCCCGACGCTCGAGGCGATCGCCTTTGGGTATCTGAACGGGCGATGGCCAGTGGCCGCGTGCCTCGACGCCAAACGCGCTCAGATTTACGCTCAGACATTTCGGGGGCGCGGCGACGAATCCGACCCCGTCGACGAGCCGCGCGCGTGGCCGCCCGCCGAGTTCGCCGCTTCGCTCATCGAGCCAACGCTCGTGGTCGGCGATGGCGCAGACGCGTATCGCGACGTGCTGCGCGATGCCTCGAACGGCCACGCCGTGCCCGTTCCGCCGGGTCTGTGCTACCATCCGGCCGAGTCGGCCGCGATATTGGCCGAGCACCGCGCGGCGACGGGTGCCGCCCTCGCGCCTCTTGTCCCGTTGTACGTTCGTTCCTGGGACGCTTCGGAGGGCGCGAGCCCGTCTACGCCATAGATCGGAGACGCCATGTGGTTTCAGGAGAAAAAGCCCGGCCAACAGACCAGTCCGCGATTCCTGCGTCGCGCGCGCCGCATCGGCGCATCCAAGACGCAGGGCACGCGCCGGGGCTTCTATCTTTTTCCTAACCTCGTCACATCCGGTTCGCTGCTGCTCGGCTTTTACGCCATCACGAAATCGTTTCAGGGCGACTTCCTCAAGGCGTCGTGGGCGATCTTCGCCGCGACGTTCTTCGACGGGCTCGACGGCAAGATCGCCCGCCTCACCAACTCCGCCTCGCCCTTCGGCGCGCAGTACGATTCGTTGTCCGACCTCGTGACCTTCGGCGTCGCGCCGGGTCTCATCATGTACAACTTCGCGCTGGGCCACTCGCTGTCGCCGCGGCTCGGGTGGACCGTCGCGTTCCTTTACGTCGTGTGCGGCGCGCTGCGTCTCGCGCGTTACAACATCAGGCCCACGAGTTCGAAGCGGTACTTCGAGGGATTCCCCATCCCGGCCGCCGCGAACGTCATGATCTTCACCGTCATCTTTTCGGTGCACATGGGCCTCGTGCGCGACGACCGTACCGTCTCGTCGATTCCCAACGCGATCCTGCTCGTCACGCTCATCGTCGCGGGGCTGATGGTCAGCACATTCCCGTACTACGGCTTCAAAGACGTGGACATGTTCCGGCGTCACAAGTTCGGAACGCTCGTCTTCTTCGTCTTTCTTCTCGTCGTCATCTTTCAGGAACCCGAGACGATCCTGTATCTGCTCATCATGGCCTACGCCATCTCGGGCCCCGTCGTGTGGTACGTGACGCGTCAGTCGGGAACACCCGATCCGCCCGCCGAACCCGCGGGCGAGGCCGCGGCGTAACGGCGACCGATTCTCCCCGCATCCGGGGCTTGTCCGCGATCGCCGCGTTCGGGTAGGATTCGCGGAATTTTTCCGGCGGCGAACGCCGCCGCATCGGGAGCGATGTTCGAGATGTCCAAGACCTTTCATGTGGCTGTGGTGGGCGCGACCGGCGCCGTCGGCGAGCAGATGCTCGCGGTGCTCGAAGAACGCAACTTTCCCGTCGGCAAGCTGACGCTGCTCGCCTCCGCCCGTTCGGCGGGCGAAAAAATCCTTTTCAAGGGCAAGCCCGTCATCGTGCAGGAATTGACGGAAAAGAGCTTCGAGGGCGTGCAAATCGCTCTGTTCTCGGCCGGCGGCAAGATCAGCGAAAAATTCTGCCCCATCGCGGCGCAGGCCGGGGCGGTGTGCGTGGACAACACGAGCGCGTGGCGCATGGACCCAGAGGTGCCGCTGGTGGTGCCCGAGGTCAACGCGCACGCGATTGCGGATTACCCGAAGACCGGCATCATCGCGAACCCGAACTGCTCGACGATCCAGATGGTGGTGGCGCTCGATCCCCTGCACCGCCGTGTGCCGATCAAGCGCGTCGTCGTCTCGACCTATCAGTCCGTCAGCGGCGCGGGGCGTCGGGCGATCCGCGAGCTCGCCGACCAGTCCATTGCGATCTTCAACGCCAAGCCCGTGGAGCGGACCGTCTTCGCGCATCAGATCGCGTTCAATTGCCTGCCGCAGATCGACGTTTTCCTCGCCAACGCCTACACGCGCGAGGAGATGAAGATGGTGAGCGAGACGCGCAAGATCATGGAGGTCCCGGATCTGCGCCTCACCGCCACCACGGTGCGCGTGCCGACCTTCAACTGCCACTCCGAGTCGATCAACGTGGAGTTCGACAGCGAACTCTCGCCCGAGACGGCGCGCGAGATCTGGTCCAACGCGCCCGGCGTGGTGGTGATGGACGAGCCCGGTAAGAGCGAGTATCCGCTGAACATCGTCGCCGCCGGTCGCGACGAGACCTTCGTGGGACGTATCCGCCGGGACGAATCGGTCGAGTACGGCCTCAACTTCTGGTGCGTGGCCGACAATCTGCGCAAAGGCGCGGCAACGAACGCCGTGCAGATCGCCGAAGTTTTGGCCGCGAAATATCTGTAAATCGACGCTCCATGAAAAACGCGGGGCGGCGGATTGTAACTCCGTGCCGCCCCGCGTCGCGTTTTGACCGACGATCAATTGAACCGATACGCGCCCTGCACGCCGAGCCGGATGTCCTGATACTTGGCGTCGTCGTCGTCGTTGACCTCTTCTTTGCCCGTGAAGTAGCCGAGGTTCATGTCGACGTCGAACTCCTTGCTCACGTCGGCGCCCGCGCCCACGCAAAGTCCGAGCGTGCTGAGCTTTCCGTCGCCGCTCTCGTCGGCCTTGTTCAGGCCGCCGCGGATCGTCCACATCCCATTGATCGGGTAATTCGCGCCGACCGCGAAGGTCTGGCGACGCAGCACCACGTCGATGTCGTCCTTTTCCAGATTCTGCCGCTGGATGTAGTCGCCCGTGATCTGCAGGTTGTCGGCCTGCTTGATGATGTAGGCCGTGCCAAGACCGAACTGCGCGGGATACGCGCGATAGATCTTCGTCTTGTCGTCCACCTTCGCGCCGTTTTCGTCCTCGCCCTTGATCTTGATCTTGGGGTTGTCCGACGCGCCGGCCTCGTACCACAAGCCGATCGTCCACCGATTGATCGGCTCGACCACCGTGCCGAGTTCAAAGGCAAACAGGCCCGAGCCCGGGTCGCCCGACGACTTGAGCTTGTTGTCGCCGGTCTTCTGATTCAGCTCGGGGGTGTCCATCAGCAGGAAGCGGAATCCCGCGCCGAGGCCCCACTGCTCCAGAATGCCGTAAGATCCGCCGGCCCGAACCGAGACGACGGAGCGCGTGAGTTCGGTGTTCTGGTCGCCGTTGTTGCCCTTGCCCTTGGCGTCGACCTCCGATTTGTCGTTCACGTAGTCGATCTCGCCCAGAATCACGCCGCGTCCCTTGTACGACTTGCCGCTCTTGTTACCGAAGGGATACGTGATGAGGGCGTGCGGGTTGATCCACGTGCCCTTGGCGGTCACGTCCACCGCGTCGTTGTCCCAGTCGTCCTTTTGCAGAAGCGTGACGGGAATATCGAGCGAGCCCTCCGCCCGATTCGTCTGCACCACGTTGCCGATATTCTGGATCGTCGGGAAGTGATTGCCCGACTGATAGACGCTGCCGCCGAACGCGAGCCCGCGCGAGAGCGCCGTGTGGGGATCGGGCATGATGAGGATCAAACCGTGGCCGCCGGGGTAACTCTGCGCCCACGCGGCGGACGCCCCTCCCATCGCGAAGATCAGGCATAACGCGAGCAACGCACGCATCGAAACCGCCTTGGACATGTCCAACCTCCATGAGATCCAGGCATGATGGCTGTCGGCTCGCGGCATTATAGGGCGGCGTTCGTCGGCGTTGTCAAACGATTTTTCGCCTTTCGGACGTGGACACGCACCGCGCCCTGATATATGAGGGACGGGCAACCCATCGGACGCCCATGAACGAAAAACGACCGACGCTGCTGGTGGTGGCCGCGCACCCGGACGATGAAGTCCTGGGATGCGGGGCGACTGTCGCCCTGCGCGTGGCAGAGGGCTGGACCGCCCACGTCGCGTTCCTCGCGACCGGCATCGCCTCGCGCTTCGCCGAAGTGGATCGCGCCGGCATCGACGCCGGGATCGCCGCGCTGCGAGCGCAGTCGACGCGGGCCGCGGGCGTGATCGGCTTTTCGCCGCCGCGCTTTTTCGATTTCCCCGACAACGCCCTCGACACGGTGGGGCGACAGCGCGTCGCACAGGTCATCGACGAGCTGCTCGACGAACTGCGTCCCCATACCGTCTTCACGCACCATCCCGGTGACTACAACTGGGATCACGGCGTGGTCTTCGACGCGGTGATGATGGCGGCGCGGTGCAGCCCGGGCGAGTTCGCGCCCACCGAGATCCTCGCCTTCGAGGTCGCCTCGTCCACCGAGCGCGCGTTCGCCTCGCCCGCGCGCGCGTTCTGCCCCAACGTGTATGTGGATGTGGGCCGGACCATCGACAAGAAAAAGCTCGCCATGCGCTGCTACGAGAGCGAGGCGCGACCCTACCCGCACCCGCGCAGCCCCGAGGGCATCGAATACGCGGCGCGGCATCGCGGCCTGGAGATCGGCGTGGAGTACGCCGAGGCATTCGCGCTCGTCCGCCGCGTGGAGGCATCGCGGTGATCCGCGTGGAGGTTCGACGGTGATCCTCCTGGAGGTTCGACGGTGAGCCGCGTGATCGTGATCGGCGGCATCGAGAGCACCTACGCCAACGCGCAAACCCTGCACGACATGGGGCTCGACCTCGTCATGTTCTACACGCGCGGCGAGCGCTCGCCCGGCTGGGAGGGCGTGGCGATGGTGGACGAGTCGCGCTTCCCCTTCGCCGCCGCCGTACCGCGCACGATCGTGCAGGGCAACATCAACGACCACGTGGGTGAGATGCGCGCCCTGTGTCCCGACCTGATTTTTTCGCTCGGCTGGCAGCAGATGTATCGGCGCGATCTGCTCGGCCTGTGCCCGGTGATCGGCATCCACGAGAGCCTGCTGCCCGAGGGCGCGGGCGCGGTGCCGATCGCCAACGCGATCCTGCACGACCAGCCCGTCACCGGCGTGACGCTCTTCGAGATCGACCGCGGGATGGACACCGGGCCGATCATCGGGCAACTGCGCGGGCGTCTCGACCCGCGCACCGCGACCGCCACGCAGCTCTACGACGAGGCGATGGCGCTCGAAAAGACGCTGCTGCGCGTCTTCGTGCCGATGCTGATCGACGGCACCGCGCCGCGCATCCCGCAGGATTTTTCGAAACGGATGGTCTACGAAAAGATCGACTGGAGCGCGTGGCCCGAGGACAAGGTCCGCCGCGCGCGCACCTACCCCTATGCGTGATTCGGAAGTCAGCTTCGAACCCGCCCGGCCGATCGACGCCGACGCGCGACTCGTGATGGAGTGGCGCAACGATCCGGCAACGCTGCGGCAGTTCTTTCATCAGACACCAAAAGTGTGGGAACATTTTCGCCGCGAGTTTCGCGACGACTACTTCCAGCACCCGCATCTGCCGCCGCTCTTCGCCGCGGCCGGCGGCGAACGCGTCGCGTTTGTGCGTTGCCTGCCGTATCCCGGTCGCCGCGCGGCGTGCGACGTGTCGATCAACGTCGCTCCCGAGCGGCGCGGGCGCGGTATCGGCGCGGCGGTGCTGCGGGCATTGTCCGGCGTGTTGAGAGCGGCGGGAATCGAGGAGATTGTCGCCGAGATCAGGCCGGGCAACGTGGCGTCGCGACGGGCATTCGAGGCGGCGGGGTTCACCTTTTGGGACGCAACGCAAAAGCGCGTCGCCGACCTCGACGCGCCGATCGACATCGTTCGCTATCGCCGTTCCATTCGGGAGGCGTCCATGGGCACGCGGGTCTTTATCATCGCGGAGGCGGGATCGAACTGGCGCTGCGGCACGCCGTCGCGCGACATGGGCATGGCAAAAACGCTCATCGACGTCGCCGCCGAGGCGGGCGCCGACGCCGTGAAGTTTCAGACCTACCGCGCCGAAACGGTGTACGTGCCCAATGCGGGCGAATCCGAATACCTGGCCGAATCGGGGATTCGCGAGTCGATCGCGGACATCTTTCGCGACCTTGCGATGCCCTACGAGATGATTCCCGCGCTCGCCGCGCACGCGGCGGCGCAGGGGCTCGAGTTCATGTCCACGCCTTTTTCGGTCGCCGACTTCGAGGCGATCGACCCCTTCGTCGCGCGCCACAAGATTGCGTCGTACGAAATCAGCCACCTGCGATTGCTGCAACGGGCCGGCCGCAGCCAAAAGCCGCTCATCCTCTCGACGGGCGCGAGCAACGAGGACGACATCGAATGGGCGGTTGCGACATTTCTCGCCGCGGGCGGTCGCGATTTGACGCTGCTGCAATGCACCGCAAAGTACCCCGCGCCGATCGATTCGATGAACCTGCGCGCGATCGGCCGACTCGCGCGGCGATTCGGCGTGCCGGTCGGGCTCTCCGACCACAGCCGTCATCCCACGTGGGCGCCGCTCGCCGCCGTCGCCCTCGGCGCGACGGTCATCGAGAAGCACTACACGCTCGACAACCGTCTGCCCGGCCCCGACCACGCGTTTGCCGTCACGCCCGGCGAACTCGCCGAACTCGTGCGCGCCGTGCGCGCGGCCGAAGCGATGCTCGGCAGCGGCGAAAAGCACGTGCTGCCGCAGGAGGGCGAACTGCGCGCCTTCGCGCAGCGCGCGATTCAGGCGACGCGCGACATCCGCGCGGGCGAGGCTTTGGCTGAAGGTATGAACATCGACATCCTTCGCCCCGGGAAACGCGCGCAGGGCGTCCACCCGCGCCGCCTGCCCGAGATCGAAGGCCGCAAGGCCGCGCGCGACATTGCGCTGGGCGACGGCATCCGCGAGGGAGATTGGCTCCCGTGACCGCGTGCGCGCGAGCGCTGCTCGTGGATCTCGACGGCACGCTCGCCGACAGCATCGGGGCGATGGTCGACGTCTATCACGCGTTTGTCGCGCGACACGGCGGCGCGGCAAGTCGCGAGGAATTCGATCGCCTCAATGGGCCGTCGCTGCGCGAAGTCGTCGCCGATCTCGCACGAACGCACGGGATTTCTGGCGACATGGAAACGCTTCATCACGAATACATCGCGGACGTGGATCGAGCTTACGCGAGCACCATTCGCCCGAACGAAGGGGCGGGCGCGCTGATCGAAACGGCGAAAGACCTGCACATGGCGCTCGTGCTCGTCACGGCGAATCATCGCGGCGCGGCCGAGGCGTTTCTCGACGCGCACGGCTGGCGCGAGTGCTTCTCCGCACTCGTGACGGGCGACGATGTCGCCTTGGGCAAACCCGATCCCGCGCTCTATCGCCGCGCGCTCGACATCGCGGGCATCGACGCTCCCCTTCGCGCGATCGCCGTCGAGGACTCGGCGAATGGCATCGCGTCCGCGACGGGCGCGGGAGTGCCGACGATTGCGCTATGTCGCGATGGCGTGCGGCCATCGGAGCATCCGCTTGTCGTGGCGTGCGTGACGAATCTGCACGAGGCCGCGAAATACCTGCGCGAGGCGAGCCGTGTTTGAGCCGTGCATTCCCATCGCCGTTCCCGCGGACGTTGAGTTGTTGGTCGCGGATCACCCCCTCGATCTGGCGGGCGCCCTCGCACGTATCGTCGACGACGAATGGGAGCGCGAGCAGACCGAGCGCGGCGTGCGTCTCGTCAACAATCCGATTCTCAGCTACCTCGGGTTCGACGGCCACGCGATCCACGGGCGGTTCGTCGAATACCGGCACTACATCGCATCGCGCCGTCGGCCCGACCTGTTTCCTTCGCGGCTCGTCTGCGCCATGGGTATCAGCGGCCTCACTCTGGTCGAGGGCGGCGTCGTCGTAGCGCAGCGCTCGCCGCGCGTCACGTGCTACCCGGGCATGTGGGAACTCGTGCCTTCGGGGTCGATCGATCGCGAAGGTCTGCGCGAGGACGGAACCCTCGATTTTCGCGCCGCCCTCGCCGCCGAGCTCGCGCAGGAGGTCAATTTCGTGGTCGCGGACATCGCGGCGCTGCACCCCTATGCGCTGATCTACGACCCCAACATTCGCACCTGCGACATCGCCCTCGCACTCGACACCGGATTGACCGCCGCCGCATTCATGGACCGCGCCCGCGCCCGGCACGAGGACGAGTACCAAGCCGTCGAGTGCGTGCCGATCGACGGGCTCGACGACTTCGCGCGTCGTTTGGGGGATTCCCTCATTCCAACCTCGCTCGCCATGCTCGAGCCCGCGTGGCTGGACCGCGCGCGGAACGCCGCCCATGGCTGACGACGAACGCGCGCGGATTCCTCTCGCGCACCTTGTTTGGATCTTCGCCGTCGCGGCCACGGTGTGGGCCGTCTTCTTTTGGGCCAACTTCCACGCGCTCACGTCGCCCGACGCGCTCAAATACGCGCAGGCCGCGCGCAACTTCTTGCGTGGCGACGGCTTCGCCATCGAGATGCGCCATGCATCGGACTTCGCGCTCTACGCTGACGGCGACCGCATGGAGCGCATCGTCGTCGCCCACCGCTTCCCCTACTTCGTCGCGCCGGCGTGGACGGCGCTGTGGTTCGCGATGCTCGGCGAGGAGGACTGGGTCGCCGCGTTCGCGACCGGTTGGTGGTACGCCCTGGGCGTCGTGGCGATGTTCCTGCTCGCCCGCGAGATTTCGCCGCGCGGCGCGTGGCTCGCCACGCTGTTTTTCGGCTTGCACGCGGGCGTGCTCGCTTTGGCCGTCTCGGGGCTCACCGAACCGGCATACCTTGTCGGCGTCATCGCCGCGACGTACGGAGTCGCGCGCGCGCGGCGGGACTTCGCGGGCGTCGTGATCGCCGCGGTCGCCCTCGCCTTCACGTGGTACACGCGCGACCTCGCCCGCGTCTTCGTATGCGTCGCCCTCGCCTTCGCGCCGTTTCTGATCCCGGCGCGAAACGCGAAACGATGGGGGACTCTGATCGCGCTGACATGCGTGCTCGTCGTCGGCCTGGGGCGGATCGAGCAACGGCTGAACCACGTCACCTACCCGCCCGGAACGCGCGGCGGGCACCTCGATGTCGCTGCCGAGCTGCGCTCGCTGGAACCCGCGCCGACCCGCGTGGGGCGTTGGCTCGATCGATACGGACGCATGGCGGTCACGCAGTTCACCGAGGCGTTTCCCGGCCACAGCCGCGAGCGAACCATCGAACCCGTCCGCGAATCGGACGTTTTCGAGCGCGATCCCGGTTTGATCTGGCGCAAGTGGGCGACGAACCTGCGCCTCACGGCGCGCAACACGTTCTTCGGTGCGCTCGGGCCTATGCTCGCCCTCGCGTATTTCGGCTTCGCCGCGTTCGCCCGAAAACCCGAGCGGAATCTCCAGGTGTTCTTCGCATGGTCGGTCGCCGTACTCGCGACGCACGCCGCCGTGTGTGTACTGATGCTGTCGATGTCGCGTTACCTGCTCGCCGCGCTGCCGCTCGCGTGCGTCTTCGCGGCGCAATTTGTCGTGCGAATTCGGGAAAGGTGGGCCGATGCCGCTCCGATCGTGCGCGACGGCGGCGCAGGGTTGCTCGCGATCGCATGCCTGTATCCGTTTTCGTTCGCCAGCGTTGTTCCGCCACTCGCGCCTCTCGCCGGCCCCGAGGTGCGCGAACTGCGCGAGGTGAGCCCCGACGCGCTCGTCGCGTTCGAGGAGTTCCTGAGGACGAACACGACGCGCGACGAGGTGATCGTGTGCGACGTGCCGTGGGTCAGCATGTGGCGTGGCGATCGCACATCCATCTGGCTGCCGCTGAATCCCGCGCAACTCGAGGTCCTCGCACGCCGGGTGGACGTCGATGCCGTCGTCATCACGTTTCAGACGCGCGAGGACATGGGCGCGTGGCGCGAGTGGTTGCGCGGCTTCGTCGACGCGCCGAGCGGCATGAAAGACGGTTGGCGGCTCGCCGCGGCGTTGCGTCAGGGGCCGACAACGGTGTATCTGCTGCGTCCGGACGGCGCGCCCGGCGCGCCCTGACCTAGCGGAGAGCGCATTGCGTCCGTCAGATTACGAACTCGTCGAGCCCCGCTTTCGCCGCGCGCTGTGCGCGATCGACGCGCTCGGCGCGGTAACGTGGGGGCTCTTCGCGCCCCGGCCCCGAATCGACCCGGCGGCGATCCGCCGCATTCTGGTCCTGTGCACGTACGGCCTCGGCGACACGATCCTCGCCACCGGCTGCCTGCGCGCGCTGCGCGAGCGATTTCCCAAAGCGACCATCGACGCCCTCGCTGGCCCGCGCAGCTACGCGATCCTTCGCATGCTCCCGTATTTCGATTCCGTCACGATCATCGACAACCCGATCTACCGCGTGCGCGAAGGCAAGCCGGGCAACTGGTCGGCGGCGCGGGCCATCGTGCGATCCCTTCGCGCGCGACGTTTCGACGTGTGCCTCGATTTCATCGGCGATCTGCCAAATTGCGCCCTCGCGGCGGCGACCGGTGCGCGCGTGCGTATCGCCCACCCCACCATGGGCGGCGGATTCCTTCTCACGCACCCCGTCGCGCGCGATCCCCGCAACGCGCACCAACGGGCGATCCTCGCCGAAACCCTCGCGCCGCTGGGCATCGACGCGACCGCGTATCCGATGGAGCTTCCCGTCTCGGACGCCGACCGCGCCGAGGCGCGCCGCGCCGTGTCGGCGCGCATCGCCGGACCCTGGGCGGCCATCAGCCCGGGGGCGCTCACGTCGGCCAAGACATGGCCCGCCGAGCGGTTCGCGGCGCTCGCCGTTCGTCTGAAAGAGCGGCTCGGATTGTCGTCGATCCTGCTGGGAGCCCCGTCGGAAGTGGATCTCGGCGTGCGAATCGAGCGCGAGTCGGGCGGCGCGGCGATCAGCCTGTGCGGCGCGCTACCGCTCGGCGCGGTGTTCGGCGCGATCGCGCAGGCGCGCGTTTTCGTCGGCAACGACAGCGGTCTCACGCACGCGGCGGTCGCGCTCGACATCCCCGCGGTGCAGATCTTCGGGCCGGGGCTTCCCGACCGCTTCGGCCATCGCGACACGCGCCGCGAGATCCTCTTCGACAACGACTGCCGCTACCACCCGTGCTCCACGTTTCGGTGCAAGGTGCCCGAGGCGTGGTGCATGGAACGCCTCGCGGTCGATGCGGCGGCGGACGCCGTCGCGCGCGTGATGGGCGCGGCATGAGCGAACGCGTCCTCTACGTCGTGCTCGGCAACGGCTACTACCGCGGCGCCATCAAAACCAGCAAGCAGTTGGTGGCGAAGTCTCTGGCGCGCGAGCACGCGGTGCTTTATGTGGAGCCCGCGCCGCTCACCCTCGACCCGATCGTGAAACCGGCGGAGCGGTCGCGCTGGTTCGAGTATCGGCGCGGGATCCAGGACCTCGGTCCCGGCGAGGCGAAGCTGCTCGTCCCGCCACCGTTTCGGCAGGCGATGGACACGCGCTGGGAGTTCCTCGACCGGTGGAATCAGCGGCGTCTCGGCCGATACATCCGCGACGCGATCCGCGCGTTCACGTTCGACCGCCTCGTCCTCGTCAGCTTCGTCTACAACGCGGCGATCGTCGCCGACGAGCTGCGCCCGGACGTCTTCGCGTACTACTGCGTCGATATCCACAGCGAGCTGCGTATTCCCTACGCCAAGGCCGAGACGGTCGATCGCGTCGAGGCTCAGACGGTGGCGCGCGCCGACCTCGTTTTCGCCATCTCGAAACCTCTCGTCGAGCGACTTCGCGCACGGCATCCGCTCGTAATCCACGCGCCACATGGCGTCGAATCCGCCCTCTTCGCGCAAGCCGCCGCACCGGGGACCATCCACGCGGATCTGACCGCGATCCCCGCGCCGCGCCTGGGATTCGTCGGCGTGCTTGCGCACTGGCTCGATTACGATCTGATTGTCGGCCTCGCGCGGACGCACCCCAGCTGGCATCTGTGCCTGATCGGGCCCGTCGGCCCGCACGTCGACGCCGCGCCGCTGCGCGCGCACGCAAACATCCACCTGCTGGGCCAGCGCGATCGCGCCGAGCTGCCGGCGTTTCTGCGCGGCTTCGACGTCTGTCTCGTCCCGTTCCTCGTGAACGAGCTGACCGTCAATTCCAGTCCCCTCAAGGCGTACGAGTACGTCGCCGCGGGACGGCCCGTCGTGGCGTCTCGGCTGCCCGAACTCGCCGAGTACGCGCCGCCGATTCGTATCGCGGACGGGCTTGACGGATGGACGCGCGAGATCAACCGTGCGCTTCGCGAATGGACCGACGAGGACGCGGCGAAGAGTAAGGCGCTCGGCGAAACGCTGTCGTGGGACGGGCGCGTCGATCGCGTCGCGGCGATCATCCGCGAATTTCTCGATACACGAACGATCACGGAGTGAAGGATGAAGGGTCCCGTTCTGGTGCTCACCGCGCATGCCGACGATTCCGAATTCTTCTGCGGCGGGACGATGGCGAAATTCGCCGCCGATGGGCGCGAGATCTACGAGGTCATCGCGACCGACAACGGGCGCGGCAGCTTCGAGCTCGACACGTCCACGCTGGTCACGCGAAGCCGCGACGTGGAAGCGCGCGAAGCGGCGCGCGTGATCGGCAAGAAGGACGTGTTCTTCCTCGGATATCCCGATGGCTTTCTCGGCGACACGCCGCTGAATGTGCTGCGGGAACAGTTCATGCGATTCATTCGTCAAATTCGCCCGACGACGCTCATGACCTTCGACCCCTGGGCGCCCTACGAGACGCACCCCGATCACCGCGCGGTGGCCATGGCGGCGGTGGAGGCGTACGGTTTCGCGAACATGCCGCTCTTTCACCCCGAGCACCGCGACGCCGGGCTCGCGCCGCACGTCACGGCGGAGCTGTTCCTGTTCGCCAAGCACCCCACCAACGTGAACCGCGTCGAGGATATCACCGCGCAGGTGACGACGAAGATCGACGCCCTGTGCGCGCACCACAGTCAGATGCGTTTGATGATCCAAGACCTTCGCCAGTCGATGACCGCGACGGGCGACGATCCCGACGCCATCCCCCTGCTCGATCCCGACAACTATCGCCCGGCGATCGAGATGTTCGTGCGGTCCTGGGGCGAGCGCGTCGGCGCGGGGCATGGCCTCGAATGCGCCGAGGAGTTCCGCTACGAGCGGCAAGGCGACTTGATCCGGCAGATCATGGGGTAGTCGCGATCGGCCGAGCGCCGGTCATGCGCCTTGTCGCCGGCCGCGACTCACGTTAAGACTTGGGCGGAATCTCGAAGACGCCCGCACCGCCGCACCCGCACGCAAGGGGGTCCCATGCGCGTTCGTTGCCCGCACTGTCAGGCGATTCTCGATGTCAGCGGACTTTCGCCGGGGTCTACCGCGGCGTGCGGACACTGTTCGCAGCAGTTCGTCGTGCCGTCGCCCGTCGCGATGCCCACCGCACCGATCGCCGCCGACGCGGCCGCGGGTGCGCCCGCCGCGGGGTTCGAGCCCGCGGCGCCGATCTCGCCTCCGCCGACTTACTCCGCTCCTCGGCCGATCACGCCGGCCAAGCCCGCCCCTCCGGGCGCGGCGATCGCGTCGCTCGTTCTCGGCGTCGCCAGCTTCTTGCTGTGCGGAATTTTCTTCTCGATCCCGGGCGTGATCCTCGGCTACCAGGCGCGCAAGCAGATCGAGGCGAATCCCGACGGACTCGGCGGCGCGGACATGGTCAAGGCCGCGATCATCGTGAACTGGATCAACATCGCACTGTCGATCGTCGTGGTCATCTTCATGATCGTGATGTTCGTATTCGGCCTGTTTTCGGAAATGGCGACCTGAGCCGGGCGACCGGAGCGCATCACTTCGGCGAGACGCGCACCAGCACGAACGACCCGTTCGAGTCCTCGGAGTTCGTGGCCTTGCCGTCGCGGACGATCATCTGCCCGTCGTTGTCCCAGGTGTGGCCGCCTTCGAGCAGCAGGTAGCTGTCGGAGTCGCCCGCCCAGACCTTCAGGTAGATCTTGTTGACGTCGAACTCGCCGACGACCTGCCCTTCCGCACCGTGGATGACCTGCCCGAAGACGCGCGGCGTGGCGCCCGGGTGCATCAGCCCCTCGGGGGTCTTGGGAAACTCGAACCTGACCGTTCCGGCCAGCTTGCGTCCGGTGCGCGTCAGGTGCATGTCCATGCCGACCTGCTGGTCGTCGATGTCGACGATGCGCCCCTTCCACTCGCCCTGAATCAGGAGCATGGGGATCACAAATTCGCGACCGCCAAACCAGAACGCGGCGGCGACGAGCGCCACCGGTAGAATCCGCGTGAAAATCCGCCGTTTCGCCTGACGCACCTTGAGTTGATACACGACCTCGTCGGCGGGGGGGCCGTCGTCGGTTTTTGGCCCCGACCGCTTGAACCTCGCCGCATCGGGACTCATCGGGGCGTCCGACATGGAATCGAGCGCGTAGGGGTCCTGATACGCGCCCTCCATGGCCGCCATGCGGTGAGAGATTCCGCCCGCGGGCGGCAACGCGCTGGCGAGACCCGTGGTGTCGTAGTTTCCCGGTTCGCCCGGCGCGCGTGGACCGGGATCTTCCTGGATCTGATACAGCGGTTTGAACCCGAACTTGTCGGCAAGCCCCGCGCCCTTTGGCGTCACGGGATCGACCGACGTGGCGTCGCCGAAGGTTTCGTGCGGCGCGA
The DNA here is from genome assembly GCA_964586775.1 of uncultured bacterium. Lineage (GTDB taxonomy): Bacteria > Lernaellota > Lernaellaia > JACKCT01 > JACKCT01 > JADLEX01. Next base: position 6,223 of record CAZPJD010000231.1, on the reverse strand, counting down.
GCATGAGATTCTGAAACGAGGTGTCGTCTTCCGTCGTGTTCGGCGGGCTGACGCGGTCCACCCCGTGCCCATCCACCTCGTGTGGCTGCATCAACAGCGACTGGAAATTGCCCTTGTCCCCCTGCGGCGACGCGCCGCGCTTGTCCTGAATCGACGTTTGCTCAAGGCCCGCAATCCGCTTCTCGCCCTTACTCGCGCTCGTCGCTTTTTTTGCGTCATCGTCATGCCGTTCCAGCCCGTCCACCCGCAACCGGGGCATGGCGACGCCCGATTTGGCCGAAACCGCGCGCGGCGGCGCGTCGGGCGGGCGCGGCGGTTTCGCCGCGGGCGCCGCGGGGGTCGCGGGGGCTGAGCCACCCGGCAGGGACTTCGCCGGTTGAGGGATTTCTTTGACGCTCGCGGCGGCGGTTTCGGGCGCGGAATCGCCCGGTTTCTTTTTTTTCACCATCTTGAGCCCGCATTTGACGCACTGGCCGGTCGAGACCGGCGTCACCGTGCCGCAACGCGGGCAGCGAAGGGACTTTTCGACCATCAAGCCGCCTTGTCGGCCGCGCCGCCGAGCGGACGCGACGCGCACGAGGCCTGCGCCGGAATCGCCAGCGGATTGCGGGAGCGGAAGAGGCGGGCGCGGGTGCGTCGCCACCACAAGATTCCGCGCAGAACCTTGTTGCCCAGCCAGATCTTCGCCTTGTTCAGGACGTACTTGCCCTCGTGGTCGGCGAAGTAGTGGCACTCCTCGGGCTTGAGCACGATGGAGACCTCGACGTTGTGCGCGATGCCGATGGGAAGACTGCGTTCCATGCAGCGCTCGTAGAGGCGCTTGAAGACCGGCACCATCTCCTCGGTTTTCGGCGCGGGGTCCTTCTCGGCGTCGGTGCCACGCAGCGGCCGGAAGATGCAGACCGTGGGGATCGCCCCCACGCTGGTGATCCAGTCGATGGCGGCCAGCGTGTCGGGCACCGGCTCGGGACCCGCCACGATCTCGCCGTTGGTGGTGTCAAAGAGCTTCGCGCAATACGCCACCGCGTCGAGATAGCGCTGAAGGCCGACGTGGCGGCTCTTGCCGGGGCAGCGCCGGTCGAAGACCTCTTTGTTGAAAAACTCGAAGCAGAACGACACGGTGTTGACGCCCATCTCGCGCAGGCGGTCGTAACGACGGAAATCGGGATGCGGCGGGGTCTGCACGCCGATCAGGCAGCCGGTGTGTTGGCGAACGGCTTTGATGTACGGTTCGAGTTGGTCGAGGTAGGTGTCGCCCTCGTAGAAGCCCGTGTTGAAGTGCACGTAGGTGATGTTGCACTCTTCCTGCGCGGCGATGCAGGTCTCGACGACATCCTGCACGAGCTTCGCTTCTTCCTCTTCCGTGCCCAAATTCAGGCCGACCGAGCAGAAGTCGCAGTTCTCGCGCGGCTTCTTGGTCCAGTAGTAGCACGCCGCCGTCGGATAGATGCCGATGTACGTGCCCTGCAGCACGCCGATGCGCTTCATTTTGCGTCCGCTGGACGTGAGCTTTTCGTAAAAGTCGGGTTCCTTGGGAACGCGCACCTCGCACACGCGGTCGCCCGACAGACGCAGCACGAACTTGCCGTCTTCCTGGTGCAGCGTGTAAGGGCTTTCCTTCACGAAGTCCTCGACCACGGGAACGTTCGTCCAGATCTTGTCGGGAAGGATGAGCTCGAGGCCGCTGCCCAGCCCCGCGCGCGTGCGCATGATGGGCCGCCCACGCTTGTCCACGGCGGTCTTGCAGGATTCGTCGATGCGAAGCCCCTTGCAGTAGAGATCGAGCTTCAGCAGGGCCGGATTGGTCCGAACGTCCAAATTCATCGCGAGGTCTCCTTCACGTCCCATGCACGGAGCGGCGCGACCGTTTCCATCGCCCGCCCAAACCGGCCAAACCGCCGGAAAAATCGTCGAAAAATGTTAGCAAACCCGCCACGTCAAGACAATGGCCGGATTGTACGGAAGCCCACGGAAGTCGGGGCGGCGATTCGCTTCCCGAAATGAAGCCGCGCGGACACCCAAGGGCATCCGCGCGGCCCAGATCCGGGATTAGAACGCAAACGAGAACATGAGATGGGCGGTGCTTTCGCCCAGCGTGGACTCGCTACTCGAGTATTCGCTCGCCACCTCGTGATTGGCGGCTGCTTCCTGCGTGTTCGCGAACGCGTGCTCGTACGCGGCGTTCACCTCGAAGAACTTGTACCGATATCCCACGCCCAGCGTCGCGTGGTGTTCGACGATCGCGGGAAAGATCGGGAACACGGTCGTGTCCGGCACGGGGTTGCGCCCCCAGTTATATCCGAGACGTCCCCACAGGTTCGGGATGAACTCGTACTGGCCACCGAGCGCCACCACGATCTGGTCTTCCCAATCGAGCGGAATCGCGGACGTGATGGAGTCGTTGCCGATCATCGTGTTGATGTTGTCGTTGTCGCCGCCGGTCAACTCGACCTCGAACTCCTTCATCGTGTCGGCCCAGTTGATCCACGTCACGTCGGTCGCGAGCAGAAGCTTTGGCGTCGGCTTCACGGCCACGCCCAGCCCGGCCTTTTGCGGCCACGCGAATTCGATGTCGGCGTCGTACTCGGCCTTCATCCCCTTGGAGGGATCTATGCCCATTTGGCCGAGTTGTTGACTCACCGCCTGCATCGCGGCCTGCTGGTCCAAGCCCTGTGCCATCGCACCCGCGACCATGCGCTCGAACGCATCCGCGAACTGCGCCGACATGTCCATCGTCATCGTGCCCGAGAAGTTCAGGGTCGATTTCGCGGTGTATGCGACGCCGATGGAAACCATGTCGCTCGGCGTGAAGAGCAGACCGATCTTGCCGCCGAATCCGTGAGCCCCCGCGTCCTTCAATTCGGCGTCCGCCACCAGCTCGTCATATCCCAGTCCGCCCTGCTCGGCCGGAGCGGCGAACATCTGTCCGAATGTCATTCCCGCCTGGGGATTCGCCACGCCCGCGAGCAGGTCAGGCGACACGGCATACGGCATGCGCATCGCAAGGCTCGCATACCCGACATTGAGAGCGAGCCCCACGGACATCCAGTCGAGCGGCTTCCACGCGATGGCCGGTGCGGCCTTGAGATACGCGATGTTTGACGAATATTCGGTGTCCGGCCCCAGCAATGGGTGCGTCAGTTGGAAATCGGCACCCATGCCACCTTGCGCGAACAGGCCAAAGCCCACGGCGATCGGCACGTTTTTGAACCGATATCCGTAGGCGAGTTCGGGCATCGGGAACATCTGCGTTTCGCCGTCCTCGTCGTTGAGAGCGTTCTTGAAGTGGAGAGCGGGGACGAGCAACCCGGCGCCAAAATCGATCCGATGCCCGAGTAGCTGCATCAGGCCGGCGGGGTTCGTGTTGATCGCCGTCGCATCGGTCGCGACGGCCAGATCCACGCCACCCATGCCCGCCGCCCGACCGCCCGAGGCCGTCGTCTCCATTCCGTTGGTCGCGAGCGCGGGCGACGCAGCCAACACCACAAACGCGCACAACACCGCCAATAATCGAAATTGCATGAATCCTCCCTTCGCCCGGGAATCGGACGAATCAATCAAACGGACGCCTGTCCCGCCAGGACAAGTATCCATCTCAAGGACAATCCGCCGACGAGAATGAGCACGGGAGCGAGTCGCGCGGGACGCAGCCCGAGGCGCGTTTCGAGCAGTTCGAGAGCGGCCGGAACAAGGAGCCCGGCGACCACCACGAGCGACCAGAAGACCGCCGTGAAGGGTCCGCCAAAAAAGAGCGCCGCCGCGTCGCGCCCGGTCTGCCCGCCGCCGTTCGCGAGCGCGACGAAAAACATGGCGAGCAGGAGGATCTCGACGCCGATCGCGACAAGATCCCAGCGGCGAAGCCAACGATGTTCGCCCGGCGCGACGGGCAGGAGCATGAAGAGCGCCGCTCCGGTCGAAGCGCCCGACACGATGAAGAGCGGGCCGAGGAAGATCGAATTCCACGCGGCACGCGCCGCGAGCGTGCCGAGCAGTACGCCCGTGTATCCGCCGAGTAAAATGCCCAGCGCGATGTTGATCTTCGCGAGCGTTGCCGCGTTCGCCCGCGCCCATCGCCAAACGCGGTCGAGCGTTCGTCCGACGACCACCGGGCAGCGCGGATTCCACGAGGTGAGCGCGAGTCGTTCGCTTTCGGTCAGGGCCGCGAGGCCGAGCAGGATCGTTGCCGGGTAGATCCCGAGCAGAATCCACGAGCCCCACGACATCGGCGAGGTCACACGCAGCGCGAAATAGAACCGAAAGACGTGCGTCTTGAATTCGAGATCGGCGAAGAGCGCCGCCATCCCGACCGACAGCAGCACCGGCGCGGCGAAGGGCGCGAGGCGCGCCCATTTCGATCGCTGGCCTTCGGGATCGCGCAGCGCCATCGCCGCGGAGAGGATCATCATCCCCGCCGCGAGCCCGCCGAGGAACAGATAGACCGGAATCTCCCAGCCCCACACGTGCAGGACGGGGTCGATCAGGTGGCTGTTTCGGTTGATTTCTATTTCGGTCATCGCGGATCTCCCGTGGTCGATGTCATGCGAGGTTTCTCAACTGCACCCGCCGGCCTTTTTCTTCTTGGGCGCGGCGGCCACGGCGCCTGTGGGCGCGGCGACAACCGGCGCGGCGGCGGCGCCGGTGAGCGCGCCGTGTAGCGCCGTGCGGAACCGGTAGCGTTCCCACTCGGCCGGCGTCCAGTCGGCCCCGGGGGATTCGGCGGGGGCTTCCAGCGCAAACGCGCGCCACACCTCGAATCCGCCCGCGAGCACCGCCACGCGCCCGGGATACGTACTGACCGCGGCCGGCGCGGTGAAAGCGGCATCGCCGACGAGCACCAGTTCCCGCGTGCCCGCGTCATCCGCCAATCCGAGCGCCGCGAGCCCGTCGGGGCCGACGCACTCCGCCCCCGGCACGTGCGACGCCGCGCATGCATCGACCGCGCGAAGGTCGATCACGCGGACGGTCCACGGCGATTCCACCACGCGGTGCGCGAGGGTCTCGGCGTCGATGGAACCGACGGACGTCGCCGTCGCCCCCATGGTCGCGGGGACGAACATGACGATCACCGCGGTCGCGGCGAGCGCGCCGATCGCGCCGAAGGCCATGCGACGCACGGGCTCGGGCGCATCGGCACCGCCGGACGCGCGCTTGGCGCGAATCATGCGCTCGACTTTTTCCGCGCCGAGGAACATCGCGACCGCCGCGGCGGCGACGATGGCGGCGAGCAGCGCCGGGCTGATGCCGAACACGTCGTATAAAAAGACCTGCCCCGCCGCGCCCGCGAAGTGAAGGTCGTGAATGGCGGGGAACGCCTCGCCGTAAATCAGTGTCCCGACGACGACGCCGGCAAACGCCATGATGCCGTCGAGATTGCCCGACGCGCTCGCGACCAGCGACGTGCCCGGGCAGTAGCCCGACACGATGAAACCGACGCCGAGCAGGAATCCCCCGGCGATCATCGGCACCCAAAAGGTCTCGCTCGCGACGGTCTGCGAGATCGCCCGCAGGTCGGCGAGGCCGAGCCCCGAGGCGATGACGAGGCCGAGCATCGCGGTGACGATTCCGGTGAACATCACCTTGAAGACGCGCATGTCGTGCAGATAGAACTGTGCCGCGAGCTTGTCGGCGCGGCCGAACCCCGCGCGCTCGAGCACGAAGCCGAATCCGAAGCCGATCGCCACCGCGACAACGAGCCCGAGTTGGTATTGCCCGTGAACGAGCGAATCGATGGGGAAGAGCGTGTTCATGACCATTGCCTCCGCACGAAATACGCGACTGCGTAGCCGCCCGCGAACACCATGAGCATGAAGGCCCAGCTCCCGGCCGAGAGCACCGCGCCGCCCGAAAGCGCCTGACCCGACGTGCATCCCCGCGCCATGCGCGCCGCGATGCCCATCACCACGCCGCCGCCGAATGCGAACGCGAGACGATTGCGCGCGGACCAGCCCTCGCCGCGGATGATCTTCCAGTTCATGCGCCCGGCCGTGTATGCGGCCACCGCGCCGCCCAGAAACACGCCCAGCACCTCGAAGACCAGCCAGTTGTCGAGCGGGTGCCGCCCGCCTTCCACCGCATCGGACATGCCGGGGCTCGCGGCGACGTGCGCGGGCGCAACGGCATTCAAAGCCGCGATGCCGAAGCGATTGGCCGCGCCCGACGCGCCGAGGCCCTTGCCCATGACGAGAAAGGACGCGAGCAGCACGAGGCCGAGCGCGATGCCCGC
>CAZPJD010000230.1:0-11437 GCA_964586775.1 uncultured bacterium | reverse complement strand
GCTCGATGCGGTCCATCTGGCGTTCCTTGAACTCGATCCGGTTGTCGTAATCGCGGATCGAGTCGTTGATGAGGTTCTCCTGGCTTTTCAGCAGTCCGTCGGAGTACGACGTGTAGCCGGACAACCGCCGCTCCAGCGACTCCATCACGCCGACGCCGACGGTGATGTCGCCGTAGCTGCCGGTCGAGTCGCCGTCGAACCGGACCATGAGACCTTCGACCGGCGTTCCCGTCGCGCCGATGAGCAGGTTGTTCGAGTACCGTGTCGCCGCGTATCCGCCGATCGTCCCGGCGAGGCTCTGGCCGAGCCCGGTGATCGTCACCGCATACGTGCCCGGCGTCGTCTTGCTCGTGCTGTTGACGTAACCCACCTTCGAGTTGGTCGCCGAACCCTGCGTCGTGAAGATGCTCACGACCTCGTCGAAGTGGTCGTCGAGCGCTGTCTGAAGATCCTCGTCGTCGATGACGAGCTTCCCGCTCGACTGGCTGATGCCGATCTGCGAGAGCAGTTCGTAATCGGTGCCGGTGTTCGGGTTGCCGTTCGAGATGATGGTGGACAGCTCGCTCTTGATGCGACGAAGGGTGAAATCTCCCTTCATCGAATCGGTGCCCAGCTTGGCGTCGAGATACGAGACCGTCTCGTTATAGGTCGAGACGAAGTCTTCGATGCTCTTTTTCACGGCGCTCGTGTTGCTCGTGAAACGCAGGTTGACCGTTTTCTCGGTGTCCACGTCGTGCAGGAAAACGGTCACGCCCTCGATGAGGTCGTCGACCTCGTTCGACGACTTGACGACATCGAGTCCGTCGAACTCGAAAAGGGCGTTCGCCGCCTGCTGACCGGGATTTCCCGAAAGCCCGTCGGTAAACGTCGGGCTCGTGCCGGTCCATCCCTGCAGACTGATCGTGTGGGCGTGCTCGGTGCCCGACTCGTCGGAGGCGAGCACGAGGCGGTAGGGATTCGCGCCGCCATCGTTGACGATCGACGCCGTCACGTCGAAATCCGCTGCGTTGATCGCGTCGCGCAGGCCCGAAAGGGTCGCGTTCGACGAATTCACCGTGATGTCATGGTCTTCGCCGTCGATGTTGACGCGAAACGTGCCGGTCCCGATGGCGGCGGAGAACGTGGAGAATCCCTGGCTCACGCTCTGGTGCGCCTGGGCGAGCTGCTCGACCTTGATCGTGTGGCTGCCGGTTTTGGCGGATCCGGTCGCGCTGACGGTGACGAGATCCTCGTCCGAGGTGCTCGCGTTGATCTTGGAGAACGCGGTGGCGGTCTTGAGCGAACTGACCTTGGACTTCAGACTGTCGAGCTTGGAGCGCAGGTCGGACAGGACCGTGAGCTGCGCCTCGCGGTTGGACTTGGCCTTTTCGAGGCGCGCAAGCGGACGCCGTTCGACCGCCATCAACTGCGCGATCAGGGTCGCGGTATCCAGACCGCTGATGAGTCCCACTCCCGACATTGGCGTCCTCTCTTCCGGTCAGGCGTCCGTGCCGCGACTCTCGAGCATCCCTACGGTTTATCCACGCAACCCGCGAAGGGCTTCAACTCAGACCGTCCGGTCCAGCAACTTCCCCGAGACTTCGGCCAAGTGCTTCGCCAGCTCCCGCGCCTCCTCGGCGGGGATCTCGCGGATCACCTCGCCGCTGGTCTTGTCGGTCACGGTCACAACCACCCGGTTGATTGCGCGATCCATTTCGAACGAAACCGCCAGATCGCCCACCGCGAACTCGACGTTTTTCGCCGCCGATTCGCCGTTTGGCTCCGGTTCGGGCTCCGGCGCGGCCGCTTTCGCGGCCTCGTTGACTTTCGCCTCGGTCGCTTCCTTATCTTCGGCATTTTTCGACCGAAAATGTTGCGCCGGGGACAAGGCCGTAACCAAGCTCACCTTATCGATCATCATAGCCCACCTCCTTGTCAGGCTATGGTCTCCCAATCCGGTTTATCGGCACCATAGTTCCAAAGCTTGAGCCCGATTGCAAGAACGCACCGGGCACAGTCATGAGGAAATATCGGATACTCGCCGTCTCTGGCGCGCATTGTCGCGTCCGTTATGATGCGGACGGATATTCGCACGATTTGCGGAGGAAAAATGGCGGACGAATCCGTCGCCGGGAACGCCGATGCGCCGGGAGCCGGACCCACTGAGTGGTTTGACGAATCGCTGTTTGGGCGCAATCTCGACGCACTCATGGCCGCGGACATGGTGACCGCCGATCACCTGCGCGCGCTGCCGCGCCCGGACGAGGACGTTCGCCTCGTGCCCGCGCGCTCCGGCGAATCCGCGGTATTTGCGTCGGGGCGCTGGCTTTGCAGCCGATTCGAGCCGAAAACGGAAGCCGCACGGGCCATCGAACAATACCGCGCCGGGATTTCGGGCGAGATCGCGCCGATCTGCGTCATCTTCGGCAGCGCGGGCGGATATCAGGTGCGAGCCGCGCTCGACGCGGGATTCGAGCAGGTGTACGTGCACGAGCCCGATCCGCGCGTGCTGGCCGCCACGCTCGGCACATGCGACTTCGTTGACGACGCGAAAGCCGGGCGCATTCGGTTCACGACGCGCCTCGACAAGCTCTACTTCCAGATGAACTTCCGCGAGCGGATGGAGCCGAATCTGGCCATCATCCCCTCCCCCGCTTACCCCAAGGCGTACCCCGAGGCTTACGCCGAATTTCAGGCGCGCATCCGCACGCTCGTCAACGACTCGTTTCTGCTCTCGCAGACGATGCTCGTGAAGATGGGGACCTGGTTCGATTACGCCATCAAGAATTTCCCCGCTTACGCGCGCGGCCCCGGCGTCGCGCGACTCTTCGACCGCTTCGCGGGCGTTCCGGCGGTGATCGTCGCGGCGGGGCCGTCGCTCGATCGCAACATCGAACACCTCGCCGCGCATCGCGACCGCGTGATGGTGATCGCCGTCGGCACCGCGCTCAAAAAACTCGATCGGTTCGGCATCGTTCCCGATTTCGCCGTGGCGCTCGAAAGCAACGACATCCGCTTCCAGTTCGAGGGCGTCGAGTTTCTTCCCAAGACCTTCGGCGTGCTCAACCTGAACTCGTATCCCGCGCTGTGGGAGCTGCCGTTTCGCGCGACTTTCGGCTATGCGGGTCGCCCCGCGAGCTTTCGCTGGCTGACCGAGGCCGTGAACCGCACCGGCGACGAGATCGCCGTGGGCGGCTCGGTCGCCACCACCGCGTTTTCGCTCGCCGCGCATCTGGGCTGCGATCCCGTCATTCTCGTCGGGCAGGATCTCGCGTTTTCGCCGGACGGCGCGATGCACGCGACCGGCGTGGGCGCCCTGCCCGGCCAGGACGTTCCCGAGGCCGCGCGCTCCGCAATCGGCGACGACGACGCGCTTGCGCGCCAAGGCTTTCACTGGGTTCCCGGTTGGCACGGCGAGCGGGTGCTGACGCGGGCGAACTTTCGCAACTATCTGATGTGGTTCGAGAAGAACGTTTCGGCCGTCACGAGCCTCGGGCGCGCCGCGTACAACTGCACCGAGGGCGGCGCGCGCATCGAGGGATTCGTCCACCTGCCGCTCGCCGACGTGCTGGCGCGACTGCCGGTCATCGAATCGGACCTCACCGAGCGTATCGCGTCGTTGGCGGTGTCGACATCCTTCGACGAAACGTCGTTTCGCGCACGGCTCGACGGCGCGATTCTTCAGACGAGGGAACTTCTCGATGTGTCGAAGAAACTGCTCGCGACGATCGACAAGACATCGACGCGCATGAAAAAACCCGCGAAGCGGATCGGCGCCATCGAGGCCGCGCTGGCGGCGTGCGAGCGGGCCGATCGCACGGCGCTGCCGATCGCGCGCGAGCTCGACGCGATGCTGACGCCGCTTTGCAACACGTCGCTGCTGCTCACGAATACCGTTTTCGAGTACGACGGCCTCACGCGCGACCAGCAAGCGGTGATGAACCTCAAGCAGACCGCCGCGCTTTACAAGGGATTCGAGGTCGGCGCGGCGAGGCTGCTCGACGGGCTGGTGTCGCTTCGCGAGCGCATGTGAAAAACCCCGGCGAGGTCGTCGCCGGGGTTCGTCGTTCGCGCGTTGTCGCGATTCAGCGCGGTTTGCCGATTTCGCGGAAGAAGAAGCTGACGCCGCCGTAGAATCGAGAGATGGGCGTGCCGACGCCGTCGGTCAAGCCCGCCGAACCGCCGAAGGTGAACCGCAGCGGGTTGTTGACGAAGAACGTGGTGCGAACCGCGCCGAAGGCTTCCATGTACGCCTTCGACATGTCGCTCTCGCCTTCGTACATGCGCATCTGGTAATCGCCGACCAGTTCCAGCACGCGCAGCATCCGGAAGGTGACGCCCGCGCTGCCGAGGAATTCGTTGCCCGTGGGGATGCGGAACAGGCCGCCGTCGATCTCTTCGGTGTAGAGCTTGTAGCCGCCGTTGAGCGCGAGCGTGTACCACTCGTTGCCCCAGTCGATCACCAGACGCGGCGTGAAGGTCATCTGCTCGTCGGAGACGAAGTTCTCTTTCTCGCCGGTCGGCAGACTGGCCTCGCCCACGAACGCGATGCCCATGCCGTCTTCGCGGCGGTTGAAGAGCATGTACTTGCCCGCCAGGCGCGCGTCGCCCGTCACCGCCTCTTTCCACTCGTAGATGTCCTGATAGCGCGAGTTGAACGAGCGTGACGGCACCTGCACGAACGCGCCGCTGAGGTTGATGGCGTGCCACAGGCCCACGCCGAACATCGCGTTGACGCCGGTCTGGTTGTAGATAACCGTCTTCACCTTGTCCTGCGGGTCCGTGTATTCCATCGGCCGGTGCGCATAATCGACCATCGCGCCGGCGTGAATGCCGAAGTTGCCGATCGGCTCGGAGCCCCAGGTCACGATCAAACCGCTGCCGTCCGACGGCGGCTGGAAGTAATAAATATTCTTGTCGTACACGTGGCGGTTCGGGTTCAGGACCTGCGCCTCGGCGCCACCGGCAAAAACGCCCAACAACGCGCAAAGCGCCACGACCGCCGCGACGACGATCGCGCCCGCCCGGCGGGACGACACGCATTTCTCGTTACGAAAAGCCACGGATTCCCCCTCGTCCGACGTGCGCGGACTCATTTCCCACCGAATCGAATGCCGACTTGGGACGACCGGCGGCGCATGTGGAGCCGCCGCTTGCGCCCGCGTGATTTAACGTGGTTTCCACGTGAGCGTCAAGTTTGTAACGCGCCCTCGAAACGCGCGTTTTTTGGTCGCTTTCTCCGCTCACGCCCCCGGCGCGGGACGAAGCCCCCGGCGAAAAACCGCGATCAGTTTGTCGACCAGTTCCGCCAGAGCCTCCTCCTCCATCGACGCGACACCGATGGGGTCGAGCTCGGGCCGGAAGACGAACTCCTGAATTCGTGTATTCACGACATCGAAGAGCATGACGACCAGCTCGGGCGGCAAATCCGAACGCACGCGTCCCTCGGCGATCTCGCGCACGATCGCGTCCCGGTAGTACCCGTCGATCCACGCGATTTTTTCGGCCAGCCAATCGGCGAGCGGCAGATTCGGTTCGTTGACGAGCTGCGAATACGCCCCATACAGATCGGGATAGTCCCGGATGAAACGCACGCCCTGCAGAACCGCGAGCTTGTAGAAATCGTAAAGCCCCGCGGGCTTTTTTTCGAGCACGTGCGTTTCGAAATGCTGCTGGGCGATCTCAAGACCGCTTTCGATCGCCCACTTCGTCAGGTCTTCCTTGCCGTCGAAATAGTAGTAGAGGTAGCCGTCCGCGACGCGCAGATCCTTGTTGATCATCTTCAGACTGGTGTGCGCGAATCCGTGCTCCGCGAAAAGCCGCGTGCAGACCTTGACGATCTTCTTTCGCTGCCGGTCGGGCAATTGACCAAAGGTGGTCTTGGGCATCGCAATTTCCCGAAAAACCGCGAACCGACCGCCCGCCGGTTCGGAATCGGCATCTTGGGAGAGATGCGCCCTCGTGTAAAGACGTTTTGAAGATGCGTTCAAATCCGAATGGCCGATCAAATCGTCAACCCGTCGAGCGCCGCCGCGCCTTGATCGCGCGGACGGGCGCGTGCTAGGTTCGCGCGACTTTTTCGAGGAACGCGGTCGCCATGGACGTGGTGCGAAAGGTCCTGTACGAAAAACTCGACCGGTTCTGGGCCGAAACCGAGCCCGGGGCGTTCAACATCGCCTATTCGGGAGGTCTCGACTCCACCGCCGTCGCCTATATCTTCGGGCGCAAATACACAGGCGGCATCTACCTCTACACGATGCACCACAACTACGGGAACCTGTGGCCGCAGCTCTCGGAGCGCCACGCCCGCGACCTGGGACGCATCTTCGGCGAATCGCGCGTGAACCACGTCATCGTCAATCAGACCGACGTGTTCAACGAGATCACGGGGCGATCGCTCATCAAAGACTGGAAGCCCTACGGCGGCCACGCGATCTGGTGCCTGGGTTGCCACCTCGGCATGCTGACGAACATCGCCGTGCGTTGCCTGGAACATTCCATCCCGCGCACGGCGATCTGCTCCAGCGTAGGCGGCGAATACGCGGTGATGTCGATGCCGGTGACTCGCCAGGCGATGTCGGACATCTACTGGCGCTACGGCATCGAATACCGCGCGCCGCTGCTGGAGATGGGCATCGACAAACAGGCCGAGCGCGCGCTGCTCAAGGATCTGGGCATGTGGATCGGCTACCGGTTCCGGCGCGGCGTCCACGGCGTGCAGCCCATCTGCATCCCGTGTTTCCAGCATCTCGGCGACGTGTTTTTCGATTGGCACACGACCTATGACGAAAGCAATGTGGGCCGATACATCATGGACAAAGCCGAGGTGATCGACGGCATCGTGCGCCGCAAGATCGCCGAGAAGGGCCTCGATTTCGACGCCCTCGTCGCCGCCAACCGCGCCCAGCACACGCGCACCGATCCATACCCGCACACGAAGTCATGCTGAATCGTCTTGGCATCGCCGCGCTCGCGGCCGCGATCGTTGCCATTTGCGCTGTACCTGCGTTTGCGGATTCGCCGGAAGACACCCGCGCGCGCATCGGCCTCTTCGTCGAACACAAGGGCATGTACGGCTACTCCACCGACGACGTGGCCGAGTGCGTGGTGAAGGTGTTCGAGGACCATCCGGCGGCCGCGATCGAGCGCGTCGCCAAGCCCGAAAAGATGGATCGCTACTCGCTCTACAAGTTCGCGAAGGAAAAAAAGCTCGACCGACTGCTCGTGATGGAGCTTCGCGGCGGCAATCCGCCGCTCGTCCTGACGCTGGGAGTGAGCGGGAAAAGCTTTTCGACCGAATACGCGAGCCGCCCGGTGGACGCCGGCTCGGGCCGCGCGTGCGACGCGGCGTCGTGGACGGTGCAGGAGTTTCTGGACCGAGACTCGACCCCCGCGGCGAAGGTGGCGATGGATCAGTCGGCCCGCGCGTATCAGAGCGGCAACGTCGATCAGGCGCTCGGGTTCCTTGCCGCGGCGGTGAACGCCGATCCCACCGACACGCACCCCATCCGGCGCATCGCGTGGATTTATCAGGCGTCCGGCGATCTGGAGACGGCGCTCCTGTGGTTCCGGCAGGCGACCGAGATGCAATACGCCGACGCGGGGACCTACGCCGAGGCGGCGATGTGCGCGTTCGCGGCAAACGATGAGGATCTCGCCTATCTGTATCTCGAACGAGCGGTGGCCGCCGGGGCGCGCTCGCCGTTCTACTACCTGATGATCGGGAGTTGGCACTATCGCAACGAACGCTACGGCTCCGCGGCCGAGGCGCTCATCGACGCGCAGCGCCTCGATCCGCGCGGATTTAACGAGTACGCCGCCCTCGTGAACTCGCTCGCGCAGGAAGAGCGCTTTGCCGAGGCGGCGACGTTTCAGGAAAAGGCCGAGGCCGCCGCGCCGACCTTCGAGGGCCAGTTCGCGCTCGCCGAGTATCACGAAAAGGCGGAGAACTTCGCGCGGGCGGCCGAAGTGCTCAGGCGGCTCGTCGAGGCGAGCCCGGGCGACCCCGAACTCCGCAAGCGCCTGGGCGCGGCGTACGAGCGCGCGGGGCAGATCGAGGAGGCCGAGAAGATTCTGGCGACGGCGCTCGAGGAATCGCCGAACGACGCCGGCATCTGGCGGATCGTGGGTTCGCTGCGCTACCGCAAGAAGGACTACGCCGGGGCCATCGCGGCGTTTCAGACCGCGCGCGGTCTGACCACCGCCGACCCCGACACGCTGCGCCTCGAGGCCATGGCGCGCGAAATGGCGGGCGACATCGACGGGGCGTTCGCCGCCTACGCCGACGCGATCGACGCCGAGAGCGGCGTCAAGGAGTCCGACGTCGCGCGTTTTCTCGCGTTTGCCAAAAAGCACAACCGACTCGGCTCGGCGGTGGACGCCGTGCGCCGCGCGCTGCCGTACAAGAGCCAGGACGATCGGCGCACGATGGTGATGGCGGTGGGCGGCCGACTCGTGCAGGACGGCGACTTCGACGCGGCGATCTCGCTCTACGAATCGTCGCTGGGTTCGCTCGGCCGATACTCGCCGCCGATGGTGGCGCTCGGCGACCTGTACCTGAAACGCGGCGAATGGCAGAAGGCCGCGGGCGTATTGATGCAGGCGACCTCGACGTTTTCCGACTCCAAGGTCGCGCTCTTCGCGGCGACGCGCTTTCACGAGGCGAAGCAGTGGGAGCTGGCCAAGTCGTTCTACAACTACTCGTTCGGCATCAGCGCCCAAAACAGCCTGTGCGTGGCTGGCCTCGCCGAGGTGTCGCTCTACCTGAAGGACAATCCCGACCTCGTGAACTACTACTTCAACGAGGCGCATCCGCTCCAGAAGACGCGGGCGATCGAAGAGAAGCTACGGTTCCTGCAGATCGTCTGGGGCTTCTGGACCGACCGGGCCGACTACGCGGGTGAATACATTCGTTATTCGCTCAGGGACCCGCCCATCGTGAATCCCGCGCTCGACCTGACCGACTGGAAACCGTGGATCGCGGCGAATCTGCCCGAGACGCACCGCGCCACGGCGATCGCGGTCGCCGAGCTCTTCGAGCGCAAGACGAGCGCGGACGCGTTTCGCGCCGCGCACCCCGAATACAAGTAGGACTCAACCCTTCGGCTTGGCGGGCTTCTTCGCGCGGGCGGGCTTTGATTCGGGCTTCGGCTTTTGCGCGGCTTTCCACCCCGATTCGAGCCACTCGAAGACCACCGGATAAAGTTCGTCGGCGGCATCGCGGCCGATGAGCATCGTCAGATGGCCGTAACGCCCGCGCGTACCGTTCGATGGCCCGACGATATGGAGCCGCTTGTTCGCCGTTCCCATCGCGTCGTGAATGACCTGAACCGACGACGGCGGAATCGTGTAGTCGTTTTCCGCGCCGATGCACAAATACGGCACGGTGACGTTCGCGAGCCCGGCGAGAAAATCGCGGCCGTCGTACGAACGCACGGTGCGATGGCTTGCGAATTCGCCGAACTGCAACAGCAGCGTCATCGGAATGTTGCTCTGGAGATTGGCGAAGGACTTGGCGTAGTCGCCGGGCAGCAGGTTCTCGTTGCCCGTCCAGCGCTGCACCTTGGGGATGTATTCGATGAGCGGCGCGAAGAGCTGCGAAATCTGAGCCAGATAAACCGCCTTGAGGTGCGATACCACGGGGCGAATCACCAGCGCCTTTTCGGCGTGCGCGAACGAACCCGGGCTCCCCATCGTGACGAGCGACGCCAGCCGGTCGCCGCGCGGCCCCTGCGTCACGCAGTATCCGATCATACCGCCCATCGAGTGACCGACCCAGTGCAGTTTCTTCGCGCCGGTGACGGCGAGCACGGCGTCGATGGCGGCGGGCGCGTCGACATCGACGTAGGTGTCGAAGTTCCACTTCCATCGCGGGGTGTCATAGAAAATCGGCGTTTCCGACTCGCCCGCGCCGCGAAGCTCCAGCAAAAAGACTCGATGACCGCGCGACGCCAGCGCGCGCGCCATGCTGGTGCGGTCGGAAAAGTCGAACCCAACGCGATTGCCGCCGAGCCCATGGCAGCACAGCACCGGCTCGTCGCGTTTTGGCGCGTCCGGCGCGGGGCGGTATTCGTGCAGCGCGAGTGTCCAGCCGTCCGCCGTGCGGACGTGGTGCGTGACGTCGGCGCGCCGGTCGATGCGCAGGAATCGGCCGACAACATACGCGATCGTGGGAACGAGTGCGAAAACGAACGCGATCAGAAGAATCAGTTTGACCCAGAACACCGCCGTCCTCCCGAAATCAATGGATATCAGCTGAGCCGCGGGCCGAACCCGTTATCCCGACGCACCCGGCGTAAAGGCCGACGTCGGCGAGGCGTCGTCGGCGCCATCCGGCTGCAATTTCTCCAGAGTCTGGCGAACCTGCAGCTCGGCGTCCTCGTTCAGCGGATTGAGCGCGTACGCCATGCGCAGGTGCGCCGCCGCCAGACTGTACTTGTGCTCCGACCTGAAAATCAAACCCAGGTAGTAATGGGCGCGATCGTTCCGGTCATTGAGCGTCAGGGCCTCCTTGAGCAGGTCCTTCGCCTCCTGTACGGCGGGTAGACCGGGGCGACCGCTGCGAAAAACGATCCATGCCATGAGGGCCATGGCCTCGGAAGAATGGCGGTTGAGATCCATCGCCTCGCGCAGATGGGCGGAGGCCCCGACGTAGTCCCCGTCGTGGAAACACTTCTGCCCGTTTTGAAGCTCGACGAGATAGCGCACGTCCGCCTCGGTTTCGGCTTCGAGGGGCAGCGACGGCGCGTCGTCGTGGATGTCGGCGAGTGCCGTGCCCGCGGAATCTGCGCCGCGAGGGCCGAGCCGCATCGCCCCGGTGACGAGCATGAGAAAGACGAGATGGACCGCGTCGGCCGGGTCGTACATCGGTTCGTGGCGGAGTTCGCGCAGCGTGCGTCCCTCGAGTCGCGAAAGCATCTCGATCGAAGCGACATCGAGGTCCAGGCGACTCGCCACGGTGTCGAAGCGCCGCGTTCGCTTCACGCGCAGCATACGTTCCTTCGCTTCGCGCTCCATGTCGCGCAGCGCCCATCGCACGGCGGCGTTGCGCTTGAGACCAAATTTCAGGAAGTCGCAGATTCGAAGGCTGGCGGCGCTCGGAACGCCGGACTTGATGGTGCATGGGCGGAACTCGTAGAACCCGCCGTCCCATGACCTCTGGAAGGCGGTCAGCAGCTTGATGGCGAAGTACCGACGTAACGAATCGCCAAAATCGGCTTCGGACATCATGTCGAGGTCGACGAAGATGCGATGCTTGAGGGTGTCGGGCACCGGAAAAGTCGCCTGAGCCCGCCGGGCGTCCTCGGCGGTGATTCTCTGAATCTTGATCAGAAACCGGGCGAAACCGTCCTCCCGGTCGTAGTTGGTGCGCACATCCACCACGCGGCCCTCGTCGACGCCGATGTGGATCTGGCGTCGTTCCAACCGGCAGAAAAGATAGCCCGTGACGCGGCTGTTG
>CAZPJD010000229.1:0-4322 GCA_964586775.1 uncultured bacterium | reverse complement strand
CCGTGGTCGATGTGCGCGATAATCGAGAAATTTCGGATATTCGCCGTCTTCATTGCGTGGGTCGGGCCGAGTTCGGGGAAAAAGCTGCGTCAACTTACCGATTTGCCCCCCGATGTCAATCGAAACGGGCCGTTTTTCGGGATGCGCCGCCGTGCCCGTCCAAAGACATCCGCGACGCGGCCGGCGTTGTGGGGCACGGCTCCGAGCGGGATTTTCCTTGCCCGGTGTTTTCCGTTACGCTTCGTTCATGCGTTTACGACTCGCGTTGGCGGTGCTGGTCGTCTTCGGATACGTGGGGATCTCGTTTGCGGCGGTTCCGGCTTCGTCGCCGCTGCCGGTGGACGGCCGCGCGTGGATCGAGCCCGCGAACGTGCGCCTGCACTGGACGCCGCCCGAGGGCAACCCCTCGCCCATCGATCATTACCAGGTGCTGCTCGACGAGGACCCCGCCGTGATCGCAAACCCGGACGGGGTGGCGGATTTCGGCGGCACGAGTGACGTGGACGACCCGTCATTCCAGATCGGCGCGCTCGAACGCGACCGCACGTATTATTGGCGCGTCGATACGGTGTTGGACGACGAGACGGTCGTGACGGGCGACGTGTGGTCGTTCGCCACGGAGCGCATCGACATCCCCGGCACCGTGGTCGACTTCAGCCCCGATCCCGCCAACATCTATTACATGTCGCCGTCCATCGCGATCCCGCCCGACGGCACGTATCTGGCGACGCATGACGTGAGCGGCGCGGGTGGCGCGCACACGGTGGTGCTGGAATCGCCGGACGGCGGCATCAACTGGCGCGAGATCGCGCAGGTCGCCCCGCTGCACTGGGCGTCGCTGTTTGTCCACGACGGCGCGCTCTACCTGATGGGCGATTCGGGCGGCGGCGCGAACAGCCGGTGCGTGATCCTTCGATCGGACGACGGCGGGCACACGTGGACGAGCGCCGACGACGAAAACACCGGCGTGCTGTTTCCCGACACGGGTTACCACACCGCGCCTGTGCCGGTGGTGGTGCACGACGGACGCATCTGGCGCGCGATGGAAGACCGGCAGGATCCCGGCGACTGGGCGACGTATTTCCGCGCGTTCATGATGAGCGCGCCCGAGGATGCCGATCTGCTCGTCGCCGCGAACTGGACGGCGACCAACCGGCTGTCGTTCGACGAAGAGACGTGGCTCGGCACGGGTTGGCTCGAGGGCAACGCGGTGGTCACGCCGGATGGCGACATCGTCAACATCCTGCGCGTCGCGGGGTCGATTCCGTCGCTGTTTGTCGTCGAAACCGCGGCGATGGTGCACGTGTCGGACGACGGACTGGCGGCGACTTTCGATCCGAGCAACGACTTCATCGACTTCCCCGGCGGCGGCGTAAAATTCACCATCCGCTACGACGAAACGACGGACCTGTACTGGTCCCTCGTCAACACGCAGCGCGATCCCTATGCGATGCGCAATCGGCTGTGCCTGACCGCGTCGTCCGATCTCGTGAGCTGGACGGTCGTCGAGGAGATCCTTTACAGCCACGATCCGGTCTTTCACGCGTGGCAGTACGTCGACTGGCTCTTCGAGGGCGACGACATCGTCTTCGTGTCGCGCACCGCGCACCCGATGGGCGGCGGAGTGATGCCCCACGGCTATCACGACGCGAACTTCACGACCTTTCATCGCATCGATAACTACGCCGACCTGCTCGACGGCGACGACGATGACTCGGACGACGACACTACCGACGACCTCGATGACGATACCGACGACGACGCAGCGGACGACGATCTCGACGACGATCTCGATGACGACATGGCCGACGACGATTCCGACGACGACTCCGTGGACGATGATGACGACGGAGATGACGACGCCTCTGACGAAAGCCCGACCACGTCGCCCGGAGAGGACGACTCGGTCTGCGGGTGCTGAATCGCTTCCGGCAGTTTGGCGGCGACCGCGCCAATCTGTCAGGATCATGACGAATCTCATGACCCCCGGTCGGGTGTTTTCGCGTATCCTCGTCTGCCTGAATTGTTGATGGTGGAGTTTTCGCCGTTCGACGGAGGTGGCGGATGCGTTTCTCGCGTTTGGTCGTGATCGGTGCGTGGTGCCTTGTTCTGGCGACGTTTTCGGTCGGCTGCGGTTGCGCCGGCTGCGGCGATGATGACGACGACGACTCGGGCGATCCATCCGCCGATGACGACGCGGATGACGACGCCGACGACGACACGTCCGGCGACGATGACACCGCGGACGACGATACGGAGGACGATGATACGGGTGACGACGATCTCGGCCCCGAGGTCGGGTGCATCGTCCCCGCGGACTACGATGGCGACGGCGACGAGGAACTCGCCATGGCCGTCATGGATTGGGATGCCGACGAGTTCATTCTGAGTCTCGTCGAGCCGGGCACCTTCGCTGGCGATCCGGTCCTCACTCTGGAAGACACGACCATCGGCGAGGGCGGCACGCGGTTCGCCGTCGCCGACTTCGATCAGGACGGCGTCTGGGACGTGATCGTCGCCGCGCGAGACGCGAGCACGGGCGAGACGACGTTCCTCGTCTACGCGAATGGCGACTTCACGACGCCCTATTACGAGTCCGATCCCGTTGCCGCGAACCTGTACGTGTTCGCCGTCCTCGACGAACGCAACGACGGATTCGCCGACTTCGTCACGTTTTGTTCGGACTGCGGCGGCGACGAGGGCTACCTGATCTTCCATAACGAGAGCGGAACCATCACTCCCGGCGACCTGATTCCGAACGAGGGCGACGGCAATACGGAGTGGCTGGCCGACCTGGTGCCGGGGCGGCTTTTCCCCACGGCTTCGAACGTGACGGGCGAGTCGGGCGCGCTGCACTTCGTGACCTACCGCGAGTGGGAGGACGCGGGCGACGAATTCGCCCAGTTCCACGTGTACGACAGCCTCACCGGCGCGCCGGTCGCGTCGACCGATCCGATCGCGGCGGGGGACGGCAACGGTTGGTCGAGCGCGCGCGCGGGGGACTTCGACGGTGACGGCATGACCGAGCTGGTCCACGCGCTCACGTGGAGCGACGATACCATCCCGTCCTTCGAGGCTTCACACACCATCTACGGCTACGACGGCGGCGTCTTTGTTGAAGAATACGCGTCCACGCCCCTGGCCGGCGCATATGCCAATTTTGTCTGGGAGCCGATCGACGGCGATCTCGACGGCGTGCTCGATCCGTTTCTCGACGTCAGCGAATCGGGTGGGGACGAACTCTGGTCCATGCTGAACGGCCCCGACGGATTTTCGGAGCGATTCACGTTCTCGCTGCCGCCGGGATACGCGGGCGCGTTCGCGTTCGGCCACCGGCGCGGCGGCACCTCGGTCGGATACGTCCCCGCGGGCGGGCTCGATCCGTCGCTCGCGGTCATCACCGAGCACACCGACGCCGGGACCAGAACGGGCCAGCTCTCGCTCCTGTCGATGTTCGACGGATCGGAGACGACGGCGCTCGCCACGATCGGGCTCGGCGAGGGCGGACGCACGAACGCCGGGGCCGCGGATCTGGGCGGCGACGGCATTTGGGACGTGTTCGTGGTTGCCGAAGAGGCCGTGGTGAGCGGCCCGGACTGGGTCTACACGTGGCGAATCTACCTCTACAACGGCGAGACGATGGACGAGGTGTACGACGCCGACATTACAGCAGCGTTCGACTATACGCCGTGGATGACGATGGAATACGACTTCACCGGCGACCACGCGCCCGACCCGGCGGTGATTGGCGATGTGGGCGGCCAGGCGCGCTGGCTGATCTTCCCCTGTGACTCCACGGGATGCGAAGATCCGATGGAGTTGGACGCGCCGAGCCCGACAACCCTGATCCAATTCGGCGGGCCGTATTTGTAGTCCATCCGATGTCCCTCTCCCGCCCGCGGGCGGGAGAGGTACGCGGGCGATTGCAAAACAGCCTGCGTACCGAGCCATGGATGGCGACGCATTTTTCGCGCACGCGCAGGGGCGCGGAAAATGGAGGAAATCAAAAACCCGTTTTTTGATTTCCGGGTGGAAAAAGTCCAGGACGGACTTTTTCCACGCCCTGTTCGACCCGCAGCAAATGCCATGATGTGACAGTTATCACGCATTTTTCCCTTGACCCGCGACGCCCATTGCGGCCTAATGACCTCGTCCGAGTACGTTTGTGTCTTTCAGCATACTGAACCGGAGGTTCGCGGCTATGCGTTTAACCAAGGGATGGATGTGGGTGCTCGTGTTCGCCCTGATGACCGCGTCGGTCGTTGGCTGCGGGTGCGGCGACGACGACGACGATTCCGGCGCACCGGCGGACGACGACACGA
>CAZPJD010000228.1:0-7142 GCA_964586775.1 uncultured bacterium | reverse complement strand
CATGCCCAGAGCGGCGACACACGACTCCGTGGTCAGACACGTCGAACACAGGTCCATCGCGCCGCCGTTGTCGTCGTCGCCGCTCGAATCGATTCCGGGGCACGCGCACGACAGGCAGCAGAGGGAAAGTCCCAGCGCCATGTACGCGGAACAGATTACGGATCTGAACACGACGATGCGCCCTCCCGGTGGCCTGCCGGCGCGGGTCTCCCGAAAACTCTGCACCGGCTCGATCGGTTATGTTTTCGCAACGGCGACAGATCAGGGATGAACAAAGCCCAGCTCGGACTCGAAATATTCCATCGTGCCCCCTTCGGATCCTTCGGCGACGAACCACCCGGTCATCCAAAACGTGACGAGCGCGTCACTGACCAAGATCGAATTTCCATCGGCGATCGACGCGAACGCGTAACCCCCGACCACGCCGAAATAAAAAAACTCGGCGCGCAGTTCCGGACGAAGAAGTCGCCTGATCGCGCCGTTCATCTGCCAGTATCGGAACTGATCGAAGGGATCGTCCGAGATGATGCATTGGAAGTTGAAGGCCGCAAAGGTTTCCGTGGCGGGGTCCGCGTCGATCGGATGCCAATAATCCGCGGCGTCGAAGACATCCAAATGCTGCGCGTGCCACCCGGATTCCGACAAGCATGAGACGAAATCGCAGAATGTGCCCTCACCGGGTTCGGGCGCGGTGCGCGTCGCACATTCCACGATCGCATGCCATCGCGGATCGCTGGAGCCGCGGCACCCGTCCACCGCTTCGCCCTGGGTGTAGAGCGTATCGCCGAAAATGAGGGGGTATTCGAAGCCGCAATACAGCTCGTGCATCCATTTGGCGCAGTCGTCCGAACCGTAAATGCCTCCCTCGCAACCCGCGAAGGCGTCGTCGTCGACATCATCGTCCGTCGTGTCGTCATCGGAATCGTCATCGACATCGTCGTCGAAGTCGTCGTCGAAATCGTCGTCGAGATCGTCGTCCACGGAATCGTCGTCGAAATCGTTATCGGCATCGTCGTCTGACGCGTCGTCATCCGCCGCGCTCGAGTCGTCATCCGGCGGTGAGGATTGCTCTCCCGACTCGGCGGCATCGTCATCGCCGTCGTCGGTCCAGCACGCGGCGCTTGCGGATGTCGCGGAAAGAAGAATGATCGGTGCGATCAACAGCGCGACGCGTCGAAGCGTCATGATGATTTTCTCCCTTAGGCCGATCCATCACAATTACACGCCGATTAGTTTTCCGCGTCAATGAAAATCCGCGTTCGACGCGCGGTGGCGCCTGGCGCTCTCCGTCGCGCTTCGCGCCTCATTCGGCGACGTAACTACCGGTCTCGCGCGGAATCCACCGTTTCGGTTGAACCGGCGGCGGGTCGCGCGTTCGATTCGGCCCCGCGGGCATCCGCGCGTCGCGCCTGCGTCGCGCAGCGCCTCGACGACCGTCTGCGGGTCCACCGCGCTGTTTTCGGCCTTATCCGATATGGAGCGCTCTCGTTTTCGTGGTGAACGAAGTTGCGCGATTCCAGATCGCACGGGCCGCGTCGCTCGAAAAATTTGGAATCGCGACGACGAAAGCCGGGAGGAACCGACACGCCGATCCCGCTTGACGCACGTCATTGCGATTCGGGTCACGTCGTGGGATATGGAATCCATCATCGACATTTCGCGGCGCCATGACGGCCGCTCGCGTACGGGGGGAACATGCTGTCGAAGAAAATGGAAAAGGCGCTTTGCGACCAGATCAACGCCGAGTCGCAATCGGCCTACCTCTACCTCTCGCTCGCGGGCTGGTTCGAGACGCAAAACCTGCCCGGCTTCGCGCACTGGATGACGATTCAGGCGCGGGAAGAGCTGATGCACATGAAGAAGTTGTTCGACTACGTGTATCAGCGCGGCGGGGGCGTGCGTCTCGGTGCGATCGACGCGCCACCGAACGAGTGGAAGGACGTCCTCGACGCATTTACCGTGGTGTTCAACCACGAGGGCCACATCACGCAGCGCATCAACAAACTGGTGGATGTCGCGCTCGCCGAGAAGGACCACGCGACGAACAGCCTGCTGCAATGGTTCGTCGCCGAGCAGATCGAGGAGATGAAGACCGCGCAGGACATCGTGAGCAAGCTCAAGCTGCTCGGCGGCACCGGGCCGGGGCTCTTCATGCTCGACCGCGACATGGCGACGCGCGTGCTCAATACCGCGCCGGGGCCGGGCGCGTGAAGATCGGCCTTCTGGCGCTCGTCCTCGCCTTCGCGTTCGTGGCGTGCGGCGACCCTTCGACAGGCTCAGGGTCTGACGACAACGCGGGTGATGATGCGGACGACGATGCGGACGATGATGACGCGTCGGATGACGATGACACCGCCGACGATGACGTCGATCCTGCCGCGCACGTGACGCTGCCCGACTATCCTTGGTGGCCGAACGACGCGATGGCCGTCGATGGCGCGCTGCTCGACACGCACGCCACCGCGTATTGCGAAACCGCGGCTGAACCCAACGCGCCGGACTTTTTGCTGGGCGAGCTGCCGCTGGCGTCGTTCGACGCGCTTTGCGCGGGCGAGGTCGCCGCGCCGGCGTCGATGGGTAGCCTCTATCTCTCGGGCTATTTCGGCGGGCTTTGGCTGCGCGACGCGCTCGACGGCCTTTTCACCAAGGACGGCACGAGCGAGGGCTTCGAGTCCCTCGCGCCGGTCTTTCGCGCCGTGGCGTGGATGGCCGGGCGTTCGCAGGCGGTGCTGGCGTCGGGCGACGACGGCGCGATCCTCGCCGAGGCGCGCTCGGGCATCGCGGTCCTCGCCATGCTCTTCGGTTACAATCGCGGCTATCTCGATCAAATCCTGGCGCACCCGCCGGATGGCGCGACGCCGCCCGATGGCGTAGTGGAGTGCGGCGACAACGTGTTCGACTGCGTGGTGCCGGATTCGCCGTACGGATTCATGACGCGATTCGACGCCGCGCTCGCTTCGCTCGCCGATCCGCCGAACGACCGCTGGGCCGAGCTGGGCGCGCTGGTAGATCTCGCCGAGGCCGCCACCGCGCAGGGCGAGCTGGTGTGGAATGCGATTCCGCTCGACGCCCTCGATCAGGACGGTTACGACCGGCTCATCGACCTGAGCGCGGGTTTTCTGGTGGCGGCCAAGGCGGCGGTGCTGGGCGACATGACCGCGTGGGCGAACGAAACCCCCGGCGACGCCGAGTGCTCGCTGCTGCTCGACGGCGGCATGTGGGCGTGGTCGATGAGCTATTTCATGGGCCTCGCGTCGCCCGCGTCGCCCGGCACCTTCCCCACGCTGGAATGCCCCGCGCCTTGAGCCGACGGATGCCGCGCATCGTGATCCCCATCGTCGCGGTGCTCGCGTCGGCGCTGGTGGCCGTCGTGCTCGCGTGCCGCCCGACGTTGTCAAACCCTGAGCCTGCCGAAGGGTCGTCCGCGTCGAACGAGGCCGGCGCGACGGACCCGTCCGCGCCGTGCGCCGCCTACGAAACCCCCGTGCAGCTCGGCGTGGTGGAGGACGGCCGCCTGACGGAAATCTCCGGCGTCGCCGTGAGCGCGAAAAACCCCGGCGTGATCTGGGCGCACAACGACTCGGGCGACGGGCCGTTTGTGTACGCGATGACGCGCGAGGGGCGCGAGCTCGGCCGCGTCAAGCTCGCCGGCGGCTGGGCGATGGACTGGGAAGACATGACGATGGGGCGGTGCGTCGCGGGCGGAGCGGACGACTGGTGCCTGGACCTCGCCGACATCGGCGACAATGATCGCCGCCGCCACGACCTCGTCGTCTATCGCATCGTCGAGCCCGCGGTCGATCCGGCCTCGCCCTTCGGCGAGATCCCCGCGACGGTGGAGCGGATGCTCTTCGCCTACCCCGATGGCCCCCGTGACGCCGAGGCGATTGCGCGGCACCCCGACGGTTCGCTCTACATCCTCTCCAAGGAGCCGGACGGATTCGCGAACATCTACCGCTTCGGCGCGGACGCGACGCACGCGAAGACGACGCTCGAAAAACTCGGCGCGATCAAAACCGCAAGCGGGCGCGGCGAGCGCGTCACCGCCGCGGACATCCATCCGTCGGGCCGCCGCCTGCTGCTACGCACCTACGATTCGCTGTGGGAGTACCCGGTCGAGCCGGATCGCTTCGTGGATTCGCTGCTCGCGGCGCGGCGATCGAACGTGCCCTTCGCGAAGGTCGATCAGGGCGAGGCCGTCGCGAACGATCCCATTCACGGCGGGATCGTGCAGATCGGCGAGGGCCCGCGGCAGCCGATCTGGTATACGGCGTGCAAACGTTGAAGTCGTTCGCGCCTCGCATCACCTCTCAGGCGTAGCCCCATTGACAATTTTCATGGACTTGCATGTCTTCTGGTGGTAGACTTTCCTCGTTTTCAACGGTCCGCGTTCGGTTAAGGAAGCGTCCCTGAGAACGGTCGACTCGGTTTTCGCGTTGTTTTTCGCCATGACGGTGCTCCTGCTCGCGCTGTCCTGCGGCGGCGGGTCGAGCGATGGCGGCGGGCGAGACGACGGCGCCGATGACGACGACGGCGACGACGATGCCGCCGACGATGACACCGGGGACGACGATGCGGACGACGACGCGACGGATGACGACACAACGGTCGATATTGACTGGGTGACGATTCCGGCCGGTGAGTTTGAGATGGGTTGCGTGCCGGGCGACAACGAATGCGAGGATGACGAATCGCCGCAACATCACGTCGTCATTTCCACTGATTTCTTGATGGCGGCGACCGAAACGACTCAAGCGCAATACGTAACTGTCATGGGCGAGGAAGAAGATTTTAGCGTACACGAGGGCTGCGAGAACTGTCCAGCAGAAAATTTTCCTTGGAATAAGGCCGAGGAGTTCTGCTTGGCAATTGAAGCGCGGCTTCCGACAGAAGCTGAGTGGGAGTACGCCGCGCGCGCCGGAACCACCGCCATCTACGTTTGCGGCGACGAGGAAGAATGCCTCGACGCCGTTGCCTGGACTTATGAAAACTCGGATGGCGAGACGCATCCCGTGGGCCAGAAGGAGCCGAATGCGTTCGGACTCTACGATACACAAGGTAACGTCTCGGAGTTCATTTCCGATTGGTACGACCCCGATTATTATACGTCGCGTCCCGCTCCAGACGTGGATCCACTGGGGCCAACGACGGGAGATTACCGCGGGGTCAGAGGTGGGGGATACAGCAATAGCGGCCACTGGGACTTAAATGATATATTACGACTCTCGGCCCGTCCATATATTTCCGTCGGTCCGCATCGGGATGACGTCGGAGTCCGATGCGTCAAAGACATCAGCTTATGAAATCGCGGTGCGCCTTCCGGGTGATCGCGGCGTTCGTATTCGCCGCAGCCTTGCTCGTCGCCGCCGCCACGAGGGGTGCCGCGGGAACCGGCCCGTTCTTACCGGATGACCCCAGTTGGGTTTACCCGCCCCCCGGCACACCTTGGAATCATGAGGTGGGTGTCTCTGGATTCGGCCCCGGTGACGTAAACAGCGACGGTTTCGACGACCTTCTGATCGGGCTCAGAGACTACGATTACGAGGCCGGTGTGCGGCGGGTTTCCACGTCCTCGGTTCTGTTGTTTTATGGGCAGGAGACGGGATTACCGACGGAGCCGGGTTGGCATTATCAACGGCACGATTCCACGTCTTTCTCACAATATAAGGCGAAAGGCGATCTCAACGGCGATCATTGCGGCGATATCATCATCACGGACTACGAGTGGAGCGAGATCGATCGCCCTTGGCGTGGGCGTATTTTCGTATTCTACGGCTCGATCTCAGGACCGAGTGCGTCACCGGATGTTGTTTTAAAAGGAGACGACCAGTACGATGAGCTTGGATATCAAGGAGTTGGAGATGTTGATGTCAACGGAGATGGATACGACGACCTTTACGTCACGGCTTTGAAGCGGATGTCGGGAGTTCCACTGGAGGGCGTCCCCATTGCGCGCATCTACTTTGGAGGAGCGGATGGAATCTCTGAAGAACCTGATTGGGAAATTGAAACGAACCTATGCATCCTTGGTGTTTTTCGCATTTCGTCAATTAATGACGTCAACGGTGACGGTCATACGGACATTACCGCTTATTGTGATATCAGCAGCGAAGAAATGAATCCTTTTGTCCATTTCTATTACGGTTCCGCTTCAGGGCCATCGATTCAGCCCGATCTGGAAATCGCCGCCGCCGACCCGTCCATCAACGACTGGTTCTCTTTTGAGGGCGTCGGAGACATAAACGGGGATGGATATGACGATGTGGTGACACACGCCCAAATATCTTTCTCGGTTAAAATTTTCTACGGGTCACCCTCCGGTCTTGATCCAACAAGTTCGAAGGATTTCCACCTGCATGAAACAATCTACGATCTTCCGGGCGATCTGTCCTATGTAGGTGACCTCGACGGAGATGGTTTTGATGAACTCGGAATGGATGATTATAGCGGTACGGCTGCTTATATTTTCGGCGGGTCGGATTCTGGCCCCGATAAAATACGTGTGTGGGGCGTCGGAAATGCTAATCTGCCTACATTTTGGGTTTCGAACCCGCGTGCGGCGGGTGATCTGAACGACGACGGTGCCGACGACATCGTTATTGTCGGCGTGAATCTTCCGCAGATCGGCGCCGACGACTCCTGCGCTTTTGTTTATCTCGGTATTCCAACGACGACCACGATTCCCACGTCAACGACCTCGACGACTGCTGCTGAGGCCGACGATGACGCAGTGGATGACGACACGGTGGATGACGACTCCGGTTTGGTCGACGTAGCGGAAACATCAGACCGATCATCTGCTTGCGGCTGTTGATCTCAGAGGCCGCTGGCGAGCTCTCCGAAATTCAACACGGCATGGAATACGGACGCACCATAACGGTTTGAATCGATTCCATTCCAAGTGGAGACCACGCGACTGAACCAAAGGACATCCTCTTCCCCGTCCGGGCCAGCCTCCCTCCGCAGCGATTTTTCGATGAGGTAATTGCCGTAACCGTAGTTGTTTTGGCGGCTCAAAATCACGGGGGCGGTCGGGGTTCCGGGGGGGGGGGGGCCGGGGACACAACAAATAACAAGGGAACCCACGGCGATTCCCAAGTCGCGGACGGGTCACCATAACGGACCCGCAGCAAAAAAACCCC
>CAZPJD010000227.1:0-30597 GCA_964586775.1 uncultured bacterium | reverse complement strand
TTGGGGGTGAGGGCTTCCCAACAACCAAAAACCAACAACCAACCACCCCCCGGAGCCCCCATGCCCCTTGTCCTCGAACCCGAAACCGCGAGCATCGACGAATCCGCCGAGAGCGCCGAACGGCTGCGCCGAAACCTTGCGCAAAGCCGCGAGGAGATGCGCGGCCTGGGCGACGCCGCGCGCGAAAACGCCGAACGCGCCCGCGCGCTGGAAATGGAACTCTACGTGGCCGAGCGCGCCGTTCATGCGCGCCGCCGTGCGATGACGGAGGAAACATTCCGCGATTGGATCGGTCGCGCGACCAGCGCCGCGGACTGGACGCGACAGGCGTTCACGTCGTCGATCGGCGCGATCGGCCGCGGCCTTGCCGACGAACTCGTGGACGGCACGCACGACTGGCAGGCGTCGCTGCGCGCGGTGCTCAAGCAGATGATCGCGATCACCGCGCAGATGGTGGTGATGCGCACGCTGATGACGGCGCTCACCGGCGGCGGCGCGGGATGGCTGACGTTTTTTCACGCCGGCGGTCCGGTCCTGCACGGCGGAGGGCCCGTGCGCGCCCACGGCGGGCTCGCGCTCGGATTCGACGAGGTGCCGATCGTGGCGCAGCGCGGCGAGTTCGTGATGCGTCGTCGCGCCGTGGAGCGGATCGGGGCCGAGCGCCTCGCGGGCGCAAACCGCGGCGAATCGATCGGCGGGGATTCGTTCACGTTTCACGTCAACGTGACGGCGGGCGGCGTCGCCGATCCGCGCGAGCTGGCCGAGCGCATCGGGCCGGAGCTGGTCGAGTATCTGCGCCGCGAAAAACGCCGGGGCGCGGGGGCCTGACGCGCGGATCGAACCGCTAATCCGCTGTTCACAACCCTGTCCGCAAGGGCGTGGACGATGCTGTCCGCAACCTGTGGATGAAAAGTTGTCCCGGTTTTCGCCCGGTCTATCCACCGCGTCGTTGCCTGCGTCATCCACGCAACTTGCGCCGCGTTCGCGCGGACTTCGGCGAGCTGTCCCCGGATTCCACAGGCTTTACGACGACGACGAAGTTTCTTATAAATAAAGCCCCTATTCGTCTTCGGACACCCGCAAACGGAGTCGCGCCCATGGAGTTCGTCATCGCCAAGGACGAGTTCATTCACGGCTTGTCCCGCGTTCAGAGCGTGATCGAGAAGCGCACCACGCTGCCGATTCTGGCGAACGCGCTGCTCGAAACCAAGGGCGACGCCCTGCGCATCACGGCCACCGATCTCGAGGTGGGCGTGAAGGGGCTTTACGAAGCGAAGGTGCTGGACGCGGGATCGATCACGATCAACGCCAAGAAGCTCTTCGAGATCGTGCGCGAGCTGCCGGCCGGCGAGGTGGCCGTCAAGGTCGCCGCCAACAACTCCGTCGAGATCACCAGCGGGCGCGCGCGATTCAAAATCCTCGGGCTTCCCGACGAGGAATATCCCATCCTGCCCGATTACGAAACCGAAAAGTTCGAGGAGATCCCCGCATCGGCGATCGCCGACATGTTCGAGATGGTCTCGCATGCCGTGGGTGCCGACGAAACGCGGCCCTATCTGAACGGCGTTTTTCTGGAAACCGGCAAACTGGGCGACAAAGCCTCGTTGCGCGCCGTGGCCACCGACGGCCACCGCCTGGCGATGTGCGAAAAGGAGCTGCCCGAGGGCTGCGGCCTTTTGGTCAAGCCCGGCGTCATCGTTCCGCGCAAGGCCGTGGCCGAATTGCGCAAGCTGGTCGAGGGTGAAGCCGGCAACATCCTCATCAAGGTCTCCGAACGCAATGTCATCGTGCGCAAGGGATCGGTGCTCTACATCATCCGATTGATCGAGGGCAATTTCCCCGACTTTTCGTCGGTGATCCCCAAACACAACCAGCGCGTGGTGACCTGCGCGCGCGACGATCTGCACGCCGCCCTGCGCCGCGTGGCGATCATGGCCGAGGAACTGGGCCGCGGGGTGCGTTTCTCGCTCGCCAAGAAGCTGCTCGAGGTCGCGTGCGACAACCCCAATCTGGGCGAGGCCAAGGAAGAGCTGACGGTCGGCTACGACGGCGAGGAGTTCCAGATCGGGTTCAACGCGCGGTATTTCCTGGACGCGCTGGCGATCATCAAGGACGAGGACGTGAGCATGTCGTTCTCGGACCAGCACTCGCCGGTGCTGCTGCGCGCGCCGTCCGAGGCGGGCTATCAGGAAGTCATCATGCCGATGCGGCTGTAGGGCGGCGGTGTGGGTTGCGCGCCCCGACCGAGCGAGTTGGATTCTTCGAAAAGTCTCGAGAATCTTATAGGGTTGTGCTTGCGGAAATTCTCCATTCTCCATTCTTCATTCTCCATTCCCCCGTGCCGCCCCGATTCAGAGGGGAGAGGAAGAATGTTGAATTGAGAATGCAGAATGCAGAATTCCGAGAGGGCGGCGGCGTGAGCGCGATGGGTGTAGGTTTCCCCCGTGCACAAATTACGACCTATTTTGAAACACGGAAATATGCAATATGCCTTGACAACGTTAGGCTAAATTCTCCATTCTTCATTCACCATTCTGCATTCCGCCCGTCCGCCCCGACTCAGAGTGGATGAACCGAATGGCGAATTGAGAATGTAGAATGTAGAATGAATCGGTACTTCAACTCAATTTCCGCGGAAGGCGGAGGTTTGCGAGTGACCCAGTCTTTGGAAAACAAGAGTGCCGCATCTCGAGATATTCAGAATCGCGCGTTCGACTTCGCGCTGCGAATCGTGAATCTGCATCGCTACCTGCAATCGAAAGGCGGTACGGGACGCACGCTGTCGCGTCAGATTCTCCGTTCGGGAACCTCCGTCGGCGCCAATCTCGAAGAGGCCAGCGCAGGGCAGAGCAAGGCGGATTTTATTTCAAAGTGCGCGATCGCGCTCAAAGAGGCCCGCGAGACGCACTATTGGCTCCGACTGCTCGCAGCATCGGAAATCGCGCCAGTCAAGCGCCTCGAGCCGTTGATCGCCGAGGCGGACGAGGTGATCTGCGTTCTGACTGCGATTCTGAAGAAGGCTACGTCTTCGCGAAATCGAGGAGCGAGCAGCGCATAGAGGTTTCGGAAATTCTCCATTCTTCATTCACCATTCTGCATTCTCCATTCCCCCATGCCGCCCCGATTCAGAGGGGAAAAAGGGAATGGTGAATTGAGAATGTAGAATTCAGAATTTTGAGCGCGCGAAGAGGCGATCGCGACGGTGTGGCTTGTACCGCGCTTCGCGAACGGTTTTAGGGCACGTATCCCGTTGTGCCGCATGTCGCGTGTTCGATATTTGTTTGTAAAAACAAGGGGGGCTTCGGGGGGCTACAATGAGCGCGAAACCGGCGCGATCGCCTCGTCGCGCATTCGCCTCGCCTTTTCGATGTGCAGCCAGATCACGTTGATCGCCGCGGGGGTGACGCCGCTGGCGCGCTGAATCTGGCCGAGGGTCTCGGGACGGATGCGGCGCAGCTTTTCGCGAATCTCGTTCGACAGGCCGTGCACGGCATTGAAATCGAAGCCATCCGGGATCCGCACGCGGTCCGCCGAGAGCAGCCGCTCGGCCTCTTCGGTCTGGCGACGCAGGTAGCCGCGATACGCGATCCGCGTTTCGACCTCCGACACCACATCGGTTGGCAATTCGGGGCGATCGGGATCGAGGGCGACCGTGCCCGCATAACCCAGCTCGGGGCGCGTGACGAGCGCGGCGAGCGTCGCGGGCTTTTTGATCGGCGCGGAAGCGGCCGCGTCGAGCAGCGCGTTCACCGAAACCGACGGCGTGAGGGTCGCGGCGTCGAGCCGGGCGATCTCGGCCTCGATACGATCGCGTCGCGCGACGAATCGGTCCCATCGTTCGTCCGAAACCAGCCCGACCTCGCGGCCCACCGGCGTGAGACGCAGGTCCGCGTTGTCCTCGCGCAGCAGCAGGCGGTACTCGGCGCGGCTGGTGAACATGCGGTAAGGTTCGGTAACTCCACGGGAAATCAGGTCGTCGATCAAGACGCCGATGTACGCCTGATCGCGGGCGAGGATCATCGGGGGCGCGCCCCGCAGCTTGCGAACGGCGTTGATGCCGGCGACCAGGCCCTGCGCGGCGGCCTCCTCGTAACCCGATGTGCCGTTGATCTGCCCCGCGAAGAACAGGCCGTCCACCTCGGGCAGCTCCAGCGTGTGGCGCAGCACGCACGGATCGATGAAGTCGTATTCGATCGCGTAGCCCGGGCGCGTGAGCTCTACGCGCTCCAGGCCGGGCACGGTTCGCAGGAACGCGAGCTGCACGTCGTAGGGCAGGCTGGTGGACATGCCGTTGGGGTAAGTTTCGTCGCCGACGCGGGTGGTGGGCTCCAGAAAAATCTGGTGGCGGCTTTTGTCGGCGAAACGCACCACCTTGTCCTCGATCGACGGGCAGTAGCGCGGGCCGATGCCCTGGATCTTGCCGCCGTAGAGGGGCGATCGGCCGATGTTCGCGCGGATGACGGCGTGCGTGGCCTCGCTGGTCCAGGTGATGTGGCAGGGGACCTGCGCGGCGTCGATCCGGTCGTTCAGGAACGAGAACGGCAGGGGGTTTTCGTCGCCGGGCTGGGGCTCGAGGCGAGAAAAATCGATGGTGCGTGTGGCGAGGCGGGCCGGGGTGCCGGTCTTGAGGCGGCCCATGGGCAGACGCAGGTCCTCGCGTAGGAAGCGGGCGAGCTCGTTGGACGGCGGATCGCCGAACCTCCCGGCCCCGTAGGTCGCCTCGCCGATGAAGACGCGCCCGGCCAGAAAGGTGCCGGTGGTGAGGACGACGGCCGGGGCTCGATACGCGACGCCAAATCGCCCGACGATGCCGCGGACCGCGCCGCCCTCGACGATGAGGGCCTCGGCGGTGTCCTGCTTCAGGTCGAGGTTGGGCGTGGTGAGCAGGACGCGCTTCATGCGCCGTGCGTAGGCGGCCATGTCGGACTGGCAGCGGCGGCTTCGGACCGCGGGCCCCTTGGCGGTGTTGAGGCGGCGGAACTGGATGCCGGTTTCGTCGGCCGCGAGGCCCATTTCGCCGCCGAGGGCGTCGATCTCGCGGACGAGGTGGCCCTTGGCGAGGCCGCCGATGGCCGGGTTGCAGCTCATCTGGGCGGTGCGGTCGAGGTCGATGGTGACGAGGAGCGTGCGCGCGCCCATCCGCGCCCCGGCGAGGGCGGCCTCGATGCCGGCGTGTCCGGCACCGACGACAATGAGTTCGTATTCGAGGGTCAGCAAACGCGCTCCCGCTTTCATCCCAGTCTTCGCGGCCCTCACCCCGGGCCTTCGCGGCCCGAACCCCCGACTCTGTCGGCCCTCACCCCCGGCCCCTCTCCCGTCTGACGGGAGAGGGGAGTCCCGAGCGAAGGCGAGGGGCGGGGTGAGGGACTCCGCAAGCCGCGCGGATTACCACATTTCGGGGGATCGGGGAACGAGGGGGATCATGTGGAGAGCGGGGATTGTTTCACGTGAAACAATGGCCGCTTCGCCTGTCGTCACCAGCGGCTTATCGATCGATTGTTTCACGTGAAACAATGTCGGCGAGCCGTTGGCAAATCGGCTACAACCGCCCGATCGCGAGGACGAACCCGAGTTTGACCAGCAGCGGCCGACTGACCTCGAGGTCGTAGCGGCCCGAGGGCGAGGGGAAGTCATGGCGAACGGGGAAGGGCCAGTAGTCGACGCGGGCCTCGAAGCCGATCACGCCGTTCGAAATCTCCCAGACCGATCCAAAACCCGCGCCGATGACGCCGGTCATCAGCTTCGAGTCGCCGACCTCGTCCCCCGCGTTTTCGTAGTCCGCGGCCACGCGCATCGTCTCCCACGCGGCGGCCACGTCGCCCAGCACGTAAGGATGCCAGTCGAGGTCGCCGAAATAGCGCACGTAGCCGGTACGGATCGTGAAATCGGAGAGGGTGAAGGTCGCTTCGCCGTCTTCCACGACGCCCCCGTCGTCCACCGCGAGCTTCATCTCGCCGCCCGTCGCCTCGTATCCCGCGCCGAACTCCACACCGTTCATCCCCCAGGTGGGGACGAGGGTGATGAGGGCCGACCAGCCGGGGATGCGCGCCGAGACGTCGGATTCCTGCACGTCCACGCCGTTCATCTGCGCGTCGGCGGTCGCCTCGAACGCGGGCAACGCGGTCAGGCCGAGCGTGAGCTGCATGAAGCCGGTCACGGACTGGGCCATCGGTCCGCCCTGGCGCGGCATGCGGGCGACCTGCGCGTCGGCCGTGCCGGGCATCCACAGGGACCAGAGCGCGGCGAGCGCGGAAAACACCAAGAACAACGCGGCTTTTTTGGTGATTGGACGCAAACTTCCCCCTTGCGTCGCGCGGGCCGCTTCGAGATACGGTCCACCCGGCGCCGGGCCCATTCTACGGCGCTTCGCGGTGCAATGTCGAGGAAAAAAAGATGGGGGAAAGGAGAGGGATGCGATGTGAGGTCAAGGCGGACGTGGGGGTTGGAGTTCGGTTTTTGTTCGCAATATGGTTGTCGGTTTTTGGTCGTTGGTTTTTGGACGTGAACACGTCGCGCTGCCCTCAACTCCGACCCTGGCGGTCCTCACCCCCCGACCCCTCTCCCATCAGATGGGAGAGGGGAGTCCCGAGCGAAGTCGAGGGACAGAGGTGAGGGGTTTTGATGATCGTGAGCGACTCCGCAGCGTACGCGGGATGATGGCCGATCTGAAGCAAAACCGCCCCCGCCCTTGGGGATGACTCTTGTAAGGCACTGATATTCCTCGTGAAATTTCCTCTTGAACGCCGTGAAAGTTTACGGGTAGTATGGCCGTCGAAACGGGGGTGGGGGCCTTGCGCGTTTTACGCGTCGTTTCCGTGGCTTTGCTTGTGCTCGCGATGGCGTCAGCGCGCGTGTACGTCGGCGGACTGCGCGAAAACGCCAAGGCGCGCGAGTCGCTGGCCGCGGGCGACGTGACCGAGGCCATCACCGCCTACGACCGCTCCCTTCACTGGTATCTGCCCGGCAGCCCCACCGTGCGCGAAGCCGCCGCGAGCCTGATCGACATCGCCCACAAGAGCGAATACGAAAAGGACCTCGACACGGCGCTGCGTTCGTGGCGCGTGCTGCGTTCGGGGTTTTACGCGGCGACGTGGCTGACGGTGCCCGGCCAGAAGATCATCGCGCAGGCCGACACCGAGATCGCCCGGCTCGTCGGCGTCGCGGCCGAGTTGGTTCGGCCCGGCAGCGGACCCGAGGCGCAGATGCGCGAAATGGCCATTCTCAAAGCGCCCGTCGGTCCGAACCCCGCGTGGTCGTCGCTGGCCGTGTTGGCGTTCTTCGGGTGGATCGCGTCGGTCGTCGGGTTCATCTTCCGCGCCTTCGGCCCCACCGACGAGTTCTTCCGACGCCCCGCCGTGCTGTGGGGATTCCTCTTCGTCACCAGCTACGCGCTTTGGATGATCTCGCTCGCGCGGGCGTGAGGGCGGGGCGAACGGCGTCAGACAGCGAAACTCCCGCGTGGAGTCTGGGCTGGGTCCGAACGCCGAGTCCGCCCTTACTTTGCAGTTCCTTCGGCTTTCTTGCGCGCCTCTTCCCGTTCGCGAAAACGTCGCATCGCCTCGGGGTATTCCTGCGGATAGAGACCCGCACCGACGGGGCCGCGCTTCCATTCGGGGAGGCGATGGGCGACCTCGGCAAGCCGCGACACGGTGGCAGAGAACGCCTCGGCCTGCTTACGCAGTTCCTCATCCGTCATTCTGCGACCCTTCCGCGACGTGATCCGGAACCGCCCGCAACCACTTCGACACGCGGGTGATTCAACGGCCTGTGTCCGGGTCGCCTTGACGGTCGCCCTCATCCCCGGCATGGGAATGCGCGGGGCTTGAATCTTCGAGAACCAACCGGACACCCCGCTTCCACTCCGGCCACTCGGAGACGATCTTGGCATTGGCGTCGAGAAATTCCCAATATCGGCGCGCGTCTTCGGTGTCGTCACGTCGGACTTTCATCGCCTACTCCTCTCGCGCGGCCTTCAAGCCACTCCATGATGTCCTTGACATCTTTCGCCGCGGACCGTTCCCGTTCGAAGTACGAGGTCGGAAGCATCGGGACCTTGGGCTTACCAGCCTCTCTGGAGAACTTCAGCGGCGTCCCGTCGGCTTTGTTTTTTCGGTTTACCTCGAACCCCGTGCTGATTCCCATCATGGAGAACAGATCGAAATATCGACGAGGGCCCACGCCGACAAAGGGTTCGAACAGGACCTTCTCCCCGGCGCACACCGGATCGACCGTGATCGAGTCTTCGTGTAAATCCAGCGCCCTGCTCTTCGGATAGGGCTCGATGTAGACCACCCTCGAAATTCCTGCCGCGACCAGGTGCTTGGCACAATTGTGGCACGGAAACGTCGTGCAAAACAACGTGCATCCCTTGGGACTCACGCCGATCCGTGCGCACGTCAACAGGGCGTCCATTTCCGCGTGAACGTCCCTTCCGTACTCGGTCATGTCCAAAAGCTGCGTACTCGCGAGTCGCTTGCGTCCACCCTCCCAAAGCGCCTCGTCGGAAATCTTATTGCCTTGAGTATCCACACTCTGCCCCAGAGCCTTCATGACCTGAACGACGATTTTTGCTTTCTGTTCGTCGTTCGAATCGCGCCCTCGCACGAAGTCGCGGTGATCCCCGGGTCCGGGCCAGTACAATCCCCCACCTTTGGCTGGAGCGTCATTGCAACCTGTCGCAATGATCTCCCCGTCGGGCGCCATAACGGCGGCGCCGACCTGTCGGGACAGACTTCCGGAACGCACAGATGCGGCGTAGGCCATGAACATACCATGCTCGTCTCGAGTGGGCGTCAGACATGCATTGCCGAAAATCAGGTCCAAGAAGCGACTGATCTCCGCTTCCGCCCGATCGGAGCGTACAAAAACATCCGCGAGAGCGAACGTATCCCTCGTCTTCTGGCCGAGATCGCTTCCCTCGTCTTCGTCGCGTCGGATCAGTTCCGCCGCCTGTTCGGTCGACATCTTTCGCTCGAGAAGCCGCTGTCGCTCGCTCCGGGTTGCGAACACACTGACGAGAAAAAACCCCGCTCCGTAAATTCGGCGCAGAGCCCGGACCTCTTCGTCGTGCTTCAGCGAGCGAAGGACGTGTGCCGTGCGCGGTAAAAATTCGTCCGGCTCGGGTGGTCGTCCCTGAAGGACTTCGGCGGCCGCGTGAAGGGCCAGAATCCCACCGTAACGGGCTGCCTCGCGCAACTTCGTTCCCGCGTCCATGTATGTCCGGAGCCGGTCATACTCGGGCTTTGGAACAAGCTCTACCCCTATCGACGCAAGGATTTCGGGGGCGAGTTTCTCAAGAATTCCGCTAAGGCGGACGCTTCGCGGGGCGTATTCAAACGCGCGAAGGTTCGCATCAAGGACTCCCTGAAAATGCTCCAAGTCGGTTCCGACCGCACCGACGAGCCCGAGGACGAGCTCGGCTTCCGGAATCTGAAGCATGACGGTCGGCTTCGGAGGTGCCTGCTGGTGAGTCGTCATGCGTCCGGTTCCGGGAGGATGGGGTATCGATACCTACCGCCCGGCTCGAAGTCAAGATCTCCCCGGTCTTGATCTTTCCCGCGGACTCGTTCACATCCGAAAGTCCATGAAGAACGAACCCAGCGTGGATGAGAATGTCGCGGCCGAGGGCGGCCGCGCCACAAGTGAAGATTCCGGCGGGAGAGGGGAGCCCGCGCCCCCGCGCGAACCCGGCCGCCTCGTGGCCGCGTTTTGGGTGCTGCTGGCCGGTAGCGTGATCGCGTCGGTGGCGATCCCCATGCCGCACAACCTGCTGCGGCCCATCCATTTCTTTCACATCGACTTCATCCCGCTCGAGTGCCTGATCGATCAGGCGATGCAGCTTTGGAACAAAACGGGGATGATGTGGGGCTACGTCCCGCAGTACCTCGGCGGCTACGCCGATCCCTTCCTGTGGAACAGCAACGTCACGCTCAACTTCATCGCCATCGCCTTCCCGGACATCGCGCCGTGGGAGCTGCTCTATTATATGGTCGTCCTCACGGCCTTCGCCGTGCCGACGTGCGTGTATCTGGGGATGCGCGAGTTCGGCGTGCCGCGCCGCGCGGCGCTCTTCGGGCTGTTCTTCGCGCTCGTGGGATTCTGCTGCGGGTTCGGCATCTTCCTGCTCGTCGTCGGCATGATCATGGCCGTGCTGGTGGCGGGGGTGTGCGTGTACGCCTTCGGCGTCTTCGCCAACTGGCTTGCGGGCGATCGCTGGATCCGCCCCGCGCTGCTGATCCTTCCCCTCGCCCCGGTCGTTCACAAGACCGCGATCTTCATCCTCGCGGGGCCGTGCCTGATCTCGGTGCTCGTCTATTGGCGCGAGATGATGGCCGACAAACGCAAGATCGCGGTGCTCGCCGCGCTCATCGGCCTCGCCCTCGCGGCCAACTGGTTTTGGATCGGGCCGTACCTCGACTACAAGGACATCCTCGATTTTTCGTTCAACCGCTTCTTCCATGGCCTCGAGTTCCTGCTGCAGCTCGAGATCGCCTGGCCGTGGATCATCGCGGCGATCCTGCTGCTTTACCGGCTGCTGATGTGGAGCTTCGGCGTCGCGGGCGCGGTCCACGCTATCCGCTCGCGCGCGCCGTACCGCCGGCACGCCATCGTCATCTCGATCTCCCTCGCCTACATGGTTCTTCTCATCGCGTCGGGCGATTACGTCCCCGGCCTGCACTCGGCGCGTTACGAGATCAACCTGCTGCTGTTCGTCTCGATCCTGTGCGGCATGGCGATGGAGGCGCAGCGCACGTGGCCCCACTGGAGCCGCGCATCCAGGCTGCGGCGCACCGCCGCGCTCCTGATCCCCGTCATCGCGTGGTACGGGTGGATGGGCACCTACCGCATGCTCATGCAGATGAAATGGCGCGCGGAGACGCCGCCGACCGCCTTCATGATGAAGGAGATGAACACGCTGCCGCTGGTGGAGCTGCGCCGCGCGGCGCTCTACATCAAGCGCCATTCGCCCGATGACGCCCGCGCGTTCCTCGAACACTCGATGCACACCAACAACCTGCACTACCGTTTTCATGACGACAGCGGCCGGCCCCTCATCAACGGCCCCTTCGACGGCGTTTTCTTCAAACAAAACGACATCAACTTTCAGTTCAACCTGCTCCTGCGCCCGGGCTTTTCGCAGTACCGCGATCACTTCCGTCTGCCGGTCGAGCTGCGCTACCAGTTCCACGATTTCGAGCGTGTCGCCGAGACGTTCAATATGCGATGGTTCGTCGTCACCGAACCGTGGCGGCTCAAGGAACTGGTCAAGCTGACCGAGGGCCGCCTCGTCGACCACGGCGAGTTCGGCCGTTTCGGCGTCTTCGAGTACACGCGCCCTGGGGGTTGGTTCCTGCGCGGCAGCGGCGATCTGACGGGGGATTTCGGCTCGCTCGCGCTCAAAAACGTGAAGCCCGATCCGACGACGGGCGACATCGTGCTCAAGTGGCATTGGTTCGCCGACCTGAAGACGTCGGACGGTCGCGCGGTCGAGTCGTTCACGAACGACGACGTGCGCGCGGGCTTCATTCGCATCGCGAATCCCGGCGAGGAGTTCACGATCCGGCTGGAGCGGTAAAGGTCGCCCTGCGGGCGCCGCGTTTTTCTTGACGACAACGGGTGAAAGTGCTACCCAAATCGCCTTGTAACCGCAAAAACGGGCCTCTTTCGAGGTTGGTTTTCGCTCCCAACTCGTTGCTCTACCAAAGGGGATTCGCCATGAAGAAGCTGCTCGCTCTCGCCGTCGTGGCCGGACTTCTCGTTGCCTCCGTCGCATTCGCGCAGGTGTACGAGAAGGGCATGAACATGTTCGAAATGGCCGGAAAGGTCGAGAAGTACGAATCGTACGACACGCCGAAGGAAGGCGGGCTGATCGGTCGCCTTTACGTCTATCCGCACGGCGGCGACCCGGCCAAGGACTCCAAGAAGATCTACATCACCAAGGAAACCGAGATCGTGAAGAAGGAAGGCGGCGCGGGCGCGGCCTCCGATCTGACCGCGGGCGCGGTGGTGCTCGTGCGTTACAAGAAGGTCAACGACGACATGCTGCGCGCCACGAAGGTCGAGCTGAAGTAAGCTTCGACATCCATTCGATCGCGAGGGGAAGCCGGTTCGCCGGCTTCCCTTTTTTCATCCGGAATCCGCGCGCGGCTCAGAAGACGGGCTTGAAGCCCAGATGCCGCGCGATCACGAGGCGCTGGATCTCGCTCGTGCCCTCGCCGATCTCCAGCAGACGCTGGTCGCGGTAGAACCGCTCGACGGGGTATTCCTTCATCAGGCCGTATCCGCCGTGGATCTGCACCGCGGAGTGCACCACGCGGCGCATGACCTCGCTCGCGTAGAGCTTGGCCATCGCGGCGACCTTGCCGAAGGGCTTGTGCATGTCCTTGAGCCACGCGGCCTTGTAAAGCAGCATCCGCGCCGCCTCGATCTCGGTCGCCATGTCGGCGAGCTTGTAAGCGATCGCCTGGAAGTTGCCGATGGGGCGGCCGAATTGCGAGCGCTCCTGCGCGTAGCGGTGGGCGAGCTCGAACGCGCCCTGCGCGCCGCCGACGCCCATCGCGGCGATCGACAGGCGCCCGGCGTCGAGGGTCTGCATCATCTGCTTGAAGCCCTCGCCCCGCGCGCCCAGCAGGTTCTTTTCGGGCACGCGGCAGTTGTCGAAGAAGAGCTGACCCGTGTCGGACCCGCGCCACATGAGCTTGCCGTGCATCGTCTGCGGCGTGAATCCCGGCGTGCCGTGGGGCACGAGGATGCACGAGAGCTCGGCCTTTTTGTGCTCGCCCACGCCCGTGACGGCCTGCACCACGCACACCCCCGCCATGGGCGACGACGAGTTGGTGATGAAGATCTTGCTGCCGTTGATGACCCACTCGCCGTCTTCCATGCGCGCCGAGGTGGTGCTGTGCCCGGCGTCGGAACCGGCGTTGGGCTCCGTCAGGCCAAAGCTGGCGAGGATCTCGCCGCGGCACAGGCGCGGCAGCCACTCGCGCCGTTGCTCCTCGGTGCCGAAGTTCCAGATCGGCCCGATGCCCAGCGAGTTGCCCGCCGCCACGGTCGCGGCCTGCGAGCCGTCCACGCGCGCGATCTCTTCGACCGCGATACAATATTCCAGATACCCCGCGCCGCTGCCGCCGTAGTCCTCGCCGACGAACATGCCGAAAAGGCCCATCTTGGCCATTTTTCGCGTGAGCTCGATCGAGAAGGTCTCGGTCTCGTCGAGATGCCCCGCGACGGGCGCGATCTCGTTCTCGGCGAATTCGCGGATCTGATCACGCAGGATGATCTGTTCTTCGGAGAGTTCAAAATCCAGCACGGCCCCACCCTTGGACCGGCCCGGCCACGCGCGCGCGTTTTAGCGCACGTCGTTCGCCGACCAGTCGGGTTCGATCCATTTGAATTCAAATGCGTTCTTGCGAACGGCATCGCGCAACGCGGCATCGGTATGGAACTTCAGGATCGCGTTCATCACCGCGATCTCGAACTTGTCGCGACGAACGTATTGATCGCGCTGCGGCGCGAAAGTGGACGCGAGTCGCGGCCCGAGCATCTTGAGCCAGTTCGTGACCTGCAGCGTCCTGCCGTCGGGCGTGATCGCGACGTTTTTCGGGTTGTTGAAAAAGCGGGTGGCCGACGCGTCGAGCTGCGCGGCGAGCGTGGCCGCGCGATACGGCTCGCGCGACAGCACGGGCGTGGCGCGGGTGCCGTTGGCGAGGCCGAAGGCCGTCATCGCGTTGCCGAGCTCGGGCAGGATGTTGTTCTCGATGCGGTTGAGCGTGACCTTGCCTGCCGCCGTGCGGAATCTGCGTTCGTGCCACGCGCCGTCGATGGTCATGGGCGAGCCGGCGGGATAGCGCGAGTCGGTCTTCACCTTGATCGGGTAGCTCTCGGCGATCACCGCGAGCACGAAGGTGTTGTACGCGTTGATCCAGTAGGCGCGCTTCTCGTCGGAGGGCAGCGCCGCGTAGTCGTCCTCGTCGAGCTCGTCGAAGGCGTCGGCGGCGGCCTCGGCCTCGTCTTTTTTCAGCGCGAGCGTGGCGAAGTTGATGGTGCCGTCGTCGCGCACCACCGCCGCGAAGAGCGCGGCCTGAGCGGAGTACGTGGAATCAAAACCGTCTTCGGCGGCCGCGAAAGAAACGAACGACAGCGAGAACGCCAATGCCGCAAGCGCGGCGACGAGCGCCGATCGCCCGAACGTGCGTCGAATCCCCGAGCATGGTTCGGTGAGCTGCATGAAACGGATTCGCGGCTTTACAAGGCGATATGCCTGAACTAAAACGTGTTTCGCCAAAGCGCCCCCGCTTGTCAAGCGCCGAACGCCGCGCCCGCGCGCGCTTCCCGGTGCCGAAAAGCCCTTCCGGCCGGAGATCGAATCACCATGTGCGGCGTGATCGGAATCGTCTCCCGCGAAAGCGTTTCCCGTCGTCTTGTGAGCAGCGCCGAACGTCTTCAGAACCGCGGCGAGCGGTCCGTGAAGATCGTGACCTACGACGGGCAGTACTTCCACGCGAGCGGCGGGCTCAAGCCGCCGAGTTTGCAGTTTTTCGATTTCGATCATCGCAACCTCCCCGGCCACATGGGTATCGGCCACACGCGATATGCCACGGTCGGGCACACCGACGCCCTCGCCCTCGACCGCAACATCCAACCCGTGCTGGCCGACCGGCCCGGCATGGCGACCTGCAACAACGGCGATCTGGTCAACATCTATTCGCTCACGCGCGATTTGATGAACGAGGGATTTTCGTTCCAGACGCAGGTCGATGCCAAGGTGATCCAGAATACGCTCATCCGCCGGCTCATGGGCAACGGCGGGTCGCTGCCCGAGGACTACGATGGCCTCGTCGAGACGCTGTTCGCCGCGCTCGGCAAGACGATGAACGATTTGATCGGCGCGTATTCGGTGCTGTGCATGCTCGAGGGCGGCATCCTCGCGTTCAAGGATCCCCACGGCATCCGCCCGCTGTGCTACGCGCACCGCAAGGACGAAGACGGCGAGATCGTCGAGTGGGCCTTCGCGTCCGAGTCGTCGGTGTTCAACTATTTCGGCGACTACAGCGGCATCACCGAGGTCGGCCCGGGCGAGGCGATCTTCGTGTCGCCCGACCGGCTCGAAGCGCCGACGATCCGCAAGATCGCGCCGAAAAGCGAGGCGTTCTGCTTCTTCGAATTCTGCTACTTCGCGCGGCCCGACAGCAATTTTCAGGATCGCTACGTCGAGATCACGCGGCAGGAGCTGGGCGACGCGCTGGCCGACGAGTTCGGTCATCTGAAGGGCGAGATCGACGTGGTGATCGGCCTGCCCGGCACGGCGGTTTCGACGGGCCTCGCGTTCGCGCAGCGGCTCGGCCTGCCGTACCGCCAGGGCATCATCAAGGTCGGCAACAAACGCAGCTTTCAGGAGACGAGCGACGCCAAGCGACAAAAGGCGATCGACGACAAGTTCATCTTCATCCGCGATTTCA
The DNA here is from genome assembly GCA_964586775.1 of uncultured bacterium. Taxonomy (GTDB): domain Bacteria; phylum Lernaellota; class Lernaellaia; order JACKCT01; family JACKCT01; genus JADLEX01. The sequence goes on along the minus strand of CAZPJD010000227.1, from coordinate 15,136 downwards.
TCAACGGCCAGCGTGTCGCCATCGTCGACGACTCCAACGTGCGCGGCACGACGTCGAAAAAGATCATCCGCCGCCTCTACAGCCTCGGCGCGCGGGAGGTGCGTTTCTTCTATTACACGCCACCGATCATCGGGCCGTGTTTTTACGGCATCGACACGCCCGACGAGACGCGGCTGGTCGCCTTCGGCCGCTCCGCCGAGGAGATCCGCGAGGAGATGGGCTGCGAGGGCGTACACTACCTCTCGCACGAGGGGCTGATCCGCGGCCTCGGCATCCGCCGCGATCGCCTGTGTCTGGCGTGCATCACCCGCGAATACCCCACCGACGTGCGCGAGGCCCGCGAGCGAGTCGCCCGCCGCCGCGAAGAGCGCCTCGCCTCCGAAATCTAATTAGGGACAGTCACCGGTTTTCTTTTGCTAACGCCGCGAGGCAATGGCAAGACAATCGTGAAAAAGGGTGACTGTCCCTCATTAAAATAGGTGACTGTCCCTAATTAACGTGGGGGTGAAGTCGATGCCGTCGCACGCGCAGAACACGTAACGCACGCCGTCGCGCACGCCCTGCCACGCGTTCGCGCCGTCGGGCCCGTGCAGATGGCCGAAGACCACCGCGTGCGCGCCCGCGTCGCGCAGCAAATCGTGGAAGCCCAGGTGAGCGTCGGGATCGTAGAACGGCGGGTAGTGCATCATCACGAGGATCGGCAGATCGCCGCGCGCGGAGTCGAGCGACATGCGCAGCCGCCCGCGCTCGCGTTCGTACAGACGCAGGTCCGCCTCGGGGTCGTCCTTCCAGCCCTTGCCGGGCAAATCCCAGCCGCGCGCCCCCGCCACGCGCACGCCGTCCACTTCGAACGAGTCGTTATGGAGCAAGCGAATCGACGACGGCACGCGCGCGCGCATCCATTTGACGCGGTCCCACCAGTAATCGTGATTGCCGCGGATGAGGATCTTTTGGCCGGGCAGGTCGTGAATCCACCGCAGGTCGGGCTCGGCCTCGGCGAAGGTCATCGCCCACGAAATGTCGCCCGCGACCAACACCGTGTCGCCCTCGCCCACGCGCTCGCGCCACCCGGCCGCGATCTTGTCCGCGTGATCGGTCCACTGCGCGCCGAAGATGTCCATGGGCTTGGGCCGCGCGAAGGACAGGTGCAGATCGGCGATCGCGAAAAACGACATTTGGATCCTTTCGGTGACGCAATGTAGGGCCTCGCGGCGCGGCATGTCGAGGGCGGCATGTCGAGGCAGGCGGCTCGAGGGAGCGCGGCCTTTACGGACAATGCGCGTCGGCGTAGGAAGTGCGGTATCCGAATCCGGACGGGAGTGCGTCGTGCGTGAATTGCTGAGCGAATTTCGTGTCGTGATCGAGCTCGATCTGGTCTGGGGCGACATGGATGCCTTCGGCCACCTCAACAACGTCCAGTACTTCCGCTACTACGAGTCCGCCCGCATCCGGTATTTCGAGACGACGGGCGTGATTCGCATGGGCGAAGAGATGATCGTCGGGCCGATCCTCGCGTCGACCGCCAGCCGCTTCAAAGCGCCGCTCGATTATCCCGACCGGTTGCTGGTCGGCGCGCGCGCCACGCGCATCGAGCGCGACCGCTTCCACATGCGTTACGCGATCGCGAGCGCGTCGCTCGGGCGCGTCGCCGCCGAGGGCGAGAGCGTGGTGGTGGCGTTCAACTATCGCGAAGGACGCAAGTGCGACGTTCCCGCCGCATGGATCGCGCGCATCGCCGAGGTCGAGGGTCGCGAGTTTCCCATCGAGGGGTGATGGCCGGAATCCGGGCGCGGTCGACGACGCTTCGGACGTGGCGGCAGTCGCCTCGCGCCCATTATACCCGTTTAACCGTTCAAACGGTTACACGAATACATCGGCGATCGCACGGGGTCATCGCGGTCGATTCAATCGTACGGCTTTTTTCGCGGGCGGATGCCCCGGGCCTCGACTTCGATTACGGCGTAGCGGGCGGCGCGGGTGCGGCGGGCGGGGCCGCGGGGGGCGCCGGCGGCGCGGGAGGAGCCGCGTCTTCGGCGGGCGCTGCGTCGGGCGAATCGCCGTCCTCGGCGTTTTCGCCGGCCTTCTTGATCTTGAGCTGCACCTTGTTCTTTTGCTCCGGGCCGAACTTCGCGCCGGGCAGAACATCGGGAATGCCCGGGTTCGAGCCCTTGGCGTCTTTGAGGTAACGCAGCGAGAAGACCTTCCACTTCTGCCCGATGCGCGAGACGAAATTGATCTCGAGATTGACCTTCGATCCGTCGGGCATCTCGGCGATGATCGTGGAGCCCCGGTGCAGCGCGTATTTGTCCTTCGACATCACCTCCTGGCCGAGGCGGAAGGCGACGAACTTGAGCTGCTGGCCGAGATAGTCGCGGTTCTTGGTCTTGAAGTCTCGCACGACGAACTGGCGGTAGGTGTCGACGCCCTGCTTGTTCATGCGCTTGTTGAACTTGCGCATGTCTCCGGCACTGAGCAGCAGGTCGTTGACGGCGGCCTCGTCCTGCGACGCGATGGCGTCGAGGTATTTCTGCGCGAGTTCCTCGGGGCTGTCGGGGCCGGTGGCCGGTTCCTCGGCCTTCTGCCCGCAACCGAACGCAAAGACGGCGAGGGCCGCCGCAAAAATCCACGTCGTCCAACCGCGATCATTCATCACCGCACTCCCATTGGTGCGCGCACGGTCCCGCGTTCGGCGAGGCCGCGCCCACTGGTCGAAACACGGTTATCATGCGCAAATTTTCGCGGCGCGCAACTTGACGTAAGCGGCTGTTTTTCCTAACTTTGTTTTGCGGGAATTTCCTGACAAGGGCGGGATCGATGGACCGGGAGAACCTACGTCTTCTGTGGTGGGTCATCGGCGTCTGCATTTCCGCCGTCATCCTCATCGCCCTGTTCACCTTCATCGACATCCGCGCCGTCTTCATCGACCTCGTCTATTCTTGGAAACCGCCGATCATCTCCGCGATCATCTGCTCGCTGTTCGGCAACCTCGTCTTCGCGTCGTTCCAGTGGAAATCCGCTTACGATCAAATGGGCGTGCGCACGTCGCCAGGCGAGCACATGTTCGTCAAGACCGCCGTCTACGGCCTGCGCGCCGTGCCGCCCGTTCGCGCGGGGGGCGTCGGCCGCTCGCACTACATGTCGCGCCTGCACGGCATCCCGCGCGAAAAAAGCCACGCCGCGGTCGTGCTCGTCGAGTGGGTCAACGCGCTCGTCATGCTCATCGTGGCGATTCTCGGGCTGCTGATGGGCGGGCACGTGGGATGGGTGCTGCCGCTCATCATCGCATTCGGCGTCGCGCTGGTCGCCGGGGCGCAGATCCGCAACGCGCTCGTGCGCGGCGAACACGAGCGCGGACCGAAGGACAACTGGTTCCGCTCGCTCAAGCGGTACGTGCAGCTCACGCGCGTGCCCGCCAAGTCGTTCTGGACGCTTTTCTTCTATGGCCTGTTGATGTTGCTCTGCCGAATTCTCGCGGCGTCGCTCGTCGCGTCGGCGCTCGGCATCGCGGTGCCGTGGCGCACGGCGCTCACCTACTACCCGGTGGCGATCCTGATCGCCGCGGTGCCGGTGGCGTACTTTGGCGCGGGGCTGCGCGAGCTCGCGTTCTTCGCGACCATCTCCGGCATGGGCGCGAACGAGACCGTGCTCGCGATGGGGATTTTGTTCTCGATGATCGACCAACTGCCGATCGTCATCCCCGGCATCGCGACGATGGCACCGTTCATCTTCGCGTGCCGCGTCGAGGACTGGCCGACCCCGCGCGCGCGATAGCGTTCGCCGATCAGGCGGCCGTCGTCGCGGCGTCGCCCATCACGGCGGCGAGCGCGTCGTCTTCGGCGCGGGCGAACAGGTCGTACGCGCCGCGACCGTAAAACCCCATCAGGTTTTCGTAGATCGTCAGGTAGCGATAGTCCTTGCCGGGCTTGGGGGCGATCGTCATCTCGCTCTCGGGATGGATGTAGCCCGCGTAGTCGTCGGCATGGCCGATGGGCACCGCCGCGACGCCGCGTCGCGCGCCCTTTTCACGCACGGCGAGCCCGCAGCCCACGCCGAAATCCGATGGCTGAAACACCATCGCACTATTCCCGAGACGCAGCGCCGACACGGTCGTCACGCGCGGCGCGGGGTAGTTCGTCGCCACCAGCCGGTTCCAGTACCACACCACGGGGCGCACCGCCGGAGCCCACCACCACCCGAAGGGCAGCGGGTCCGAGTTGTTCTTGCCCAGGGTGACCGATTGCCGCGAAAACGCGAGGCGCTCTCCCACGGGCGCGGCGCGCGAGAGCAGCGTTGCCGCGAGAGCGGCGATGGGCTCGCCCACCGTGCGCAGGTGCAGGTGCACGTCGATGGGTTTGTCGGGGAACCAGATCGAGAGCCCGCCGACCGCGCCGTTGAAGTAGGCGCACACGGGAACCTCGGCCTCGATGCGTCGCGCGACGAACCCGGGGAAATCGGCGCTCACCGCATGGAAGTCGCGCTCGGCGACGATCACGGGATGCCCCGCGAAGTTCACCGCGCAGCCCAGCGGGCGACCGTCCGACTTCGCGCGAAACTTCCACACCGACAGGACGGGATCGATGGGGCCGTCGGGGCGGCGGCGATTCTCCTGCAGATGCGCGAGGGAGTTTGCATCCTGATCGAACGACACCTCGGCGTCTTCGCGGGCCTGCCATGCACGCACGGCGGCCTCGGCGAAGCGCTCCGCCAGAAAATCGAAGGCGTGCTGCCGGAAGTCGCCGCACATGCGCACGGCGATGGGGTGATCCCAGAAGTTACCGGGGGCGGAGTGCGTGTGCGTGCCGTGGATGACGATCTCGACTCGGCCGAGGTTTGCGCGCCGGCGTACGGCCTCGCTCAGGCGATCGGTGGGTGTCAGAAAATCCGCCGCGATCACCACGACGCCCGTGTCGCCGTCCGAGAGCGCGATCCCCCGCGCGTACGGCTCGTCGAGCACGTGCGAAAAATGCCGTGGCATGCCGTTGCCGTACCCGGCGAGGCTCGCCGTGAACGACGGCAGAAACGAAACCTTCGAGAATCCCGCTTGCATGGCGCGATCATACGCGGGCCGGGCGCGACGAACAACGCCGCACCGAAGAACACCGCGCCAAATTCGGCGAACGATCAGAACGTCAACGGCGCGAGCTTGTCGTCGTCCTCGTCGTCGTCATCATTGTCATCGTCATCGTCGTCATCATCATCGTCATCATCATCGTCGTCATCGTCATCGTCGTCGTCGTCATCGTCGTCGTCCGATGCGGTGTCGTCGTCGGACGCCGTGTCGTCATCCGTGGACGTGTCGTCGTCGGGCGAGGAGTCGTCGTCATCATCGTCATCGTCGTCGCCGCCGATGCCGCCGCACCCGATCGCGAAAACCGTCATCACCGCAAACGCCGCGAGAAGCAGGAAAAACCGCTCGATCTTCATGTTCGTCCTCCGAGAGCATGGCCCATGCTCCACGTTTCCCTCGCATACCTTTTGGTTTGTCGCAAGGGTGGCGGGTGCGTGGATGCGTAAATCCCCGCTGGCACGCTTCGAACGGTCGTCGTCCGACCGCGTCTGCGCGTTGTGAAACCGCCTGATTTGGGCCAAAATAGGGGCGCTTCGACAACGCGGGGAACGCACATGCCGATCATCAAGGTCGAGATCGCGAACATGGACGACGCGGATCTGCGCGACGATCTGCCGGGGACGCTGCAGGATGCGTTCGTGTCGGCCTTCGGGTCGGAGCGGCGCTACGTGGACGTGCGCGTCGCGACGATTCCCCCCGCGCGGTTCATCGGCCATTACGAACCCGGTGACGGGCCGGTCTACGTCGAGGTCACGATGCACACGCTGCCCGAGATCAACAAACGGCGCGAGGCGGCAGCGGCGTTTTCGGCATCGGCGGCGGCGGCGATCGGCCGCGACGTGAGCGCGGTCAACCTCGTGCTGAACGAGGCGCCGAAGGATCGTTTCGCCTACGGCGGATCGCTCTTGTGCGACCTGAGCAACTGACGCGCGTTCCTTCACGCGCCTCGAAACAAAAACCCCCGGCGCCAGGGCCGGGGGTTTCGCGTTGACGGATTCGCTTCGCGTGTTCGCGGGCTGTTGAAAAACAGCCTGCGAACCGAGCCATGGATGGCGAGGCATTTTCCGCGCACACACTGGTGCGCGGAAAATGGAGGAAATCAAAAATCGCGCTTTTTGATTTTCGGGTGGAAAAAGTCCAGGACGGACTTTTTCAACGCCCTACTAGTGTTTCGCCGCGTAGTCCTTCAGACCGTCGGGATTCGGCTTCATCGTGTCGCCGCCCTCGTCCCAGTCCGCGGGGCAGACCTCGCCGTGCGACTTGGTGAACTGGAATGCCTTGAGCAGACGCAGCGTCTCGGCGACCGAGCGGCCCACCGACAGGTTGTTGATGATGGCCGACTGCACGACGCCCTCGTCGTCGATGATGAAAAGGCCGCGCAGCGCGACACCGCCGGACTCGACGCGGTACGCCTTGGCGACCTCTTTGTTCAGGTCGGCCAGCAGCGGGTAGTTGATGTCGCCCACGCCACCCTGCTTCTCGGGCGTGTTGGTCCAGGCCAGGTGCGCGAACTTGCTGTCCACGCTGACGCCGTAAACGACCGCGCCCAGCTTCTCGAACTCGGCGAAGTGCTTCGAGAAGGCGATCACCTCGGTGGGGCACACGAAGGTGAAGTCGAGGGGGTAGAAGAGCAGGATGTTCCACTTGCCCTTCACCAGCGAATACTTGTCGAATTTGCCGTGAAGGACGCCTTCGAGCGCGAAATCCGGGGCGGGTTTGCCGACGAGTTCACTCATGACGATACTCCTGTCGATTCCGTTGTGTGGAATGAAAGTGCGTTGCGTTCGGAACCCCTTATCGATAACACGCGCGGCGCGACGCGTCAAATTGGATCGCCCGGTTTTATGTGAAAAATCTGACGAAACCCGGGTTTCGCCCTTCCCAAACAACGGTCGATGGCGGACGATATGCGGCAAATCATCGGGAACAACCGGTCGGCGCGCGCGTGCGCGTTCGTGTTCGCGGGCATGTCGTCCGCGACGCGAGGGTTCCCGGAATCGACTCAGGAGGGGCGCATGAAACGCAATTGGTGGCTGGTGCTGGCGGCGGTGCTGTTCCTGTTTTCGGCGAGCGGTGCGATCGTCGCGTGCGGCGACGACGACGATGACGACGATGACGACACGACGGATGACGACGTCGCGGACGACGATGCCGACGACGACGCGGCGGATGACGATGCCGACGACGACATGGACGACGATATGGACGACGACATCGACGATGACGCCGACGACGATTCCGGCGACGACGACGAGTGCGAGACCACCGAGGTCGATATCTGCGACTGGCTCGTGAACGACTGCGCGGATATGTACGGACTCGGCACGACCGACTTCTGCGAAAGCGTCTATGAAGAGGACTGCGCGATCGGCTCGATCGGCGACGTGGACGGCTTCATCACGTGCGTATGCAACTGCATGGCCGCCGACCCGACCTGCACCGATCAGTCCGCGGCCGCGGCCGCCGAGACGTGGTGCTTCGACAACTACTGCGGAACGATCTGACCCATTTCCGAAATCGAACGCGGCGGTCGGCCCTCGGGCCGGCCGCCGCTCTTTTAGTCGTCCTCGCCAAAAACGCCGAAGTGCCGCCCGAGCCAATAGGCGTGCAGGAAGTCCGCCCCGCCGCCGCTCATCCAATCCGACTCGCCCATCTCGAAGTCCGACGGCGCGGTGATGATCAGATTCTCGTGCATGCGCTGCCAGATCGGCACGCCCCACAGCCCCTGCCAGCGGCCACCCTCGAGCCAGTCGAATTTCCAGAACAGCGACGGCAGCGGCGACGGGCTCCACGACGGATCGATGTGCTTGTCCATCGCCAGCGACTGCTTGGGATAGGGCAGCCCCCGCATGTTCCAGATCGCCGTGTCGAGCGCGGGATCGGCGGCGGGTGACGGATCGCCGAGCGCGAAGGCGCTGATGGGGAAGAGCGTCTGCGTGAGCGCCTGCAACACTGAGCCGTTGGTCCAGCCTTCTTCGAGGATCGCGAGCGCGTCCTGATCGTCCGTCGCCTCGGCGAGAAACGCCAGTACGAGCTGGCCGATGGTGTCGAGATGCTGGCCCGACCAGTCGGAGACGCCCCATAGATAAAACATCCCGCCGCCCATGCGCGTGTAGAAGCGCAGCAGCGGATTCGCGTAGAGCGTCTGATAGCGCGTCTTGTAGGCGTCGTCGCCGGTGGTCAGATACGCGAGCCACGCGGCCTTGATCTCGTTGAACTCGCCGTCGAGCGCGATATCGGCGTGATCCGCCAGACGCACCGCGCGCAGGGCGATGCCGTCGCGGTAGTCGTCGAACTCGGGCTCGTCGGGCAGGTAGATCCACGAGAGCGTGTAGCCGTAGTACAGGCCCTGGATCATGTCGTTGTTGCCGCCCTCGAGCCAATCGACGTCCTCGTACGGCGCGTCGCCCTGAACCCATCCGCGGCCTGCCTGATGCGGGCGCACCGTGCGCGCGAAGGTCGTCTCGTCCTGCGGGATGTCGTGGGAGAGGAAGAGGCCGTCGAGGGCGCGCAGCCAGTTGTCGAGCGCCTCTTCCTCGCCGGTTTCGAGATAGCGGAAGACCTGGCTCGCCAGATAGCAGCCGGTCCACAGCAAGCCGTCGCCCGACTCGCTTTGCACCAGCGGGTCCGATTCCCACTGCGCCTGGCTGAACATGCCCAGCGGGTTCAGGTAGTACGTGGGCATGTCGGCGTCGAACATCGCGGCCTTCTCGGCGAGCGTCGGCCCATAGGCGCGGGCGCGCAGCATGGTTTCGGCCATGCTCACCTCGTCGAGCCAGCGGTTTGCGACGCGCAGCGACGACGGGTGCGCGCGATACCAGCCGAAGTCCGTGTGGAAGCGCGCGATGTAGTGAACGCCCGCCTGAAAATCCTCGCGGTCGCGGTAGCCATCGAACCACGACAGCGAGTGGTAGTGATCGAGCAGGCCGTAGATGAGCGCGTGCAGCCAACCCGGCATGGGGTTGTGGCCGGGGATGAAGGTGTCCTCGTCCGCGAAGATCGGCGCGGTGTCGCTCGCGCCGTCGTAGGTCCACGTCTCGGTTGCCGTGAACGTGTGGACCGACTCGCCCGTCGTCGCGTACGACACGTCGAACGCGCCCGCGCCGGCTTCGGTCACCGCGCCAGTCACGATCACGGGGATCGCGTCGTCGTCCGTGCGCGTTACCGCGCCGTAGTGCGTGATCGAGTCGGCGACCTTGAGCGAGACGTCGGTCACGATGCCGCGCTCTTCACGGATCTCGCCGAGCCACGCGGTGTAGACGTCGTAGGTCACGTCCTTGATGGGGTCTTCGAAGGTCACATCGTCGAAACGGACCGAGCGGATGAAGTCCCACTTTCCGTCGCCCGCGCGGATCTCGACCTCGCCCGCGTAGTCGCCGTAGCGCGAGTCCGTGCCCTCGACCGCGTAAATGCCGGGCTCGATCGGCGGGTCGGGAAGCGGCGTCGTGTCGTCGTCTCCGGTATCGTCGTCGGCGTCGTCGTCGGGTAGCGGCGGCCAGGTATCGTCGTCTCCGGTGTCGTCGTCGGCATCGTCGTCCGTCGCGTCGTCGTCCGCCGTGTCATCATCCACGGGCGCCGCGTCGTCATCGCCGCCGGAATCGTCGTCATCGGACGACCCGCACGAAATGGTGAGAATGAGCGTGACGATGGCAAACACCAGGTAGGGCAGGCGCGACATGATGAGTCTCCCGTGGCGGGTGCGTGACGGACTCCATCATGTGGCACAGCGCCCCCGGTCGCGCAAGAGCGTTGCGACGCGGGTCGCTCACGTCCTTCAATATCCCCGGGGGATCAGGCGAGGAATCGATCGGCGACGTCCTCCGCCGACGGCCCGGCCCGCAAGTTGGCGTCAAGGAAACCGCGCGCCGGAAACAGGTCGCGCGCGGGCAGCTCGCGATGGTGCAGCGGGCTCTTCATGCCTTCGCATGCCGACTCGCTCCGGCTCCAAGACCGATAAGGTTCCAAGACATGTGAAGAAATCCGATTGCGAGGGGATGACGTCCCGATTCGCGCACCGTCGGGTTGCGCGGAGTCCCGCGTCCGTTCCGCCACCGTTATGCTGTTTCGACGTTGGGCCTCACACGCGGCCACGCGCAGTTCCGACTTCGGGTCCAAATCGTCGCCGCCGGGAACGAAATCCCGGCGCATGCGAACGAGCCGGCGCCAACCACCCTCTGCCCGCGCGTCACAGCCCCATTTTTCCGGGGTTGAAGATGCCCTCCGGGTCCATGAGCGTCTTCACTTCGCGCATCAAACGACGCAGTCCCGGATCGATGCGATCTTCGAGTTTTCGCCACGCCCAGATCGGCGTTTTATACATCACGTAGCCGCGCGCGGTGGCGAGCTCGAGCAACTCCTCATTCACGGCGCGCACGCGCGCAATCTCATCCGGCTTCGATTTGTCGAAGATCGTGATGAGACGGAAAACGATGAAATGTCCGCCGCGCATGGGGCGGCTGACGATGAGCGGCGGGAAGCCGTGGCGTTCCATCACCGCGATCCCCGCCTCGACCGCCTCGATCATCCGCGACATGGGGCCATAGGTGCCGATCCAGCTCAGCCCGCCGCCGCCGTGGTCGGTGAGGAATTTCAGGTCGGTGGGGAAATCGGCGAAGGCCGAGAGCGCCGGGTTGACGCGCACGAGCGTGGCGACATCCATGGGCTCTTCGAACTTCTCGCCGGTCGCGGCCACGTCGTTCACGATGCGGTACAGGATGTCCTTTTTCGCGCGCATCTCGGCCGCGGTCTCGGCGGTGAGATCGACGTAGAGGAAAAACCGCGGCTCGTCGGGATCGGGCACGGGATTCGGATACTTCACGCCCATCATCATCTTGGCCGACGGCCACGAGAGCCCGCCGATGTCGTCGCAGATCTCCGCCCGGCACAACCGCGCCATGGCCGTGTAGGTGCCGCGCGGCGAATACGTCAAAATGAAGATGCGTTCGTTGAGCGGGTGCGCGGGCCAGAGCTGGAACGCCATCTTGGTCGCGATGCCCGTCGTCTGCTGCCACGCGACGAACATGCCCGTCACGTCGGGGAACGGCACCTTGGCGAAGGGGATGTCCGACAGCGCCCACGCGCCGGTGCGCAGGAGCGAGCCGTCGGCGCGCACGACCTCGAGGCCGCTGATCCACTCCGACTGATCGCTGTATTTGAGCGAGCGGTTCGTCAGCCCGCCCATCAGCGCGTTGGCGAAGACCGACGTGTGCGGCGGTGCGAGCGAAAACCCGAGCGTGAGCGACGGGTTGTGCGCGGCAAGGTGATCCTTCATCTGCTGCTGCGTCACGCCGGGTTCGATAACGGCAAACATGTCGGCGTCGCTGACCTCGATCACGCGGTTCATGCGCGACAGATCGAGCACCACGCCGCCGGGCGACGGGATCGCGAGACCGCCGACGTTGGTGCCGGCCACGCGGGCCGTGATGGGCATGCGCCGCTCGGCGCACGCGCGCACGATGGCCTGGATCTGCGCGGTCTCGGTGGCGAACACGACGCACGCGGGGTCCGCGCCGTCGGCCTCGGTGTAGTCGTCGCGATAAGGCGTGAGCGCGGCGGGGTCGCGCATGACGTTTTCGGAACCGACGATGCGTTCAAACACGTCGAGCATGGGTCACCTCGTTTCGCCGGTGCGGGGTTCGCGGATGAGCGGAAGAATGCGCAGCAGCACGAAGGGGTTGCCGCCGATGCGCAGCTTGCCCGCGAAGAACGCGCGCACCATCCCCTGACGCAGCACGACGCCCAGCAGCGCGGTCATGGTGCCCGCGACGCGGGCGCGCGCCGAGGGACTATCGCCGCGCACGAGGGTGAGCCGCCCGCCGCCGAAACGCAGCGTCACGGCCATCGAGCCGGCGCGCACGGCCACGTCGCCGCGCATCTTTTTCGCGACGGCGTATCGGGCGTCGTCGAGCAGGCTCTCGGCCAGCAGGCCGCGCATGAGCAGGCCCAGCAGGTTCATGTTGGCGGGATCGTCCACGACGACGCGGTCGTCGGGTGCAAGGGTTGGTGAAAGTTCGGGCATGACATCGCCTTTCATCGCACGCAATTCTCAATACAAGGATCGCAACAATCGTCACGCGGCGGCACGGAGCCGCCCGCGAACACTAGCGCAAGACCCCGCCGAGCAACACCGTCGCCTGCGGCTCGGAATCGAAGGCGAAAATCGCCTCGCCCCATCCGTTCGCGCCGGTGACCACGTCGAGCCGCGCGGGCGTCGCATCGATCGGGCTCGTCCACAGGGGCACGTCGGCCGCGCCATCGCCGTCGAGATCCCACGGCCACTGGGCGTAGGCCGTGTCGTCCTGTTCGCCGGAATCGAAGGCGGGCGAGGCGGGCAGATCGTCGTACACGCGGATGCGGTGCGCGTAGGCGAGCGCCGGCGCCACCGAGTAGCCGTTCGCGACCGTGAACGCCTCGTCGATTCCGTCGCCGTCGAAATCGAAAACGTAAGCGGTCAGATTCAGGTGCGCGTCGGCGACCTGAAGCTGCGGCGTCTTGGCGAAGAACTCGGCAAAGGGCGCCTCGTACCAGTAGAGCTGCGCCCAGCCGCCCTCGCCGGCGACCTCGAACGCGAGGCCGAATCCCGCGTCGCTCGTGTACAGCGGGCCGGGCTCGATGTGCCCCGGCGGTCGACGCGCGCCGATCGCGCGGATCGACGTGTAGTCGCCCGTGAAGCTCTCGCGCGCCTGCCAGAGCGTGGACGATTTGCAGATGTCGAGCGCGTAGGGATCGCCGGGCAGGTCGGCGAAGATCGCCAGATCCGCCGCGTCGTCCAGATCGATATCCTGCCCCCACGAGACGCGCAGGGCGGTATCGGGCGCGTAAGAAAACGACCGCACGAGCGCGGCCGCGTCGTCGCGAATCTCGACGACGGATTCCGCCGGCCCCTCGATCGCGAGCGCCACGGCGTACGCGCCCGCGAAATCCGTCGGCACGCGATCCGTGAGCGCCACGTCGAACGCGCCCAGCGTTCGCGTGGGGCGGCGCTCGGGGTCGGCGACTTCCATATCGGCGAGCGTCGATACGAAAACGAAGAATTCGCCGGGCGGGTCCTCTCCCCACACGGCGACGAGCAGATCGCCATCGCCCTTCGCACCCTCGATCGCCCGGCCCCACGCGGCGCGCCGCGGCAGGGCGTAGAGGTCGAAATTTACGGCGTCGAGATTCTCCGGCGTCAGCAGATCCGCGATCGGCCACGCGCCGCCGGTCTTGCGATACCCCGCCACGCGCCGCCGCCCGGTCTCGAAATCCTGCAAACGCACGGGCAGCTCGGGCACGTCGTCGAAGTTCGTGTCGATGAGCCCGGCGATCGCCGCCAGTTCGCCGTCGAACGATGCGATCTCGAGCGTGTCGTCGAGGGTCGCGGGGTCGATCTCGACGACGCGCGACGAGGCGTCATCGGCCGAAATGTACAGCAGCGTCGCGACAATCTCGGCCACGCCGTCGCCGTCGAAGTCCTCGACGAGAATCGACGCGGTGCCGAAGTCGTCCAGGTCGATGGCGGGGCCGCTGCGCGCGACGTTCAGGGAATCCGCGTCCACCAGACGCACCCGCAGGTGCGCGCCGCCCGCGTCGCGCCAGACCTCGGAGAGCACGGCGACCGAATCGCCGCCCGGCTCGACCACGGCGGGCACGTAGAGGATGCGGTCGTCCGCGAAGGGATCGGTATCGTCGTCCGCGTCGTCGTCGCTCGCATCGTCATCGGCGTCATCGTCCGCGAGATCGTCATCGCCGTCGTCGTCGCCGTCATCATCCGCGCCATCGTCATCTTCCGGGTCGTCGTCGACCTCATCCTCGTCGTCGCCCCATTTGCAGGCGAGCGTGGGCGCGGTCGCCGCCGCGACGAGCACGGCGAGCAGAAGCGCGAGCGCGAACGTTTGTTCCCGGGCCAAGCGGTACCTCCGAACGCACGGGATCAAACCACGCGCGCATCCGGGGCGTCAAGGAAATTCGAGGTTGACGCTGGGCGTTCGCTCAGATGTCGAGATTCACCACCGCGAGCGCGTTGTCCTCGATGAACTTGCGGCGCGGCTCGACCTGATCGCCCATCAGAATCGTGAAGATGTCGTCGGCTTCGACCGCGTCCTCGACATGTACCTGCAAGAGCACGCGGTTGTGGACGTCGAGGGTCGTCTCCCAAAGCTGCTCGGGGTTCATCTCGCCGAGGCCCTTGAAGCGCTGGATCGTCAGACCGCGCCTGCCCGCCTCGAGCACGCCGCGCAGCAGGTCGAACCGGTCGGCCACCGCGGCCTGCGTCTTGCCGTCGTCGAGCGCGAAAGGGCCCGCGGGCACGTCGGCGAGGGCCACGTGCGCGTCGCGCAGGCGCTGATACTCGACGAGGCTCACGAGGTCGGCGTCGACGCGCGCCTCGTCGCCCATCTGCGTGACGACCGTGAAGGACCACGACGAGGTCTCGGGATTCTGCGCGATCGGGCCGACGGCGCACCCGCCCTCGGCGAGCTCGGCCGCGAGCCCCGCGACGCGGTCGCGGTCGAGAAAATCCTCGCGCCGTTCGAAACCGCGCGTGAGCAGCGTCTCGGCCACCGCGCGCTCGTATCCGCGTCGCGCGAGCAGGCGCACCAGGCGGTCGTAACGCACCAGCCGCCTCATGGCGTCGCGCAGGGATTCGCCGGTCCACATCGCGTCGCCGGCTCGAACGACCATGTCGTCGCAGGCTTTCGCGAGCAGGAACTCGTCGAGCTCGGCGTCGTCTTTTTTGTACTGGATGTCCTTGCCCTTGCTGACGCGATACAGCGGCGGCTTGGCGATGAACAGGTGGCCGCGCGCGACCAGCTCGGGCATCTGGCGAAAGAAAAACGTGAGCAGCAGCGTGCGGATGTGCGAGCCGTCCACGTCGGCGTCGGTCATGATGATGATCTTGTGGTAACGCAGTCGCGTGATGTCGAAGTCGTCCTTGCCGATGCCGGTGCCGAGCGCGGTGATCATCGTGCCGATCTCGGCGTTGCCAAGCATCTTGTCGAAACGGGCTTTTTCGACGTTGAGCACCTTGCCGCGCAGGGGCAGGATGGCCTGCGTTCGGCGGTCGCGGCCCTGCTTGGCCGAGCCACCGGC
>CAZPJD010000226.1:0-15435 GCA_964586775.1 uncultured bacterium | reverse complement strand
CAAAGAGCCGCCCGCGGGCGGCTCTTTGTTTTCGATCGTCGCGAGGACTATTCGGTGCAGGCTTCGGCGAGGTAGTCGAGGCCGAACTCGTCGGCGAACTCGCTGCACTCCTCGATGGACGGAATCTCCCAGTCGGCTTCGGCGGAGATCACGAGCTCGAACTTCTTGACGGTCAGGTGCCACGCGACGAGTTCCTCGAGCGACGGGCAATCGCCGTCGATGACGCCGATGAACTGCGACAGGATGCACAGCCCGAACACGTCGATCACCGCGCCCAGATCCGCGCCGTGTTCCGCATCGCCCACGCGGTAGATCGATTTGTAGCCCACGCCGAACGACTCGGATTCGTTGAGCGCGTCCACCAGGTGCGGCACGTTGTCGATGGAAAGTTCGATCGACTCGCCCGGCTCGACGATGAACTTGCCGTCCTCGTCCACGCGGGGATCGGAAAACGGAATCATCACGCTCTCGTCCCACGCCTCGGCCAACTCGCCATCGCCCATGAAGATCTGAAACTCCACCGGCACGGCGGCCATCTCCTCGGTGTCGTTCGAGACCTCGAAGTTCACGCCGACCTTGGTGACCTCGACGACGCCGCGGATACTCTCCGCGATCTGATTGTCCGCCGAGACCGACAGCACGCCCGGCTGCAGGATTTCGAGCGACGCGTCGCGCAGCTCGTCCTCGACGTCCTCCATCGCGCCCGCAACGCTGTCGTTGTCGAAGAGCCAACCCACGCCGTAGTCGTCCGCCAGATCCTCGAGGCTCGAATCGAGCCCGTCGAGCGTCACGTCCGACGGATAGAACGGCAGGTTGAAGGGCACGAGCGGCAGCGTGCCCGTCGCGCCGATACCGTCCTCGCTCACGTCCACATCGTCACACGCCGCGGCGAATGCGAGCAGCGCCGCCAACAACAACAATCCCACGCGTTTCATCGTCATCCCTCTCTGGGCCGCGTTTCGCGGTCGAATCCGTACGTCCACCATCGTTCGCCGCGCGCGCGGCTTCGTTAAAAATAGATATTGATCCCGCCCAGGATGTCGAGCGTCCCGAGGTCCTTTTCCATGAAGAACTCCCGCGACGGCGTCCCGGACGTGTATCGCCCTTCCAGTCGAAACGCGAGGAAATCGGAAAGCATCCAGTCGAAGCCGCCGAGCGCCGCCCAGTGGAACACCCACTCACTGTCGGAGTTTTCCACGGCGATCAGGCGCTCGGTGCCCTTGCGTTCCATGACGATGTATTTGTATCCCGCCGCGCCGCCCACGAAGGGATTCACGGTCCGCTTGCGGAACGGCTCCAGACGCAGCGTCCCCCACATCGGCATCGCGCGCCAAAAACTGGTGCCGGGCACGTCGAGCTCGAAAGCTTCGCCGTCCTTCCACAGGCGCTTGGGCGCGCCCTGGCCGTACTCGTATCCCAGGTCGCCCGAGATCGAGAACACGTAGAGGAAGTAGTACTTGGCGTTCGCCTCGATGTGCATGAGGTAGTCGAACTCGTCTTTCACTTCGCGGTCCACGGGCAGGCTCGGACCCGCGACGATGCCCGCCGAAAGCCCGCAGCGCGCCTCGGTCTTCGCGTGCGCGTCCCCCGCGAACGCAAGCGCGCCCAGCAAGAGCGTGGCGATGACGGATGGACGAATCCTCAACGACGATGCCCCTTTCCGACGCGCATCTTACACAATGCCCCCGGCACGGCCAAGCGCAAAGACGGTTCCGATTGATCGCGCGCGCGAAACCCTGTACGCCTGCAAATCATGCCGTCGCCATGGATGCCGATCGAACGCGCGTGGGGGCTCGTGGCCGGGTTGCTGCTCGGCGCGGGCGCGGGTGGGCACGCACTGCGTCTCGTGACGCTCGTCGACCAGCCGCTCGGCGCGCGGCACGCGGTGGCGGGATTCGCCGTCGCACTCTACGCGCTGGCCGGACTGCTCGCGCTCGCCCGCCGCCGCGAGGGGCTGTGGATCGCGATCCTCGGCCCGGTCGGCGGCGTCACCGCCGTGACCCTCGCGCCGAACGCGCACATCGACCTCTTCCAGATCGTCCTCGGCGTCCCGCAGATGGCCGCGCTGGCGCTGGCGGCGTGGGTGCTGCGGGCAAAATCAAAAACGTAGTCACTACGTAGTCACAACAAATCGCTTGACAGCGCCCATGACGGCCTGTAGATTGGCCGCATGGAGGGCGCCATGTCCAGCAACGAACGACTCACCGGCAAGGAGCTCGGCGAAATTCTCGACCGTCTCGCGGGCGCGGGAAAATTCAAGAAGCAAATTCCGATCCTCAAGCGTCTCTTTCGCGACGCGGATCAAATCGGTCTGCTCAAGGCCGCGAAGGCGCTCTACCCCAAAGTCGCTTCCGAAAGCTCCGTAAAGAGTTTTCACGTTTTCAAAGGGCGACTCAATACGGCGCTCATCGAAATCGGCGCGTCGCTGATGCTCGTCACCGACGTGGGCAAAGGTCCCGTCTCGACCAAGACTGTTTATTTCCTTTCCGAACGGCCCGAGGTCACGGAGATCGTCGCGAAGGTGAGCGGAATCAATTCGGCTCGCTTGGAGGACGATGGCGGGGCCTACAATCCCTCGAAATTCATCTCGCGCAAGGTCACCGACGACCCTGTCGCCGCCGATCTATGGGACGGTTCCGAAACACCGGCGTTGGACGCCGTTGCACGATTCCCGCGAGCGGTCGCACGGACGCTATCCAGATTCTTCCCCGATCTGTGGAAGGAACTCCCCGAATCCGATCGTTGGCATCTGCGCAATCTCGCGGTGATCTTCGAACCGATCGTTGAGATCCGACCCGGCTCCGCGGAGAACCCGCTGTGTGGATTCGAGTGCGTCGCCCTTGGTCCCGATGGTCGCGGATACGGCAGCCTGATGGGTTGGGCGAAAAAACCGACGGACACCCCCGAGTGGCGTATTCCCCCGTCGGTGCTCGACGCCGCCCTTTTCGTGGCGGCGGCGGAAACGATCGAACACTATCGTCGCGCCATGCTCGACGGATGGCATGCCGGACGCGCCGCCGTCGACGCGCTCCGATTCCACTTGAATCTCACGCCCGCGCTGATCGATATGGGCGAAGTCATCCACGCTCTGGTTCGGGAGTGCATTGCGTTTCCCGTCGGCCAACTCGTTTTGGAGGTCCATGAATCCTGCGAGGCGAAACACTGCAGTCCGATTCTGCGATTGAAGGACGCTTGGGGCGCAACCCTCGCCATGGACGATTCCGGCTCCCTCGCCGCCGACATCAAAGACGCCTTGCGCGCGCACGTCGCTGTGGAAAAAAGCGACTTTCGGGAGACGCGAAAGCTCTTGGACGCGAGTCCGGGTTATCCCGATGACGCGATGACCGCGCTGAAGCGCAGATTCCCAGCCCGTCAAAACCTTCGCGGCGTGATTCTGGAAGGAGTGCTCGAGACGTCCGATGTGGCGCTTCTTCAGCGTCACTGGAAAGAAGCGCCGCCGGTTTTCGTTCAGGGATGGAAACTGCCTCTGAAGGACCAATGGGGAGCCCCGCTCCAGGAATACCATCGCCGCGATTTGGGAAGCGGATACGTTTTACGGCCCGAGTTCGGAGAACCCTCCGATCCTCAGCCGAAGCGAAAGACCATGCCCCTGACCGGGGCGGCCGTTGAAATCGCCATCGACAAGCACCCGCACGGCGAGATGTCGGTATTCGTCTCGCCGCTCGGAAAAAGCTTTACGATGGCGCCGAAAGTCCTGAATCAACACCTCACCGAATTGTGCGAGTTGCTGGTATCCCTGAATGCCGACATCGTCGTTTTCGACGACGACGACCCGCGCTATGAGCACGTCAAACGCAAGGGCGGGCGCGATGGTCGGCGCACCTATCATGTGGTTCGGCGCTGCGAACACCCCAAAGCCGTGAAAATGCACACGACGCCACCCGATCGCGCGCTGGGGCTCGTCGATGACGAAAGGAGCGGACTCTATCGTGATCGCGTGTTTCAGCGGTCGCTGGTCGAGATCAAGGGTGCGACAAAGGCCGAGCCCAAGGATGCCATGACGTTTCTGAATACTTGGCTCGACCAGTCAAGCAAACCGTTCGCGCTCTTGCTCGGCGACTACGGGATGGGCAAGACGTTTTTGTGCCGAATGTTCGCTCGATCGCTCGTCAAGCAACGAGAGCAGGGTAAACCCGTTCCAGTACCGATCTATATCGACCTTCGGCACGTCCATTTCGTTCGCGACGCGGGGGGCGCGCAAAAGATCCCCGTGCTCCCCACTCTGGTAAAAGACGTTTTCGACCGATTGGAATACGACATCGACGCCCAACTGGCGATCGAGGCCGCGCGGGCCGGGCGCTTCCTCTTCATCTTCGACGGACTCGACGAAAAGGTAGCGCACCTGACCGCCAAGGAGGCGGACCAGTTTTTCGAGGTGCTCCGGTCGATTCATGCCGCGCCCGGCAAGGCGCGAACGATTCTTTCGGGAAGAACGCACTACTTTAAGAGTTCGTCGGAAGAGACCAACCGCGCGCGGGGCAGCGGCGGCGGCGGCGACGCGGGACAGGATGGCTTTCGGGATGACGACTTCGAGATCGCCTACCTGCTCCCCTTCGACGAACCGCGGATTCGCGGCTATCTCGAAATGGTGGTGGGGAGCGAAAGAGTGGAATCCGTGCTCGACACCATGGGTACGATCTACGACCTCAAGGAACTCAGCCGACGGCCCTACCTGCTCGGCTTCATCGCGCCGCGCGTGGACGCGCTGGCCGAGAGGCAGCGCCAAGGCGAGGTAGTCGGTGCGGGTACTCTATATGAGCAGCTCGTCGAGGAGTGGCTCGACCGCGATGAGGGAAAGCACTTCATCCGCCGCGAGGAAAAACCCGCGATCATGGGCCGCCTCGCCCACGAGTTCTTTTTGAAGGGTCTCACCAAGATCCACCACAAGAAGCTGGACAAATGGGTAACAGGACCCATCCGAAAGTTCCTGTCGGATGAAAACTGGGTGGTCGGCACCCCGGAGGACGCCGACCGCATGTACGCGGACGTGCGCACCGCGACCTTTCTCTCTCGCGACCACGAGGGCAACTTTTCGTTCGCCCATCGGTCGTTTTCGGAGTTTTTCCTCGCCAGACACTTGCTCGTCGAGCTCATCGACGGCCGCTCGGAAGTTCTGGGCCTGCCGATGATTCCCCGCGAAGTCGCCGACTTCTTTCTCGATCTGCTCTTCGTCGCCGAGTTTCGCGATGATCGCCCGGCGGTATCGTCCTTTCTGGCGGGCATTCTGGAAGGTGCCTATCGCAGTCGCGTCAGCGAAAACGCCCTAGTTCTCGTTCACAGATGGAAACAGGCGGGGCGCGGCGATAGCCCGAGTCCTGCACGGATCGAGATGCCTGGCGCGAACCTCGATGGCGCGCGGCTTTCCGGCGCGAGTTTCACCAATGTAAATTGGGACGGCGCACGGTTTCAACGGGCGAATCTGGGCGGCACCCATCTGCGCGACCTGTCGGCGAGAAACGCAAAATTTCTGGAATGCCGCCTGGCGGGACTGCGTTGGCAGAATGCCTATCTCGCGCATTCGATCTGGCTCGGCTCGTCCATCAAGTATTCCGATCTGACGGGGGCGGACTTGTCCGGCGCGGAACTCACCTACGTGTCGCTTCAGAACGTGCAACTCGACCGCGCAAGGCTAACCGGCGCGTCGTGCGTCGGCGCCGACTGGAACGACGTTTCGGCAACCCATTCCGACGTCACCGGCGCGGACCTCAGCGGAATTCGAGGCGTTTCCATCGACTTTACGGGCGCATCGGGCACATGCGCAAACATGCGCATGAGCGGATGGGCTCGCTCGACGCCGCCCGGGATCGCCGCCATCGCAGGAGGTCCCCCAATAAACGCGTTTATCGGATCGAAAATAGAACAGACGACTGAATTCGAGAGTATCAATGCGGAAATGAGACGAATACTTCGATCACGAGAACCGTTCGAGACTCGTGGGAAGCTGCAGTACTCACGAGACGGAAGGTCGTTATGGGCGGCGACTTCGAACGCATTGAATTGCTACGACGCAAAGACGCTTCGATTGACGCAGACTCTCAACTCAGTCGGAAACGTCGTGGACTTCGACTTGTCGCCGAATCAGCGTTTTCTAGCGTCTGGTGGTCGCGGCGGGGAAGTCCACCTCTGGGACGCTAGTACCGGTGCGATGATCCGCGAGATGAAAGGACACACTGCACCGGTCTCGTCTGTCTCATGGTCGCCGGACGGAACGCGTCTGGCATCGGCCGGAGGTGACGAAATAGTCCGCCTGTGGGACGCGGACACCGGTGCGATGATTCGCGAAATGAAAACGAACACCAATTGGTTCATTTCCGTCAAATGGTCACCAAGTGGAACACGCTTGGCATCGGGCGGAGACGAAGGATCAATTCGACTCTGGGATGCGGACACCGGCGCGATGATCCTTACGACGAATGAGCACACCGAAATGGTCCTATCCGTCGCGTGGGCGCCGGACGGAACACATCTGGCGTCGGGCGATGGCGACGGAAAGGTCCGCATCTGGAACGCTGACACCGGGTTGATGATCCGTGAGATCGGAGGGCACTCCATAAGAGCCCTTGACGTCGCGTGGGCACCCGACGGAGCGCGTCTGGCGTCGGCCGGAGCCGATGGTACGATCCGCCTCTGGGATGTCGACACCGGTGCGATGATTCGCGAGATGCAAGGACGCACTGAAAATGTCTCGTCTATTGCGTGGACACCGAACGGAGCGCATCTTGCGTCGCGCGGGGGTGACGGAACGTTCAACCTATGGGACGCGGAAACCGGCGCGACGATCCGAGAGATCGGAAGTCGCAGTGGCTCAGACCACCCCGTCGCTTGGTCACCGGGCGGAACGTGTCTGGCTTGGGGCGGTGGTGACGGGAAGGTCCGCTTCTGGGACGCTGACACCGGCGCGATGATCCGCGAGATGAAAGGGCACGTTGGTTGGGCTTGGTCTGTCGCGTGGTCGCCGGACGGTAAGCGTCTGGCGTCGGCGGGATTCGACAAAAAGATCTGTCTTTGGGACGCGGACACCGGAGCGATGATCCGCGAGATGAAAGGACACATTGGCTGGGTGTGGTCTGTCGCGTGGTCGCCGGACGGTAAGCGTCTGGCGTCGGCGGGAGTCGACAAAACGATTTGTCTTTGGGACGCGGACACCGGAGCGATGATCCGCGAGATGAAAGGACACACTAGCTGGGTCTGGACTGTCGCGTGGTCGCCAAACGGAACGTGTCTGGCGGCGGCCGGAGGTGGCGAATCTATTTGCCTCTGGGACCTGGAAACCGATGCGATGATCCGCGAGATGAAAGGGCACGATGGTTGGACTTGGTCCGTGTCGTGGTCGCCGGATGGAGCGCGCTTGGCCTCCGCCGGAAGCGACCGAACAGTCCGCCTTTGGGACGCGGGCACAGGCGAGATGATCCGCGAGATGAAAGGGCACATTGACTCCGTCTCGTCCGTTGCATGGGCGCCGGACGGAACTCGTCTGACTTCTGCCGGGGCTGACGGAACGGTCTACATATGGAATTCGGACTCCGGAAAGATGATCCGCGAGATGAGGGGGAGCGGCTACGCAGCGTGGTCACCGGACGGATCGCGTCTAGCATCGGCCGGAGCTGGCGGAACAGTCCGCCTTTGGGACGCGAACACCGGCGCGGCGATTCGAGAAGTGTGGCAACTTCCGGACGGCGAATGGGCCACTGTAGAGGAAGGGCGAATTCGGTGGCGATCGTCAGGAGCGTTGCGCCTTCTGGACTACGACCTCGGCGATGGCGCGTTCGTTCCCGCCGAGGCGTTCGAGGACGACTCCGGCGAGGTGGTTCTCGTGGAACCCACACCGTGAGTTAGTGCGAACGTTGAGTGGGAAATCAAGCGCTCACGGACTCACCGTAATCGCCCACTCCCCCTCGACCTCCACGTCGATCCGCCAGCCGCCCGGCACGCGGCGGGGGGCGACCGCGCCGAGGCCCGTACCCGTCAAGGTCGGCGGCGTGTCGATGTCCGACGGAATCCACAGATCGGCGACGCCGGGCGCGTCGGTCACGCCCTCGACGACAAGGTCGCCGTCGCACGGCGCGGCGACGAGGCGCGTGAGCCGCCCCGGCGCGGCACGGGGATAGGCGCGGTTCAGGCATTCGCGAATGGGGAACCGCGCGTTGCCGCACGTGGCCTGCTGCTGCTCGATCCACTCGGGGGTGGGCGGCCACATGGCGTTGTGCGGGTCGCCGCACTCCTGCTCCCACTGCCACCACGCGCCGCCCGCGTGCAGATACGAATCCTCATACGCGGCGAAACGCCGCATCCACTCGTCGGCCTCGGCGTCGCCGCCGAAGTGATTGTATTCGCCGTACCACAGCGGGGTGCCGTACAGCTTGCCGACCAGATCGAAGAGAAAGAATCCGAATTCGAGCGAGAGCGGGTTGAAGATCTCCATGTACTGGTGAACAGCCCACGCAGCGTTGTCGATCCGGGGGACGAACGCCGAGGGGATGCCGTCGACGACCGGCTCGAAAAAGAGGATGTGCCCGGGCGCCCCGGCCGCGTGCTCCGCCGCGCGGATGGCCGCCTCGGCGTCGAAGTAGAATCGGCTGAGGCCGCGGTGCGTGGCGAGGATGTCGGAGCCGCGGCCGGGTTCGTTGATGAGGTCGTATCCCGCCACGCGGGGGTCGCCCGCGAACTCGGCGGCGATCGTTCCCCATAGCTCGACCAGCTCGTCGCGGATGCCGTCGGTGTTGTCGTAGAAATGATCCCACGCGCGGATCACCGCGGGGCTTTCCTCTCGCCGCCCCGGCGTGCAGGTCGGTTCGCCGTCGGTGATCGTCGCCCACTCGGGCGCGCCGTCCCAACCGCGCTGATGGCTCGTCCCCGGCGGGCAGAGCTCGTCCGCGGGCGTGAAGACGAACTTCGACCACGCGTCCTGATGCATGTCGATCACCACGTACAGGTCACGCTCGGCGGCCTCGTCCACGGCGTCGCGCACGCGATCGAGATAGTCCTCGTCGAAGGCGTCGCGCTCGGGCTGCCACGCGGACCATGTGGTGACGAGACGCACCACGTTGTGCCCCAGCGCCGCCACGTCGTCCCAATCCTCGTCACCGAGGTCGGCCACGGTGGGCAGCGAGGGATCGGTGACGAAGTAGTCGCCGAGGTGATTGAAGTTCACGCCGCGCAGCAGCACCTGGCGGCCCTCGGCGTCGAAGAACGCCGCGCCGGGCCCGTTCGTCGCGTAGACCCAACCCGCGGGCATGTCGTCGTCGTCATCCGCGTCGTCGTCGGGTAGGGGCGGCCACGTGTCGTCATCGTCGACGGTATCGTCGTCGGCGGTGTCGTCGTCGGTGGCGTCATCATCGCCGACATCGTCGTCGGAATCCGAGCCGGTCGAAGAGTCGTCGGAAGACCCGCAACCGCACAGAAGAACCGCGCACAGCAAAACGGGAACGAAACCGCGCATCGGGAAGTCGAACATGGGACGTTCACACCTCGAATGCATTTCGATCCGGCCATCATTGGCGAAGCCGGGGGCGCGCGCAAGATTTGGCGTGGCGACCGGTGCGCCGTTCATGCGCGCGGGCGCGATTCGTGCTAAATATGGAGAACGAGTCCGGTGGTTGCGTGCGCGGTATCTGCCGATTTTTCATGAAATTCCGATCGCGGAGCGGCTGATATGGGAACCGAGTCGAAGGGCGTCGAGAGCGCGGGCGGAGGATCGATCCGAGAGGAGCTCGAGGAGCGCCGACGTTCGATCGTCGCGCGCATCGCCAAGCTCGAGGAACGCCGCGCGACGGCAAAGCCCGAGATCCTCGACAAGCTGCTGGCCGAGCAACACGGAAAACTTTCCGAGGTGGAAAAGGCCCTCGCAGCTACGCCGCCCGCTCGCCCTCCCGCGCCCGCTCCCATACCCGCTCCCCCACTCCCACCCAAACCCGAGCCCAAACCGGCGCCCGAGCCGAAATCCGAACCGGCACCCGAGCCGATACCCGAGCCCCGCGTCGAGTTGGAATCGCCGCGAGAGGAACCGCGCGACTGGAGCGCATCCTTCCCGTCGCGATACGACGACGACTTCCCCGGCAAGAAATTCCCGTGGGCTCTCGTCGTCTTCGGTGCTCTCGTCGTTGCTTTGATCGCCGTCGCGTACTTCCAGTTTGCGACGCCCGGTGCTCCGCAAGTCACGGCCACGCCACCGCCGGTTGCGGCGGCAACGCCCGCACCGACGCCGGAACCCACGCCGCCGCCGGTCGACCACCTCGCCAAGGGAACCGAGCTATGGCTCACGGGTGGAATCGAGAAGGCGACCGAAGCGCTGGCCGAACTGCGTCTCGCGGCCGAGGGCGCGCCGCCGTCCGACGAGGCCCGCGCGCGGATTGTCGAGATCGAGTTATTGGTCGCGGCGGCGTCCGGCCGCGGTCGCGAAGCCGTGAAGGACGAGTGCGAAGCGGCGAGCGCGCTGGCCGCCCAGACTCCCGTCTCGGCATCCGCGGGCCGAGCGCGCGCGACCTGCGAATACGCGAAGAAGCGATACGGCCCGGCGCTCACGGCGGCGAATACGCTGCTCTCGGCGTTCGGCAAGTCGCCGGACGACGCCGAGACGCACCTGCTGATCGGCCGCATTCATCAGGCGAATCGCAGATGGGATCACGCGCTGGAGTCGTACGATCGCGCCGCGCAGCTCTCACCGCGCATGTTCGAGGCGCGACATCTCGCGGCCGAGGTCCGCGCGACCCGGCGGGATCTCAAAGCCGCGATTGACGCCGAAACCGCCGCGCTCGCGATCTTTCCGCAAAGCGCCGCCGCCGCGAAGAAACTCGCCGAATACAAGGCGTCGATGAAGCCGGTCGAAGGAGAAACCGAGGACGCGGGAAGCGATGACGCCTTTACGCAGTACTACCAGACGGCCGTGCGTTTGCGAAACGACGGGCGCACGGCGGAGGCCGCCGCGCAGCTCGATCAGGCGATCGCCCTGCGCCCCAACGCGTCTCTGTTGCTCACCAAGGCGCGGTGGGTGGCGGACACCGATCCGACCGGCGCGCTGGAGGCGGCCAAGCGCGCGTCCGCGGCGGGCAGCGACGAGGCGTGGTACTGGATCGGCTCGCTCGAATCGCGCGCGGGACGCACGGGAAACGCCATCGCGGCGTACGAGGCTTACCTTGCGCGAAACCCGGGCGGTTCCTACGCGGGCGAGGCGCGAAGCGCGCTCACGAAGCTCAAGGGGCTCTGACGAATCCCGGTCCAGCGACAACGCCGAAGCGCGTCACCGGCGCGACGGAGCCTTCCGTCGCGTTTTCGCACGCCGGTCTTCGCGACGACCGCCATCAGGGCCCGATACAGCGCGGCGTGGACGCGAAGGGCGATGGTGATGCGCCGGTGCGCGACAACGCAGCCGGAACGCGAGAAACGCTTCCGCAAGGTGATGGTCCGCAAGGACCTGCGAATATTCCACGCCGTGCTCGATACTGGCGCGGAGCTTGGACGGTAAATTCCGCGGCGTAGCGAAGCACCACCGGACCGTCGTGCCACTTTCCTCGGAACCCGGAAACTCTCGAAAGTGCGGTCCAACAACTGACGGGCCAAGCAGCCCCGGAAAGAGTTGAAAGGATGGTTCGCTCTCGTCGCGGCATGAAGGCGTATTGCTCAGGGGCGGCCCTTTCATCAGTCATCGCTCGCAATTTCAACGCGCGGGCGCGTCGGAGCGGGTGCGGGGCGTTCGGCGGCCGGTTGCCCCGGGCGAGGCGTGGACGCGAATCGGCGTCTTGCCCTAGTTGCACACGACGCCCTGCACCACCTGAAACATCGGAAACGGCGTATTGGCTTCCGCGAGGTCGGCGAGCGTGCGGATCTCGGCGGCGGCCTCGATGGCGTCCCAGACTTCGCGCACCTTCGGATCGTCGTGCGCCTGCTTCATCGCCTCTTCCGAAACCCATTGAAAGATCTCGATGTAGGTCCCGTCCTGCGTCGACTTCAGGAACAGCGGCGGACGCAGCGTCGCGTAGCCCTGCTGTCGCAGCGTCGGCAGGTGGCGCTTGAGCGCCATTTTGAGTTCGATCTCCTTGCCCTCGCGCGGCTTGTACACCGCGAAAACGATCTCTCCAGCCATCGGCGCACTCCTTCATGATGCATGTCCAACATACGACCGAGCGCGCGCGATTCAAGCCGCAGCGCTGGCGTCGCGCCATGACGTGGCGCAGGGAGCGGTCCGCCTTGCCCCGCGCGCGCGTTTCGCCGCACAATGCGCCCTCGGAATTTCCATGACGAAACGACTCTTCGTCCTCTTTCTCGACGGCGCGGACTACGCGTTCACGCGCACGATTCTCGACGCGGGGCAGTTGCCGAACCTGGCGGCGCTTGCGCGCGGCGGCACCGTTGCGCCGCTCGCCACGTCGTTTCCCGCCGAGTCGCCGGTCGCCTTTGCCGAGGTGCTGACCGGCTGCAACCCCGGCAAGCACGGCATCTTCGACTTTTTGCATCGCGACGCCGCGACGCGCATGCCCGCGGTTTCGCTCTACGAACGCACCGAGTCGGGTTTTCGCAACGCGCTCGCCGCGCCGACGCTGTGCGAGCCGCTCGCCCGCGCGGGTGTGCGCAGCGCGCTCATCCGCGTGCCGGGCGCATTCCCGCCGCCGGTCGGGGCCGATCTGGTCGTCGGCGGGCTCGGCGTACCCGACGCGGGAGGCTCGTGGGGCCTCGCGCAGGTGTTCACGCGCACGGGCGGCACGGGCGATCTGTTCGGCACGCGCGAGCGCGCATGGCGGCGCGACGGCGAGAGCCTGATGCTCGACATCGAAACGCCGCTCGGCGCGACGGTGGCGCAACGACTGCGTCTCACGGGCGGGTCGTGGTGGTGGAACACGGTCGAACTGCCGTTCGATCGGTTCAGCCCGTGGCTCGCGGTCGATTCGCCCGGCGGGCGCGGCCTCGCGGCGGTGCACGTCAGCGGGAGCGTCGACGATCCCGTCATCACGCTCACGCCCATCTGGGCGCGCTTCGACGACGAACGCCTCGGCGCGGTGCGTCCGCTCGCCTGGGCACGCGAACGCGCGTCGCGCACGCCGCCCACCCCCGCGGCGGGTTGGCCCGAGCCAAACCTGCTGCACGCGCGCGGACGCGTGTCCTTCGACGCATTCTTCGATCTCGCGTCGCGCTCGGCCGCCGATTTTGAGTCGATGGTCTTCGATGTGCTGGCCGATCCGTCGTTCGATCTCGTCATCGCCAACCACGAGCTTTTCGATCGAACGGCGCACGCGGGGTTCGGCGACACGGCAAGCCCGGAAGTCGCCGCCGCGCTCGCGGGCGTGCTGGTGCGTTTCGACGCCTTCGTCGGCGCGGTGCGCACGCATTTCCCCGAGGCCGAAATTTGGGTCGCGAGCGATCACGGCTTCGCCCCCTGGCGGCGGCGCGTCAACCTCAATCGCTGGCTTCTCGAGAATGGCTATCTCGTCGCGGATGTCGCGTCCGGCGATCCCGATCTCGCGTCGCTTCAGGGCGGCGTCTTCTGGGCGGGCGTGGACTGGTCGCGCACCCGCGCGTACGCCGCCGGGCTCTCGAAGATCTACCTGAATCTCGAAGGCCGCGAGCCGGACGGCATCGTCGCGCCGGGCAAACCCGCGCGCGAACTCACCGCCGAGCTCATCGAAAAGCTGACCGCGTGGCGCGATCCCGCGTCGGGCGCGCCGGTGATCCGCCGCGTGCTCGAATCGAAACGGCTCTACTGGGGACACGCGCTGGATCGCGCCGGGGATCTGGTGGTTTGCTACGAGCCGGGCTATCGCACCGACTGGGTCTCGTCGCTCGGGGGACTCGGCACTGCCGCGCTCGCGGACAACGACACGCACTGGCGCGCCGACCACTGCGGGGTCGATCCCGAACTCATCCCGGGTATTTTGATTTTGCCCCGCGCTATCGCCACGCCAAACCCTTGCCTGCGCGATCTCGCGCCTTCGATCCTTCGTCATTTCGGCGTAACCGCCGTTTCGCCGATGGATGGAAAAACGCTCTGGAGCGACGAGTGAGTTTTCTCGAAACCAAGACCGTGATCCACTTCGACTGCCGCCACTACGTCGGCGAAAAGCCGTGCCGATTCCGCCGCCTGTGCGACGGCTGCCCCGAGTATAGCCCGATGGGCGCGCGGATTCTGGTCATCAAACTCGCGGCGATGGGCGACGTAATCCGCACGACGCCGATCGTCGGCCCGATTCGCGCGCGCCACGGGATGTCTCACGTGACGTGGATCGTCGACGCCATCACCGCGCCGCTGCTTTCCGGGGTCGAGGGCATCGACCGCGTGATCGAGATGACCCCGACGAACGCCGACATCCTCGCCGCGCAAACGTGGGACGCGGTGTATTGCCTGGACAAGGAACCGCGTGCCATCGCCCTCGCCGCCCGCGTGAACGCCGCCGCGAAGTGGGGCTTCACGATGACGCCGTGGGGCACGCTCGGCATTTGCGGCCCCGAGGGGGAGTACGCGCTGCGCCTCGGCCTCGACGATCCGCTGAAGTTTCTCGAAAACACCAAGACCTATCAGGAGATCATCTTCGAAGCGGTGGGTTTTGCGTTTTGCGACGAGCCCGTGCGCATCGGCGTGACCGACGCCGAGCGCGAGACGACCGCCGCGTACCTCGCCTCGCTCGGTCCGGGTCCGTACATCGGCGTCAACACGGGCGCGGGACCGGTGTTCGCCACCAAACGCCTTTCGGAGCCTCAGACCGCGGAGCTGATGCGCGCGATCCACGCCGAGATCGGCATGACCCCGATCGCGCTCGGCGGGCGCGACGAAACCGAACGCAACGCGCGGATCGTCGCCCTGGCGGGGGTCGGCCTCGACGCGCGCACTCACCACACCGTGCGCGAATTCGCCGCCATCGTCGGCAACATGCGCGCGCTGGCGTGCGTCGATACGCTCGCCATGCACCTTGCCGTCGCGCAGGGTGTGCCCGTGGTCGCTCTTTTCGGCCCCACCTGCCCGCAGGAGGTACATCTGTACGGACGCGGCGAGAAGATCGTCTCCGCCCCGTGGTGCGCACCGTGCTACAAAGGCCGCTGCGATCATCACACCTGCATGAACGAGATCGAGGTCGCGCCGGTGATCGCGGCCCTGCGGCGGTGGATCGACTAACGCGTGGCGGTGGATCGACTGACGCGGCGACGTTCGTCGACGCAATGGAAAACGGGCTTCACGTCGGGTATGATTCGCGCCCCCAAAAAGGAACTGGATAGCCACGAATGAGAGAACGAGCGAGCAAATCGCGGCGCGTGGTCGTCAAGCTCGGGTCCAACGTGCTCGCCGGTCGCGACGACGGCCTCGACGTCGCCGTGGTGGCGGGGCTCGCCCGCGAGATCCACGCGGCGCGCGAGGCCGGGCGCGAGATCGTCGTCGTCACCTCGGGCGCGGTGCTCGCCGGACGGCGCAAGCTCGGCATCGCCGCGGCGTCG